>JARGOD010000118.1 GCA_029210205.1 Verrucomicrobiales bacterium | reverse complement strand
ATGCTCTGGCTCTCATCCATCGCGACCCGACGCATCCGTGGACGGTGGAAACCCTTGCTAGCGCTGTCGGCGTTTCCCGTTCCGGCCTCGCGGCCCGTTTTGCTGATCTCGTCGGTGAAACTCCGATGACCTACCTGCGGCAATGGCGATTCGAAGTCGCCCGCAACTGGTTGCGCGATACCGATCAGACTCATGCAGAAATCGCAGAGCAGCTGGGGTATGAGAGCGAAGCGAGTTTTTCCCGTGCCTTTAAGAAAGCGACCGGCCAGACGCCCGGGAGTGTGAGGCGGGAAGATTCTTAAACCTTTAATCTCTGCTCTCCCTACGAAATGGTGATCTCAGGACTTCGCCGTGTCCGAGAAGAGTGGCTGCCAGGTTTCCTGATTACCGTCTCGGCGATCACCAGGTTGATGATCCATGCGAGAGTCATGAGAGTATCACGCGTCAGTCCGGTGGATTCTCCGTAGAGTAGAGCCCAGGGGATCCCAATCAGCGCTTGTGTACCAGCCCCTTGCCCGAGTGCATAGGCACGAAGCATCCATGCCTTGTGAGCGGAGATCTGCGCCAATAAGATGGATGTGAGCCCCATAGCAAGAGAAGCGATCATTCCGAAGCCGACAATGATTCGAACCCAATAGAGAAGCGGGCCCTGAAGCTCCGCGGGAAAGTGATAGAAATGAGTCATCCAGAGTCCTGAGATCGCGGCGAGGAGGCCGGTGATCACCAGTAGTCTTCCGCTTTTGCGGTGCCAGTATGGGTAGGTTCTTCGGACACCCGGCAGGAACTGTAGAATTCCGAGCACACAAAATGGGATCGAACCGATCAAATGAATTACGACAGGTAGTGGTACTGCGCCGATCCGTGGGTTCTCCGGCATTAGGCTGGTTCCTGCGCCGAGATCAATAAGGCGGAGTAGCCCGCCCAGGCAGGGCACTAAACTCAGGAAGAGCAATCCGCTGAGGACTCTCCATTCGGATTTGGTTAAGTGGGGCATGGCTAATCCTTCGATACAAGATTGACTACCACCTTCCCGCGGGCCCGTTTCGTCGCAACGTAGTCGAGCGCATCGGCGACTTCTTCGAACGGGTATTCGCGATCAATGACGGGCTCGATCCTCCCGGTATTGGAGAGCTCAAGGACTGCCTCCAACCGCGTTTTGTCCTTTTTCAGGTCCACGATCAGATCGATTGAATCGTCTTTCTTTGCAATCTGCATCGCTTTGAAGAAGCCCATTCCCTCACCCCCACTTGCCAGAACCAGTCGCCCTCCTTCCTTGAGCAGCTGCTTCATGTGCTTCGGTGGGTGATTGCCGATCATGTCGTAGATCAAATCGAAGCGTTCCTCGATGCTGAGGAGATCGACAGATTGATAGTCCACCACGGCTCCCGCGCCGATACTGCGGACGAGCTGCTCATTTCGCCCGCTGCATACGGCTGTTACTTGCGCTCCCAGTGCTCTCGCCATTTGCACAGCAAACGTGCCAATGCCACCCGAGGCCCCGTTGATCAGAACGCGATCTCCGGCAATTGGAGTAAGGTAGTCATGGATCCCCTCGTAGGCCGTGAGAGCGGCGACGCCGAGAGTACTCGCTTTCTGGTGGGTGATCGAGTCTGGCTTCGGAACGAGGCCAGATGCAGGAATCGAGATATACTCTGAGAGTGTTCCAGTGATCTCTGGTGTCATGATGCCGAAGACCTCATCGCCGACCTCGAACCCGGACACATCGTCGGCAACCGATTCTACAACGCCGGAAAAGTCAGCCCCGAGGCAGTGGTGTTTCGGTTTGCAGAGTCCGAAAATGAGCCGAATGACAAAGGGATCAGCCTGCATCAGTCGCCAATCGAGCGGATTAAGAGAAACCGCGTGCACTTTGACGAGGACGCGTCCCGCCTTGAGCTCGGGCTTGGGGAGCTCCCGGATTGAGAGCACGTCCGAGGAACCGTATTTTTCAAAGTAGAGAGACTTCATCATTAAAGTAAACTGCACCGTGTAGTTTATTTGTCAAATAATAATTGCACTACACGGTGTAGTTTCTTACTTTATGGTCATGGAAACGGAACTCTCTGGAAACGAACTCAGGAAAGCAGAGAAGAGAAAGGAGATTATTCAGGGCGCGATTGAGGCTTTCCAACGAGAGGGGTTCGAGAGGGCCTCGATGGATCTGGTCGCCAAGCTGGCCGGAGCCTCAAAACGAACCGTCTATAACCATTTTGAGAGCAAGAAGGATCTCCTTTGGGCGGTGATTGCTGAGCTGATGGCGGAACAGCAGGAAATGAAACAGATTCCTTACTCCGCGGAACAATCATTGGAGTCACAACTTGGTCGTTTCGTCGATGCCCAGATGTATTTCGTGATCGACGAAGAACGTCTTTCCATTGTTCGGCTTCTCACTTCGATCTTTGTCCAGAACGAAGAGCTTCGCGTCGAAGCGCAAGAAAGTAACCCTTGCGACTCAGATCCGTTGATTCCCTGGATCCAGGCGGCGGTGAAAGACAAACGCCTCAAGGCAAAGGATCCTGAGTTGGCTGCGGAAGTTTTTCGTGGACTGATAGAAGGAACCATCAACTTTCCCACTCTCTTCAGCTCTCCAAGAACAGCAAAGGAACTGAAACCTATCAAAGACGAAGTGGTCGCCGTCTTTCTGAGTCGCTATGGATCGTGAAGAGACATCAATTTTTGTCTCCTCGCATTGACGATCCGTTGCTCGGTGACTTGTGTGCTGCCTTCCCCCTGCTCCAGCCATTCGTTCGAATCATCGCGATACTTCGTGGCCTCCTAACCGTCGGTATGTTGAATCTACTTTTTGTGGCAGAGGAATTAATCGGGGCGGCTTTGTCGTTGGTTCGCCCTTAAGCTTGAGAGGCAGGAAATCCTTGGCGATTGAGTCGAATCTCTGCATGGAGCTGTCGGAGTTTCCCGCTCCGGCCTCGCGGCCCGCTTCGCCGACCTCGTGGGCCAGACTCCAATGACCTACCTGCGCAACTGGCGATTTGAAGTCGCCCGCAACTGGCTGCGGGATACTGACCAGACGCAGGCGGAGATCGCCGAGCAGCTGGGGTATGAGAGTGAAGCGAGCTTTTCCCGCGCGTTCAAAAAGGCGACCGGGCAGACACCCAGGAGTGTGCGGAGGGAAGCTTAAGTAGATGGAAAAAGGGTGATCGAGAGACGCAGGGTCTTATCCAATCCCTTCCCGCAATCGCTCAATCATCCAGTGAGCGGCTTTCTCGAAATCCTCTGGATTATTCTCCGCGGCCCATTGCTCCGCCGAATAGATCCCGGTGAACCCCGCCTCCTCCGCAAGCCGGGTGCACTTGTCGAAATCGTAGGAGATATGTTCCCCTGCTGCGTTGAATTCCTTCGTCTTTGCCGAAATGAGGTGCGTCGTCGGATAGACTTTTTTGAGCGCGGTATAGATGTCCGCATCGGCGGGCCAGTTCGCGTAGTCGGCGAGGATACGAATGTCAGGATCGCCGACTTCCTCGATGAGGCTTAAGAGCTGATCGGGGTCCGAGGAAAGTCCCCCATGGTTCTCGACGAGCAGAATGAGGCCTTTATTTTTAGCGTAGGTCGTCAGCTCCTTTAGAGATTCGATGCAGATAGCTTTTTCTCCGCGTCCGGAATTCACTCGAAGACTTGGCGCGCCGAGGTAGGCGGTAGTATCGATCCAGCCCCTGCAAAGATCGATGCTGGCGGTGCGTTTGGCGGGATCCTTGTCCGATAGATTATACTTCTCGTCGACTTGAACGTTGATCAGTTTCGTCTTTGCTTTAGTGAGCTTCGCCTTCAATTGGTCGAGATAAGATGTCTCCTGTGACTCGAAGTGCTTGCTCCAGAGCTCGACATTGGTGAGTCCGAACTCATCGGCGAAGTAGGCGGGTATGTCAGTGAGAACCAGATCCCCTTTTCCATCCGGACTTGTCTGCGAAAACCGAAAGCGAAAGGTGACCGAGGTCATCGCGATGCGGTCCATGGGATTGCCTGACCGGGCAATGAGAATCTGTGGCAGGGCAAAAGAGGCGGCTGCGGCGTTGAGGAAAGGACGTCGTTTCATGGGTTGCCAGTTGTATCCGATCAAAGGCGAAGTAACGAAACTTTTCCTGATATCATCTATTAGATGAAGCAATCGAAATGGAGCGCGTCTTGGTCATCTTCCCCATAGGGTTTTTCACCCGGCTTGCGGATCACTCTGTCTCCGGAGGGAAGCCGTGATATAGATAAAACGCTCCATAGGTCCAATTGGGTTTGGGCATGCCGGGGAAGTTCACCCGGTCCATCATCAGAGCTAGATAGGGGGCGGGATAGCCTTCGGGGAGCGGAATGACGTTCGGCCAGATTCGGGTGCCGTTGCCCTCGTTCCACGGTGGCAGGGTGATGTTGAGTTCTCCCGCAGGTTTGAGATCAGGGTAGGTTGCGACGTAGACGGTTCGATCTGCGCTGCCGTAGAGGGCGTATCGTGTGTCTCCGAATTTCTGAATCATAGTGCCGGTGCTGTCCATTGGGACCGGACCGGCGATTCTTTCGAAACCGCGGTCCCAGTGATCGCTTTCCCACATTCCGGCGCGGAACTTTTCGTGCTTCTCACAAAGCAGAAGACGCCACTTTTTCGCTTCGGTATCATAGATGCAATGAGCGTCTTCGTGAGCCCCGTCGATGCCGACCGGTTTTGCTTTCATGATCGAGAATCCGCGGCGAGGATCGCCCGTCGATGAGACGGCGAGGATCGTCTTTTCGTCCTCCCCGCCCTCGCCTCCGTAGGCACTGAATCCGGTAGTCCAGCCTCGCCATTCTCCGCTCTTCGAATCGAAGAAGAGGTGCGAAGCGTGTTCGTTGCGAAGGAGCCCATCACCGAGATCGAAAGCGATGATGCCCTCAAATTGAATGTCGAAGACCGAAGGGTTGAGCGAAAAGACAGCCTGCATGGGATTGGGTAGCGCCCGACCCCTCACGGTCACGGTGAACCAGAGTCGTCCTTCATCGATCAGCGCGTTTCCTTCCTCGTCGGTGATGGCGCGGATATCGGCCTGGCCAGTGCCGGGAGTGAGCGCTGCGGTGGCGCTTTGGATGTCCACGCCGGAGTTTGCTGAAAGCTCGGTGGCAACGCCGAAATCGTAGTAGCGCATGTGTCGCTTCTCGCGCAGATCGATGTGTTCGGAGAAATCGGAGAAACCAATGAGCCGGGATTCACCATGGGTTTCGATCAATAAATTCACGCCGATCACTGCCATCTGCACGCGCAGAGTGAGATTCTTGCTCCCTGAGTCCTCAGGAAGTGCCCACTCTTTTTGAACGACTGCTTTGCCATCAAGCATGACTTCCCACGTGATGCGATGGGGTTGGCCTTCTTTGAAATGAAGTCTCGCTGACATGAGGTCACCATTCGATGAATCCTGAAAGGCGATACCGGTGCTGCCGTTTCCTTCACATTTCTTCACCGCAAGATCGTACGTCGCGAAGGGATTGAATCCGCCGACCCAGCGAAGGGAGCGATTGGTTTTGGCGCCTGATCTGCCGGAGAGGATGCCTTTTTCGATCTTCCAATCGGTGAGTGATGGATCGCTTTCTTCCCTCCAAAGCTCCGGATGCATCAGGTCAAAGTCCCGTATCGTGGCGGGGTGGAGAGAGCTGAGGGGAATCGCCTGATCGGCGTCGAAAATCATGCGTCGTACTGCCTGACGCTTGAACTCGATGTCTTTCGGATGGGGCAATGTTTCTGCGAGGGCACTTTTGGAAACGAAGAGCGAGGCAAAGAGGAGAAAGGTTGCGGGGAGGCGTTTCATGGCGCGAAAGATGAGGAGGATACTCCCGGCATGATAGGGGCTCGCCTTCAGGGTTCGCAACGGTCGCCTTTGGAGAGACTGGTTGGAATTTTGTAGAAAGAGAACCTATCGGTTCGAGGCGGTGAACCCTATCTTCTTTCACTCCTCCTTTGCGAGCCTCTGGATTCCCGACATGTGTCAGGAAGGTTTGTCACGCGGCCAGTGCCACTCTCTGAATAGGAGATGCCGCTCCGTCAGATCCGGCCAGCTCAGGAGGCCTCGACAATGGCTTTCGGAGATCGATCCATCGACGATTTAGCTTTCCCGGCGGCTGATTCCCTGCCGTGACGGACGATCTCTCTGTACCTTAGGATCAAGAGGAGGTAGAATCGCTCGAGACGGCAATGGGAAGACTGGATTCAGAATCCTTGACAGCCGAATCGTGAGAGCCCGCGTAAATTGGCTGATATGAGAACATTTCTTTCACATCTTCGGGAGAAACTGAGGGGCAGCTTCTGGTTTATCCCGGGCATGTGCGGCGTCCTCTCGGTCGCGTTCGCCCAGGGATTGCTCCACGTCGATGCAGACATCCGAAACGAGATCGTGACCTCCCTGCCTTATTTGTCTTCTTCGTCTGCAGAAGGCGTTCGCTCCGTTCTCTCGACGATCGGTACTTCCATGCTGACGCTCGCCGGCTTAACGTTTTCAGCCACCCTCGTGGCGTTGACCCTGACCTCGGGGCAACTCGGACCCCGCCTGCTCCGCAATTTTATCCGCTCTCGTCTCAATCAGTTGACCCTGGGCGTCCTCCTCGGGACTTTCATTTACAGTCTCATTGTCTTGCGCCGGGTCAGTGATGACTTCATTCCCCATCTTTCTGCTTTCGGAGGTTTCTTGCTCGCGCTTACCGGGCTTTGCACCTTCATCGTGTTTGTTCACTCTCTCGTAACCTCGATGCAGGCGGAAGAGATAGTCGCCTCCGTTTATGGAGATCTCGAGAAGGCTCTTGAGAAGACTTTTCCTGAGGCTCTCCCCTCTGATCGGGAAGAGAGAGAGGCTGAAAAGGAGAGCGATGGATGGGAAGACTTTGAAAGCGAATACTGTATCGATTCTATCCGGGCCGGCTATCTGCAGGCGATTGACCTGCCTTCTCTGGTCCGACTGGGTGAGGAGTTCAATCTCCGGTTTCGAGTGGTGAAAAGACCTGGCCAGTTCATCCAGACCGGGACAATCTTGGTGGCATTGTCTGACCAACCGGATCTTGATGACGATTCGATTCAGAGAATCGAAAACTGCTTTCTGATCGGTCGGGTCAGAACAGCGGAGCAGGATTTCGAGTATTCAATTCGGCAATTGGTTGAGGTGGCCTTGAGAGCCCTCTCACCCGGAATCAATGACCCTTTCACAGCTATCACCTGCATTGATTTTCTCTCAGAATCGATGGCTAAGATCGCGAAGCGTAAGTTACCTCAGCGCGTCTTTCGCGACGAACAGGGAAAGGCTCGCGTCATGACGAGGCCAGCCAGTTTTAGAAATACACTGGACACAGCGTTCATTCAGATTCGTCAGGCGGGAGCAGATAAGCCAGACGTGATAATCAGTATGCTGGAGGGATTCGAGGGAATGGCCCAATCTGCTTTGACCAGTGAGCAACGTCAGGCAATCCAGGAACAAGCTCGTATCGCGGCGGAAGATGGACTTCGACATACCTCGGCGGAATTTGATCAAGAGTGTATCGAGGCACGCTTGCGGGACGTCTTGGATAGCTGCGATTGCGAGCCGAGTGCAGATGCGGAAGATGATCTTCGACGCGACTGAGGTGTGAGAGTTTGCGGAGCGTCCTATCTTCAGCCAAGTTGACCTGGACCCCGAATCCATGAGTAACCCTGAATCTCGAAACCACTCCAACCGTGGCGGTATGACCCGACCCATCGCCCCCACCAAAGCGGAAACGGCGCTACTCCCCCCCTTCGCTGGGCTCTCGTTGGACGAAATCATCGTGCCCACGACTCAAGCTGAATGTGATCATGCCGCCTCTGAGATTTTCGATTCAGGTCGCACTGGCTTCGACACGGAAGCGAAGCCGACTTTTCGGGTCGGGCAGAAGAGCGATGGCCCTCACCTCGTGCAATTTGCACTCACGGATAAGGCTTATCTTTTTCAATTGCACCGGAGCGAGTGCGAGAAAGTTGTCGCTGATATCATTGCTTCTACAGAAGTCCTCAAGGTGGGTTTTGGATTAAAGAACGATCACGGCCAGATTCGGAGCCGTTTGGGGATCACGCTCGACCACGTCTTGGATCTGGATCAGGTTTTTCGCAAGCTTGGCTACCGGGGACAGATTGGTGTCCGGGGCGCGATGGGAGCCTTGCTCAAGTTGGGCTTTAAGAAATCGAAGTCAATCACGACGAGCAACTGGGCCGCCCCGGAGCTCCGGCCTGCGCAATTGCTTTACGCGGCGAATGATGCCTTCGCAGCGTTGAAGATCATGGAGGTGCTCGAGGCGGAGGGTCATCTTGAGAAGTGAAATCATTTCTCCTTCTGGTTTCTCCTGCGCCAGGCGAAGTCGAGCGCGAATCCTAAAGTAGTCCCGCACGCCATCCAGAGGATCGCATCCCCAGAAAACAATACACCAGCGGCGAGTCCGATCGTCATGAAAGAAACAACGATGTTGTCCCGCACTTCGTGCTCGCTGGTGGGCCCTTCGAATCGTGGATCGTCATCTTCAACCGGTTGCGGAAGTTTCCAGGCAAGATAGGCAAGCGGGAGCATCAAAACGTAAATGAGGGCGCCGAAGAGAATCGCGAGCCAATGATCGTCGACTCTCGGCATCCAGAGATTTCCTTCTCCGGCATTTACGATGTCGGAGGCGATGACTAGATACATGACGCCGCCGAGGGTGATAAGAGAGAAGACCTGAAAGGCAAAGGCCTGTGAGCGGCGTCGAAAATCGATCTCCAGTTCATCGAGTGTAGCGGTTCCATCGACGAATCGAACGACCGGCGGGCCAAAAGCGATCCGGCTCAAGGAGGCGGGAAGTGCACAGATCACGCCGCGGACTGAAATCATAAAGAGCGCGCCTCCTATCGCCTCCCAAGTATCCGGGAGAAGGAGGAGAGCAAAACAGCCGATTGGATAAGCGACTAGAACAGTCGTGGCTGCCGCGCGAATCAGCGTGCGGCTTTTGAAGAGATGGATAAGTTTTTTGGTCATTTAATTCTCCGTTTGTATCAGGGGTTTTTCTTTTCCTGGCGAGCCAGCTCAGCAAGAGTCGGGAAAGGCGTCAGCGAAAAGAGGAAGTCGACAGGGACTTCAAAGAAGTCCGAAAGCTTCAGGGCGAGTTCGAGCGAGGCATTGAAATCACCCCGTTCAAGATATCCGATCGTCTGAAAATTGACGTTTACTGCTTCGGCCAACTCCTTACGTGAGAGGCCTCGCTCTGTGCGGAGCATGGCGATTCGATTGTGAACTTCAGACGGCATCTGTTCATATGGTTGACGGTTTGTTGTATTGATACAACAAAATAATCTATTTATTTACTTTTGAGTCCATAAAGTGGCTCTTTGACTACCTTTACAATCCCGGTGCCATTTTCTCATTGGCAGCAAAGGGCCTCGCCTTCACCGTCATCATGTGAACTCACCTACGCTTGCTACTAATCGCATCGAATCGCTCGATCTTGTCCGCGGATTTGCCCTGTGTGGACTCGTCTTGATCAATGGGATCGATTTTGGGTTTGGATCGACTCAACTGATCTATCCGCTGGATTATTCGGAGCCGGACCGGGCGCTCTGGGCGGTGGTGATGGGATTGGGTTGCGGGAAGTTCGCAACGCTGTTTTCAGCTTTGTTTGGAGCAGGGATGCTATTGTTTTGTGAAAGGGTAGAAGCCTCCGGCCGCCGGGCAGCATCTGTTTACCTCCCGCGTCTCGGTTGGCTCCTTCTTTTCGGAATGCTTCATGCCTACCTGCTTTGGCATGGTGATATTCTCGTGACCTACGCGCTAGCAGGATTCGTCCTCTTCTGGTGTCGAAACTGGTCGGCGAAGATTTTCGCGATTATTGGAGGAGTGCTGGCGGCGACGTTTGTGATTCCGACGGTGATTGGAGCGATCGCCAGCCACTTCGTCGATTTTTCCCAGTTCAGCGAAGGGGCGAAAGGGATCATGGATTCGATTCGGACCGAGGAGGAGAAGGAGACAGAGGCACTGACAGGATCCTGGGGGGAGCAGATGAAAGTCAGGGCACTCTATGCGTTTGTGGTCCAGTTGTTGGGGATCCCGCTCTACTTGTTCTGGTTTGCGGCGATGAACATGTGTTTTGGGATGGCGCTGTTTAAAAGTGGTTTCTTTACGGGAGGATGGTCGCGAGACCGAGTCAGGAAATGGACGGCTATTATTATGGCCGCGGGACTGCCGCTCACGCTTGGCGGGTATGCTGTCTTCGCTCTTGTCACTCCTTCCCCGGTCCCTTTGTTATGGGCGTATGCTGCGCTGCTCGCCGGGATGCCGCTGGTGGCTTTTGGTTATGCAGGTCTCGGGGTGATGTGGTCGGAGAGGGGTGATCCCGGCTTTTTGCGTCGGGGTCTGGCAGCCGTCGGTCGGATGGCATTCACGAATTATATCGCGCAGTCCGTTATCCTTGGATTGATCTATTACGGGCATGGATTGGGACTTCGCGGTCAACTTGATTTTCGCGAAGCATTACTGATCGTACCGGCAGTATGGCTGGCGCAGATACTGGTCTCGGTGTGGTGGCTCAAGCGTTTCCGCTTTGGCCCATTAGAGTGGCTTTGGCGGCGGTTGACCTACGGTTCAACGGCGGTGAGGAAGCGGCCGACGCCGCCCAGTCTGCCTTCCTCCAGGTAGTCATTGCGGGGGGAATGCGTAGTTTTCTCACTGCTTTTTCCTCCGCAACAGCGCTGTTCCGCAGCCTCCGCCGAATATCCTCGCAGTCGAGCCTGATACGAGCGGTGTCAAATCCGCTCGCGAACTACTCGTTGAGCAAATAGGCCAGCAGGTCCCTGATTTCCTCCGGTTGCAGCGGCATGAGCAATCCGGGTGGCATCAGGGAAATATCCATTTCCGTGCTGCTGACAATGTCAGGTTTCATGACTGAGAATTCCTCCCCGTCGATGCCAAGATAGGTTTCTCTAGTGCCACCTTTGCGAAGGACGAATCCCATGGTTGAAGTGCCGTCGGTTTTGAGGACCTGCCAGGGAAGATATTGTGGCGCGATGCTTT
>JARGOD010000003.1:27366-95546 GCA_029210205.1 Verrucomicrobiales bacterium | reverse complement strand
AGTCAAAATGGCCGGACTTCATGCAGGAGGCTTTGGTTTACCGATTACTGACCCGAAGAAATGAGATTGCTAAACTCTATGAACTTGGTGATCTGTTAGACTGCAGAGAGATCGCTCCTCCATCATTCTCGATAGTTTTGGATAACCCGAGAAAAGTTGCAGAACTGGAGAAACGTTATGGACTGCCGGCCGGGGCTCTAGAGCATGAGCTCGGGCGCGATCCGCTTCAGTTCGGCCGCGTCGAGACCGAAACTGTGGTCCACCATGGGGTTGTAGTTCCGAGTCGTCGATCGGCGCTGATTCGAACGCTCACGAAATATCGGTATCCTTCAGGTCTGACCGAACGATATCAGCGTCAAAGCGACCGGCATCCTCCCGGCATTTAGCCACGAAAAAGCACCTTCCGTTTCCGGAAGGTGCCTCTTCTGAGTCAAGAGACATTATCGTCTCTGACTAGCTTTTCGCTTCGATCAGTCGACACGTTCTTCGAGGCGGTCGAGAATGAGAAGATGCGATTTGATTCTCGGGATCAGCTTCTCACGATAGAGTATTGCGCAACCTGGCATCAACTCTCCACTTTCGAGAGCGTCCTCATAGTCGTCGAGCCCCTTCTTTTCGCCGTTCTCAAGCGCTTCGATAGCGGATTCCTCTCCAAAGAGGTTCGCGCCTCCCTGAACCGCTTTAGCGAACACTCCCCAGACGCCGGAGTCCTGATCAGGCTCTCCCCCCATCTCGCGGATGTTTGCTTCAAGTTCTGTCACGGAACGGTGGTGCTCCGCCCGAATGTCGTTGAGCTCTGTGAGCGCCGGATTGTCGTGATGCTTGTCGATAGCCATTTGATAGGTCTCGACAGCTGAGCGCTCTCCTCTGAGCAGTTTGTTGCACCATTCGATGCAATCTTCATGCATTTCTGATTTTGGTTCGGTCAATGTTGTTTCCATACTATTAGTTTGTTTTTGGCGGGGTTTAACCCCGCGTGAAACTAGCGCAGGCCTCGTGCCTACCAGTGAATTGTGAGACGGATAAAATCATAAAGCACTAATCAGCAATGGGTTGCGGGTATGCTAGAAAAGGTGGGAGCTGAGATGATCCCGTGATGCCTTTAGAGGTTTGCATGGCTCGCATGCCCGAATTGCATGCACCCTGCAATAGCTGGGAACCTATTTGAAAGAAGCGAGGATTCTATCAGCCTTCGAGCTGACTCTCTCGCAATCTTGCTCGGAGTGTAGTGCCTCTTGAGCGTCTTCCTTGAGGCTTCGGACCTCTTTTGCAACCGACTCACGGTGAGTCTTGCGTCCGTGTGGCTGCTTAAGAAGATGCTCGAACATGTCGAGCAACTTGAGAACGATTATAACGTCGTGTCTGCAGTAAAGCCGGAGTGGGGCATGCAGCGAATAAAGAAGATCGGGCAGAGTCACTACAGAGATGATCAAAGAGACATTACCGTCTTTGTTCTCGTAGATTTCTTCGTCATCAAATTGCATTCGAATGGCGATCAGCTCGGTAAGAAGATCGATGGCTGTGATAGCTGTGCCCGGGTCGTTGGTGCCAGGGGACATGGCCCTCACCGCGACTTCTGTAATTTGCTTGAAGCCGAGGACGTAGTTTTCATCGATCTGTTCGTCGCCACTTACAACGAGGCAGGACAAAATTTCGTTTCTTGTGCCTTCGCTGACCTCCTCGCTGGTGCAGAGGGGTTGAGTGTTTTCGAGAATGAAGGCTCCCTGTAGACTGGTCACTTGGATGACGATCTCATTGTCCTGAGCGATTGTCTTCAGCCCCGACTGATTGACGCTGCAGAGATATCCGGTCTTGTTGGCGACAATGGCGTGTGTGCATTCGGCGTCTCCGGAGGGGCTTCCTTCGCTACGGGCTGGAGTGTCAGACAATTTTTCCATCCGCTTGCGGGTCTCGGCTGCGACAGTCTTCAGAATATTGGTGACTTGAATTGCTCTGGAGATGGAATGGATGAAATAAATGAAGACACCAAGGCTAATGAGGGCGAGTCCAATCGCGGTCAAAACCGCCAAGCCTGGGAGGGCATATTCGTCATCGCTCGGCTCGATATTGATAAGGACGAATAAATTAAAGCTGATCGTGCCTAGAAACGTTCCCAATACCACCTGATGTCGCCTCGTTGACACTAAGCCGGGCAGTAGTCGCGGGGAGTAGTTAGAGGCAGCGCGGTTGAGCTGCGACATCACCATCGTAAAGCTGAAAACTGTCAGCGAAACCATGCTCCCAACAATCGTGCTCAGGATGACTCTGGCAGTGTCGCCGTCTCTAATGACGAGACCCGGCGTTCTTTCGAGGAGAAGCGTCGTGGGTTTCTCGGTATTCAGCGAGAGCAGCAAGACGGCAGCGAGGGAAAAACCGATAGAGATGAGCGTCGGCCAAAATCCGATGCTCGTGATGACTTTCCGGTATAGGCCGAGGACGCGATTGAGAAATCGGACTGTCATTCGCCTTGAAAAGCTGATTCACGCATCTTCCGCTGGATGATCTTCTGTTTTGAGCGGAGTGAGAAAGTAGAAGATGAGGAACGTGCTGAAGGACAACACTGCAGCCACTGTCCACACATCGTAGGCGATCGCCGCGCCGATTCCTCCGGTGACCCAAATGCCTGCAGCGCATTCCGTTCCTTTAACGTGATCATCGTTTTTCAGGATTGCTCCTCCACCGACAAAACCAATTCCAGACAGAATTCCTTGAATGATTCTAGCTGCTGCATCTGGGTTGTCAGGACCGATGAATGTTTGAGTGAGAAGGATAAATCCGCATGTTCCAATCGCGACCAAAGGGAAGGTTCGAATTCCCATGATCCTCGTATGACGCTCTCGATTGATGGCAATCGGAAGTGTGACTAGTCCTGCAAGAATCATTTTCCCGGCGGTAATAAGTTCTCCCATATCGAATGCTCTCTCTTGATTAGGAGTGTAGGGAATAAAGGTGAGTTTAGTCGATGCCCAACTTCTTGCGCTTTCGATAAAGCGTAGCTTGGTCAATCCCGAGGATTTCTGAAGCCTCATGAAGAGCAGAGCCTCTCGCGAGAACCCTCTTGATATGTTCCTGTTCCAATTCGTCGAGAGTCACATTGCCTCCCGGAGTAACAGCACCCGCCTCAGAGCTGCCGGATCCACCCTTTGCTTTTGCGACCTCGGGTTCGGGCAAATCCTCCGCTTCGATGAGATTACTGCGACAAAGGATGACCGCCCTTTCGATTGCATTCCTCAGCTCGCGGAGATTACCGGGCCAGTCGTGAGAGAGAAGGCGAGCAAGACCATCTTCGCTAAAGCCTTCCACCTTCCTTGATGTTTGAGAAGCGAAAAACTCCAAGAAGGCTTCGCTGAACTCTCGCAGGTCCTTTGGACGTTCCCTAAGAGGCGGCATCTCAACAGAGATGACATTTAATCGGTAATAAAGATCTTCGCGAAAAGTCCCTTCATCGACACACTCTTTCAAGTTGCGATTGGTAGCGGCGATGACCCGCACCTCGGCCTGCCGCGTTTTTGTCTCGCCGAGACGCTCATATTCTTTCTCTTGGAGCAATCGGAGCAGCTTCGGCTGAATGTCCAGGGGTAGTTCACCGATCTCATCGAGAAAAAGGGTTCCTCCGTTTGCCTCATGAACTTTGCCCCACTTGTCCTTGATAGCTCCTGTGAATGAGCCCTTAACGTGGCCGAAGAGCTCGCTCTCAAGAAGTTCTTTTGAGAGGGATGGACACGAGATGGTGACAAAGGGCTTATCTTTCAGGTGGCTCTGGCGATGGAGTTCACGAGCAACAAGGCTTTTACCGGTGCCGCTTTCGCCCAGGATCAAGAGCGAGGCAGCGGTGGGCGCAGCGCGGAACAGGAGCTCCAGCGAATCACTCATGACAGGGTCAGCTGATTCAAAAATTGGAGGTGGGGACTGTGACGATACCTCGACTTCGAGTTCTTCGATGCGCTCATGCATTTTGCTCCAGTTTTTTGAGCGGGCGACGACACCACGGAGTTGGTCGGGCGTGAATGGTTTTTCGAGATAGTCCATGGCCCCGAGCTGGATCGCCTTCACAGCGGTGTCTATCGAGGCCTCTGCGGTGAACATGACCACCGGGATTCGCGGATGCCTCTTCTGCAGCTCCTGCAGGATATCGAGCCCGTTCTCGTCACCCAAATTGAGGTCCAGGATTACTAACTCAAACGGGTCTTCTTTGAGCCTCGAGAGGCCTGTTCTCCCATTGTCGATAGCTTCTACGTAGTGATCGTCGGCTTCGAGAGCATAGCGGGTCGATTCTCGCACAGAGCGTTCATCGTCAATGATTAAAATATCCATGGGTCACTTACTTTGCAGGGAGGGTGCCAACTGGCGCTGACCCGCAAGACTAATAGAAAGTGGGCTACCGATGCAGATGGGTACGACTTCCGAAGATAACTGACGGGCAAATTGCATAGATAGCATTAAAATAATCGTGCAACTCGCACGATTGTGATCTTTTTCGAATTTTGCAGATATATCGACTTCTGTGGCATCTCCGCTTCCCGTGCAAAGAGGGTGCTAGCCGATTGCAAAATGCAACACTGAGAGTGGTTTTACACGCCTTTTTAAAGGCTGTTTTAATTTGTAATGGGATGATAATAAGCGCCTTACGATTAAATTAGCGCGATGTGGAACGATTCTCGCAACGACTGTGGGTGTCATGAAAGAAGCAACTAAAGATACAATCCGAATAATTCTTGCCATCCTGCTCCCACCGTTGGGAGTTTTCCTTCAGGTGGGGCTTAAATTACACTTCTGGATCAACATCATCCTTACACTGCTCGGATTCATTCCGGGAATCATCCACGCGGTCTACATCATTTTGACGCGTGGGAACAGCCGCATCAGCGCCTAATCTCAACTCAATCTAAAACTGAAGCAAAACGAATTATGAAGAAAATAAACATAACCACCACCGCCCTCATCGCTGCCGCACTTGCACTGACAGCGTGTGAGGTTGAGAAGACCCAAGATATGGAAATGCCGGATATTGATGTCGATGCAGAGGCTGGAAGTCTCCCGGACGTCGAAGTCACGGGAGAAACAAAACTTCCTAAGGTTGATGTCGACGTGACGGGAGGAAATCTTCCCAAGTTCGATGTCGACGTTGCTGATGTCGACGTGAAAATGGAGGAGAAAGTGATCAAAGTACCGACTGTTGACGTCAAAATGGAAGAGAAAGTAATTAAGGTACCAACCGTGGATGTCGAAATGCCAGTAGACAAAGACGATCCTTCCGACGCTACGACGCTTCCAGCCGACGAGAAGAAGGAGAGTCCTGAAACCAACTGATAGGCTCATAACCACCTAAACTTTACTGAAAGGGGCGGCGCAAGTCGTCCCTTTTTTGTGGCTTCGATACTCTTTTCGATGCTGGTGAAATTACCGACTACTTCCGCTCAACCCCTATAAAGCTTCTATTGCATTCTGCAATAGACAGCATGCAGTAGGCCTTAGAATGGCGAGATCGAATGTATATGATGAAGTGATAGGTAGGATTTAACACGTTTATTTTTAGGGTGTTATGTATAATGTCGGCCGTTGGCATTTTTGGTGCGACGTAGTGGATCGAACGGACTGCTAAAATTGCAGACCCCGAAAAAATACTAACACACTACCATTATGATCTCTTGGGCAATCACACTTCTCATTATTGGACTTATCGCCGTCGCACTTGGATTCGGAGGCGTCGGAGGTCTCGCGATGAACATCGGTTGGGTACTTCTCGCTGTCGGAGTCGTACTCTTCCTTATCAGCGCAATCTCCGGACGACGAGTCCGCTAGATCGCAACTGACATATTTCAGGTTGAAGGGGCCGGGCATCTCGATTTTCGAGTGTCCGGCCTTTTCTTTGATTTCGAATGTGATGTCAGCTTTGCATTTTCGTCACCGCTGAGTAGGATTCCGAACAGTCTAGGCTTTTAATGAATTCAGCAGAAATTGAGGAAACGATTCTCATCGTCGACGATGAGCCTAAAAATATCCAGGTCGTCGGAACGACTCTGGCTGCGTTTGGCTACGATTTCATGGCGGCCGCCAGCGGGGAGCAAGCGGTGCAGCGGATCGAGGCCAGGGTCCCCGACTTGGTATTGCTCGATATTCAAATGCCAGGAATGGACGGATTCGAGGTCTGTCGAAGTTTTGCAAAGCTTCCTGAAATGGCGGGCGTTCCGGTTATATTTCTTTCAGCAAATGATGACAAAAATTTTGTCGTGAGGGCCTTGGAGGCTGGCGGAGTCGATTATGTGACCAAACCCTTCAACAAAGCAGAACTGCTGGCAAGAGTCAGAACTCACTTAGATCTGAAGCGGGTCCGCGATGACCGGGCAGCCCTGCTCGCGAAAACAGAGAGGTTCCTTGAGGTCATGGCACATGATTTGAAGAACTGGATCGGCAGCGCATCATTAAGTGCGCAGTTACTCCCTGAAGTGCTGGACAAGCCCGAGAAGGCTAACCAGATTGTTGAAACGATCGTCGATTCTACCGGTCGATCATTGGACTTCATCAGCGAGTATCTTACCAGTGCGCGCGAGGCAAGAGAGGAAACCGAAATTCATGAGCAGGAGATTTCGCTGAGCGCGATATGCCGCGAGACTGCAGCCCAGCTAGGGGGCGCAGCTCAGCGAAAAAAGATCTCAGTGAGCTGCCAGATTCCGACCGATGAAATAAACGTGATTTCCGATCGCACCGCGCTCGGGCAGATATTGAGTAATTTGGTCGCCAATGCGATCAAATTTTCGCCGACTGATACAGAAGTCGTGGTGACTTTAGCTGAGGACCCGCTGACGCTCAAAGTTTCAGATGACGGTCCTGGCTTCAGCGAAGAGGATCTTACCCAGATATTTCAGCCTTACACACGCCTGAGTGCAAAGCCGACCGCAGGGGAAGCATCGACAGGGCTGGGGCTCTCAATCGTAAAACAACTTAGCGATAGATTGGGGATAGAAATCAGTGTCGACAACGGTGATCGGGGCGCGGAGATTACCTTGAAATTTCCGATGCGCAGGGTTGATCAATAGTTGCAACCCTCTGTCCAGTAGGGAAGGGGGAAGAGGCATGACAGCTTCTCTTTGAAGCGCAACCAGCCGGAACGCTCTGCATGAGTCTCAGGTTTTAGTTCCTTCGAGCGTGCCTTATCGTGCTCGAATTTTGAGATCATTAGGGAAGCAAAACTTTCGGAATCGACGATGACATTGGCCTCCTCGTTGAGGCGGAAGGAGAGCAGATCGAAATTGATGGAACCGACCGTGACGAAGTGATTATCGATGATCGTGACCTTTGCGTGGCACATCGTGGGCTGGTAGAGGTGTATCGTTACCCCAGCCTCAAGAAGTTTCTCCCAGACTGCTCGGGAACGCGACTGCGCAAGCCACGAGTCCCGGTGTGGACCCGGAATGACCAGTTCGACTCTGACGCCGCGCATCTGTGCGCGCCGCAATAATGCGATCATCTCGGTGTCGGGAATTAGGTAGGCACTAGTGATACGGATGCTTTCTTTAGCACTCTCAATCAGAGCGCGATAGGCGTCACCGGCCTCTGATTCCGCCGCTAATGGGGAACTGAGTAGTGGAAGCATTCTCGCGCTGTCGTGAAACCCGGCGTGATCGTCGGGCCTTTGGAAGTATTCGTCAGCACCGGGATCGAACGGGATCATTTCAGCCGGGTGGTCGCCAGACCTTAAGTAGGTCCACTTCGACAACCAGTTCTCGCGGAATGCCAAAGACAGGCTGTTCACCGCCGGACCCTCGATCTGAAAGTGGAATTCGTGTCTCTCGTCGGGATTCCGGGCGTCTCCTTTCCATTCGTCCGCGATGCCGACGCCGCCGATAAATCCTACTTCGCTGTCGCAGGTCAAAATCTTTCGATGTGTTCTGTGTTGATACTTGAGAGGAGAGAGCGGTCTGAACGGATTGTATTTCGCGAGGATCACACCGGCTTCCTCCATCATATCGAGAAGGTGCTTTCCTACCCGCGCTCCTCCGTGGGCGTCGATCAAGACATGACAGGTCACCCCGTCTCTCGCCTTGGCAGCGAGCCTCTCGGCAAATTGTTCTGCAATTTCGCCCTGCCAGTAAACGTAGGTCAAAAATTGAATATCGATCTTCGCCTTCTCGATGGCAGCAAGCATCGCGGGAAAAATCTGGTCTCCATTTTCTAGCACAAAAATTCGGTTCCCCTCCGTCCAGGGCTCTCCCACGATTTTGGATAATGTTTCTCGCACGGTTAGCATTTGATGATCTGGGAAGAGGTCAATTCATTGAAGGACTTCAACCGAGGTTCCTACCTGGATCATTTTTCCGAGTTTTGCAGCATCCCAGTTTGCAAGCCGGATGCAGCCGGAGCTGGTATTCCGACCAATTGCCTCTGCGTTGGCTGTGCCGTGAATACCAATTCCGTCGCTGTCGAGCCCGATCCAGACAACCCCGACCGGACTATTGGGGCCCGGGGGAAGCATGAAAGCATCGTCTGACCGCTCTCCCTGTTCCAGCATTTTTTCATCATAACGAAATTCGGGCATCCACTGGACAACATTCACTTTCCAGTCTCCTACCGGGGTTGAGTTACCCTGCTCACCCACTGAGATTGGAAAGCTCGCCCTGAGCATTTTCAAACCGTGGACTTCAAGGACGTTCCGGTTCAGATATATTTTCACGCTGAGATCAGCGTTGCCTGCGCCCTTGCTTGATTCCGTGGGCAGCCCATTTAGGTCGAAAGGATTCTCCAGGTTAGGCACTCTAATCGACACTCCTGGACCCAGTGTTTCAAAAGGTGTCGAAGGATTAAGCTCTTTTAGGAGCGCGGGGTCTGCGTGAAATTTCTCAGCGATCACTTCGAGAAGTGTGTCGTAGGGAAGCCGCTCTTGCTCAGCCTTCTTCTCAGGTGCTTCAGGAACCTCTCCGACGAGTTCTCGATCAGCGGCCGAGATTGTGTAGTTAGCAAGGACGCTCCTCTCTCCCCACAGTTTCATTCCAGTTCCCTCTTCGGGGCCGTTTACGGCGAGCGCAATGTTGCGGTTGGGATTTCCCTCATTCCATCGATCCACAGCTTTTCGCGTAAACTCTCCCCAGCGACCATCGAAGCGGCCAGGGCCAAAGTCTTGTGAGTCAAGAAAGAGCTGAAGGGCCAATGCGTCCATGCGTTCTTCAGGGAGATCGGCAGTGAGCGCACTGAAAGGAAAGACGAGGATTACGGTAATTATTGCGAATTTCATTGGCAGGGAAGTGTGCAGAAGTCGTGCCTTTTCGAATGCACCCACGTGATCCGATAGGATCGGGGATGGCAACTTCTAACATCCCTTTCATTCGTGTCGAATGCATCAGTCGTCTTGCAGTCTGCAACGTTTTCGGTCGTGAGAGGGCTTCAAATGCTGGTTCTACCGCTCCGGTGGTTTGGCACTGGTCATGCAAAGGATGGATCCAACGATGAATCTGAAAATCTCCGGACAGTTTCTTATTGCGGCCATGGCGGTGGCGACCGTTTTCATGGCTCCGACTATGTCGTCGGCGGATGAGATTTCAGATCTCATTTCCTCAGATGACGAACGTGCTGCACCGATTCAATCTGACCACACCGTCCAGACGCGGCTGTTCAGTATTCCAGCTCCGCGCGGACTGGTCGTAGACCGAAACGGTGAACCGTTGATTCAGACGCGAGCTTCAGAGTATTTGGCAGTGCGGCTGAAACCTCTCCAGGAAACACTTAGTGCGATTGCGGCATTGACGACTCTCCGTAGGGCCTTCGGAGAGTCCCCGGCCTTGGCTGCGATGCAGATAAGTGGTGACGATTTCACAAAGCACTGGAAAAATCGACCGCAGGTGCCGTTTCCTGTCAGCTCTCCGCTGACTGAGGAGGAGGCTGAGCGGTTAAGGCCTATTGTCGACTCATCTGACTATCTTGTCCTCAAACAAGTTTTTGTCCGGGAATACCCTGCAGGAAAAAGCGCCGCGCACATCACAGGGTATGCGCGCCCCGGGAAACCGTTCCAACACGGCCCGCTGCAATCGCCTGAGAATCTTTGGCCGACCAGTGAGGGAGCCGAGGGGCTTGAGCGATCTTTGGATTCATTGTTGCGTGGTGAGCCCGGTCTCGCCAGTTACATTTATAGCGAAGATGGCGAACTTCTTGATGTCGAACTTCTAAAGCCGCCCACTGCTGGTGATGTTGTGGTGACTACTCTAATCAGACCGATGCAGGAGCTCGCTTTTGAGATTCTGAAGGAGAATGGGAAACCGGGAGCCTTCGTCGCCATTGATTCATTGTCAGGCGACATACTCGCAATGGCCTCATATCCGAGCTATGACCCGGCCGATTTTGTCGTAGGCATGTCAGTGGCCGAGTTTGAGGCGCTTCAGGCTGATGAGGATGGCCCATTGTTTCCTAAGGCCTCAATGGGTGAATACCCGCCGGGTTCAACTTTCAAACCTATCGTCGCGTTGGCGGCGATGGAGGTGGGAGCAGTGAACGGGCCCTACACTCGTTTCCCTAGTCCTCCATCTCTTAGCATTGATGGAAGAGCGTTCAAGAATTGGAACGAGGAAGACGAGGGCTACCTCGATGTGCGCTACGCTCTGTTGCGCTCCTCTAACACCTGGTTTTACCAGGCAGGGATCCGTGCTGGAGGACTTCCAATCCTGCGGATGGCAGAATCCTACGGTTTTGGTGAAGCGCCAGACATCGAGATTCCGACCAGTTCCGGAGGATTGCCTGCGGAAAAGGCTCTCATCGTCAGGCAGGGAGTCGCGAATTTGTCCATCGGTCAGGGTGATGTCCTCGTTTCCCCCCTGCAACTGGCTCGTGCAATGGCCGGGCTTTCTGCCGGAACGACAGTTCCTGACGTTCGCTTGGTGATTCAAACTCAAGATCCGATCAGCAGTGACATAAAGACCTCGAATGCCACTCGGAAGCTGTCTTTTCTCAACTCCCGCCGGACAGACAGAAAAGCAGTTCGAGATGGGATGTGGGGAGTTGTCAACCATCCCGCAGGGACTGGAAGTCGAGCCAAACATGACTTGCCTGCTGTATACGGAAAAACGGGAACCGCCCAGTGGGCAGGCGACCGAAATATTGCTTGGTTTTCAGGTTATGTCGGCTCGAATGCCCCGCGGATCGCATTCACCGTGATGGTGCAGGGCGAGTCGGGCGAGACTTTGTCAGGGGGTAGAAGTGCAGCCCCTTTGGTAGGGGAGTGGGTCGAGAAGGTCTATGGAAGTCAGGAGCGATTTGACGTCGAAACTACAGTCACAAGTGTCGTCGACCCTTTCCGCGTCGAGGGTCGGGCGGAGTCGGCAGAGCTTACTGGCTCACCGTTGACGGACGACCGGATTTTGCTTCAGGCCCGTCCTTCAGGCGCGCGAAATTATCCGTCTACAGCGAGGCCTACGGTTGGCGTTCCCCGGGCTCGTCCGGTGAGGAGTAACTAGAAAACGAAACGGAGTGATGGAAAACGAAACCTACAAAGATCAACGTCGCGCATCGGAAGCCCAGACAAGCATCGAACTCGCGCAGCCCCATCTCAGACCAAATCGTCTCCGCACCCGCCGCCGCCCTGTCGTTATCTCAATCGCTTTGGTGCTTGGCGCCCTCCTCATCGGGCTTGCGATACACTCGGTCGGACTCTACAAACACTACTCAGATCGTGCAGACTCCTACGACCTGGGAATGGTGGATAAGCTTGAGGCAGGTTCCGTCGCCTATGATTCAAACGGTAGGATTCTTGGTCAAGTCGCGCTGAAGGACAGAAGAGTTGTGGAACTTGGTGAGGTTCCGCAGCATTTTATTGACGCACTGGTCGCGACCGAAGATTCACGGTTTTACGACCACCATGGGGTCGATCCCAAGGGTATCGCACGTGCCGCGGTGGCAAATTTAAAGGCGGGTGGCATCAGACAAGGGGGGAGTACGATCACGCAGCAATTGGCTCGCCATGCCTTCGACCTCTCCGGTCGGACCTTTGAAAGGAAATTTCTCGAGCTTTTCCTGTCCATGAGGATCGAAGAGAAACTCTCGAAAGATGAGATCCTGGAGCATTACATCAATCGAATCTACCTAGGTTCCGGTTATTACGGAGTTGAGGCCGCCTCTTATGGATATTTTGGGAAATCTTCCTCTAAGCTCTCTATTGGAGAAGCCGCGACACTGGCATCCATCATTAAGAGCCCGAACCGGCTCTCGCCTTTTAGAAATCCTGATCTCGCTGTCGAGGCCCGAAACCTAACGCTTCGCAGAATGAGTGTTGTCGGCTCGATCTCTGACGAGCAGTTTTCCACTTTGACATCCATGCCCTTGGAAACTGTCGGCGAGGAGAAGAGGGAGCAACGGCCCGACTATGTCCTCGCAGCAGTCCGGCGCGAGGCCCGGGAAATTCTCGGTCAATATCACGACCTTGATGATCTCAGAATCAACACTTCTGTGAACCGTGACATTCAGGAGCAGGCAACCGAAGTTCTGAGTGTTCGCCTCGAACGAATCGAAAGGCATCCGCAGTTTAGACATGCGTCGAAGGCTGAGCTTGAGGAAATGGACTCTGGAACAGCCGACTACCTTCAAGGAGCGATCATCGTCCTTAACAACGAAACAGGTCAAATTGTCTCCGCAGTTGGTAGCCGTGATTTTGGTGACAGCGAGTTTGATCGGGTCTGGAATGCCAAAAGAAAGCCGGGAACGACCATCGCTCCTTTCGTCTATGCCGCTGCCTTCGACGCTTCGGTACTCAAACCTCTCGACAAAGTCATCGATGCGCCGCTGGACAATCGTCAGGTAATGATTGGGGGAAGGGAAGGTCTGCTCGGTGAATGGGGGGCTGAACGGGCGGAGAACGACTACGATGGCGAGGTGGCCGCCCTGTATGCCATGATCTTCGGCAAAAATGGCTCCACTGTCAGAATTGGGCAGCGGATGGGGCTGGACCGGTTTGAGGAACTCCTGACAGACCTGGAGTTCACTTCATCAGGAACCGGGTATGCAAATACTCTCTTGGGAGAGTTCGTCGTCAGCCCGCTGGAACTTGTCAGAAGCTACACGATTTTTTCTAATGAGGGCAGACTGGCACCTCGTTCTACCTTGATCGAATCGATAACTGACCGTGACGGTAGACCTCTCTATCAGCGAGACCAACCTGAAGCGGGAGATTTAGTGATAGACCCAGCAAACGCTGGCGTAGTTCGCAAAGGGTTGCACCAAGTGTTTAAAACGGCGCCGGTCGTGAGCCGGTCGGATCAGTTTGGTTCACATCTTTTTGGGCGAAACGGAAGTTCATACGCCGCTGCCGATAATTGGTTTATCGGATCAAACGGTCAATACACGTGGGGCGTTTGGGTGGGATTCGATGATGGTCGAGAAATCTACGAGGGCGCTTTTGCCGTCGATACTGCTCTTCCGGTTTGGAATGCTCTCGCTGACTTGCTGCCCGGATCTCACCTTTCTCCCCCTGCGGAACCCGAAGGAAAGATTTGTGTTCTGACCGGGAAGGAGGCCGGTCCCTTTTGCGAGCATACGAATGTTGGGGATCTAACAGTCCCCCTGCGACTTCCTAGCGAAACGGGTATCTGCGAGGTGCACACTGAATCCGAGCGGAATGCCGGTGAATTACTGAAAAGCACTCCTAGTTTAACAGATAACCCGAATCTGTATCAGCGATTTAGCCCCATCAAGCCTCAGGTTGATATCGTCATCGGTGGAAATCCATGGGCCGGAAATTAAAACGAAAAGCAATGAAACTGAAATGAAAGAAAAAAATAGAAAGAGCCTTAAGGATACGGCGCTAGCTGTCGCATTTCTACCCCTTGGTGTTTTGTTAGGGGTTCTGCTGGTCGAATGGACTGAAGGCGAAGCAGCCATTCCCGAAGCCGGAGCGTTGGAAGCATCAAGTAGCTTGAAAAGTGAGGCTCCACCTCTCGTTGGAGTCGATACTACAGCTTCAGGCTACAACTCTGAGGATGCACCGGATGATGAAGAGGAAAGCAAGCCAAAACCCACCCTTGCGCCGAGTGATAAGATTGAGGTTGTCTCGAACGCGGATGTTCCGATGGAGAAGATCGGTGGTTTGGGAGACGCTGAAAATCGACTCCCCGATCAGGAGCAGGCTCCGCAGGAAGCGATTGAAAGCTGTGACGAATTTTTCCTGAAGAAGATGGGTGACTCGTCACCATTGATTGCTAAGGAGGGTCCTAAGAAATCGGGCTTCTCAGTCGAGTTCGACGGGCTCGTCAACCCATGGTCGCTCATGACTCTCACGAGACTTCCGGATGATTTAGTCACCCTTAACGTGATCGAAGGTAGCGACGGTCGGAGCTTCACATTTGAATCCGACCATGGGGAGATTACCAGTGCAGGGGCGACTGCCGCCTCTTGGCAGGCACCTTCAGATCCCGGTATCTATTGCGTCAGGATTCTCCAAGAAGACTCTGAGAACATTATGTGTCTTCATGTCGCGGTGATGAAACCGTGGGATGGAGAGTCAGAAACATTGAATGGCTATAAGATTGGGACCTATCAGGATAAACCTTATCGAGATAATCCGCGCTACAAGAAACCAAGGGGTTTTATCGAGGTTACTGAAGAAAATCAGGACACGTGGGTGTCTCCGCATCTCCAGCTGAGCCAGTTCGTTTGCAAACAGAAGGCTGACTTTCCAAAATACATGCTCCTCGACTCCCGCCTCTTGTTGAAGCTCGAAAAGCTGATCGAGGAACTTGAGGAGGGAGGACGGGAGGCATCTCACCTCTACATTTCGAGCGGCTACCGAACTCCGGCATACAACGTGGCGCTTGGCAACACCACGAGTTACAGCCGTCATCTCTACGGCGATGCCGCTGATCTCTTTGTAGATTCCAATCGCGACGGAAAACTTGACGACTTGGATTTCAGTGGGTCCACGGATGATGGCGATGCGGTCATGATCCAGAAAGCGGTCGAATCAGTCAGCGGCGAAAACCGGCTATTTAAAGGAGGATTGGGCTTTTACAGCTCAGCCAATTACCGAAACCCATTCATTCACATCGACACTCGTGGTTACGAGGCCCGATGGAAAAAATAAACACCAGCCAAAACCCAAAATGAAAACCAGAAATTACCTTGTTGTTTCAGCGTCGCCACAGCTCTCTGTCCCGTTATTGATAAAAGAGTTAGAGAGAGATGTAGGAGCGATGCAGAGAGGTGGGTTCGTGTACATTTCAGGGGAGGCGGTAGAGGAAACGACTGACGATGAATCCGGAGCCAGACTTCTCCCCATGAATGACCGACTCCCGAAGATGTTCGGAAATCTAGAAGCCGTATTTCTCATTGGAAGCGGCCAGATCGGTGAAAGATTTGAGACACAATTGGATGAGAACGTCCCATTGGTAAGGCTCTCTGAGGGCGCTTTAAAGCCCGGTTGCCTCCTTGACGCCATTGGCCCGACCCCTGGCAGAGCGAGACCTCGTCTCGGTCAGGTCAAAACTGCGGCCTGATGAATGTGGTAAAACTATTCAAAGAAATTCACTAATGAAAGGACTTCAACGATGCTCCTGAAACAAATCTATGACGAAGGCCTCTCGCAATATTCCTATCTGATCGGTTGTCCGCAGGAAGGAGAGGCCATCATCGTCGACCCTCAACGTGATATTGACCGATACCAGAGGATTGCCAAAAAGAACAATCTGGAGATCACTCACGTCACCGAGACACACATCCACGCTGACTTCCTTTCGGGAATCCGGGAATTTCTAAACGAATCGGAAAATGTCACGGTCCACCTCTCTGATGAAGGAGGCGAGAACTGGAAGTATGATCTTCTTGGAACTGATAACCGGGTGAAGCCACTCGTCAGTGGATCGAAAATTGAAGTTGGTAGCGTTGTTTTAGAAGCCTTGCACACTCCCGGGCACACGCCAGAGCACCTTTCCTTTCTTGTCACTGATCGCTCCGTGGACGATCCGAACGTCTGGTTCATCCTTAGCGGAGATTTTATCTTCATCGGCGATCTGGGACGCCCCGACCTGCTTGAGGAAACCGGCGATGGAACCTCGAGGGAAGACGCTGCCGAAGACCTCTACGAGTCAGCCAGGCTTCTCCGAGAAGAAAGAGATGACATCGTCATCCTCCCCGGACATGGCGCAGGGAGTTCATGCGGGAAGTCACTCGGTTCGGTTCCGATCAGTTCTCTTGGATACGAAAAGCGATACAGCAATGCTCTTCATCTCGCAATGGACGGAAGAGAGGATGATTTCCTTGAAAACATTTTGAGCGGGCAGCCCGAACCTCCGCGGTATTTTTCTCGGATGAAGAAGCAAAATCGCGATGGTCAACCTCTCTTGGGAGCGCTCCCCTGTCCAGATAAAGTCATCGATATTCCGGATGAAGCGGTGATCGTCGATGCAAGAGATGATCGTGAGTCATTCATGGACGAACATCTTGAAAACTCCATTCATGCTCCGCTTGGCTCAAAATTCTGCGAGGCGGTGGGGAGCTACCTTGATTCGGACGAACTCATCGTTCTTCTGATTGAGAACGAGGATGATTTGGACGTCGCGATCCGTATGCTGGTCAGGATGGGTTATGACCGCATTGGCGGTTACTTGATGTCCGATAACGTAGGGAAGACGAAATCTAGAGGGCTCAAGTCCATCAAGTCTGTCGATATCACAGAAATAGGTTCTCATCGGACTGTGATTGATGTTCGGGGCAGCGACGAGTTTAACGAGGCACACATTCCCGGAGCAACCAACGTTCCCCACACTCGGATAGTCGCTGACGCAGATAGGCTTCCGGAAATTGGGTCGATTACAGTGCATTGTGCCAGTGGGGTGCGTGCAGCCATAGCAGTCTCTCAGTTAGCGCGCATGGGCTATCAAGTCACCTACGCGAATGGCAAGTTCGACGATTGGGCTCATCAGGCGGCGACAGTTGCCAGCGGCGATGTCGGAAGCTGAGGATAGGAAGGCGGACTTATCTGAATCTCCGGCAATCAGTGCAAGTGATTGTCACCATGTTTGTCGGCAGGATTGGTCCGGTGACCATTGGTGTCGCTTTGCTCTCAGAGGTCGCTCCTGTTGCGGATGATGATCCAGCCGAGCAGGAGATTGAGGACGTGATCGTGTGATTGAGCGCGGTGGGTCTCGCAAAAAGCGGCACGGCCCACCAGTTCTCTCTAGCTGTCCGACCGTTCGCGGATCCAGGCGACGAGCAATGGAAAGCGGTTGATCTCTTTCTCCATTCGAGAAAGCTCAAACATTTCGGTGACAGAGGCTAACTCCGCACCGTAGGCCGCGAGGGTCGAGCATGCATGCGCAGTTCCAAGTCGCCCTAAATTTTGAGCGAATGTCATGACAGATTTTGTGGCCAGGGTTTGGGAAATCTCCTCCCAGGCAGTGCTTTCGAGTTCCGCCAGTTCGTCGGCGAGTTCTTCCCAGTCCGCAGGATTGTCATCCTCCTCAATTGTCCACTCGCCCGATTTTTTTTGAGGGACATTCTCTTCTACCAAAACCGTTTCTGCCTCGTGTTCGATCAGGGGCAGGCGAGCGGCTAAGGCGTCGAAAAGTTCTTTGCGAGAGAATGGTTTCCTCAGATACCCATCGAATTCCTCGCGGAGCGTTTTCTCCTTATTCAAAAGACTGGACGCGGTCACCGCGAGGACCGTCGTGGTTTCAAGAGCAGGATTCCCCCGCAAGACCCTTAGAGCGGCCCGCCCGTCGAGTTTCGGCATTCTGATATCCATCAGAATGGCATCCGGATTTTCCTTCTCTGCCAGTTCTACCGCCTCCGCTCCATCTTCAGCGATCATTATCTCGTGGTGACTGCTTGAAAACATTTCCTCAATAAGCTCGCGATTGAGCGGGTTGTCATCGGCAATCAAAATCTGCGATGGCCTGATTCGATTTAAGTCAGGGACTCCGTCGGCACTTGTCGGCGTTGTTTTGGCTGCTTCCTCTGAAACCAGGATACCCGGAACTGAAATGGTAAACGTGCTTCCGACATTTTCCTCACTTTGCACATCGATCCTCCCGCCCATCAACCCGGCAAGTTTATTAGATATACTGAGGCCCAACCCGGTGCCCTCAATGAGGGTCTCGGTTTCCTGCTCTGCCTGATGAAAAGGTTTAAATATCTCGTCAAGATCGTCCTTAGAGATTCCACATCCGGTGTCGGTGACTTCGATCGTCAGATCCAATTTCTCAGGATGTTCTTCGACTATTAATCCCGCAATGTTCACCGATACCTCTCCCCGGTCCGTGAACTTAATCGCGTTGGATACCAGATTCATGACGATCTGGCGAAAACGCAGCCGATCAATGATGACCATCCGCGGAAGGTCGGGAGCCAGATTTACGGTGACTGCAATATCCTTCTCGCTCGCTAGCGGCGAAACGAGCGCCGCGATCGAATGAACGACTTTGGCAAGGTCAGAGGGCTCGGGGTTGAGTTCAATTTTGCCGGCCTCGATTTTCGAGAGGTCGAGGAGGTCATTGATGAGCTCCAGCAGAGATTCTCCACTGCCGCGAACAATTGAAAGGTACTGCTTCGCTTTATCGCCATGGACGACTCCCTCCATGAGTTCACTGAAACCGAGGATGGCATTCATGGGAGTGCGAATCTCATGACTGATGTTTGCGAGGAACTGAGTTTTCTGGTGATTGGCCTTCACGGCGGCCTGCCGTTCTTTCTCGGCGATTTCTCTGGCAGCAATCAGCTCTACCTCGGATTCTTTTCGCTTTGTGATATCGAAAAATGTCACCACTGCCCCTGTGTGCTCAGCTCCCTCCATGACAGGGTGAGACCAGTATTCGACCGCGAGGCTGGTGCCATCGACCTTGGCAAATTCGGTATCTTCCGAGTGAGCCCGAACTCCACTGGATGCTGTCTTCAGAACGTCCTTAACCCAGTTTGTAGAATCATCGCCTCCGTCAGGTGCGCTTTTAAGGAGGAGAGCTATGGGCTTTCCGGTAAGCTCTTGCGGACTTCCATAGCCGAGAAGTCTTGCCGCAGACGTATTACTGAATGTGCAGACGCCTTCCCGATCGACGCCGAAAATTCCCTCTGCGGTGGAATCGAGAATGAGCTCTAACTCAACAGCAGTTTCATGCGCAGTTTGAAGGGCCTCCTGCTTGTCCTCGATTTTCTCTTCGAGCTCCGCTTTCGAACTGGCGAGTTCCTGGACCCTGTGCGCCGCTGGCGCGACTCTCACTAAAGCAATCACAGTGATCCAGGAGATGACCGCGGTAACTGCTTTGGCGAGTCCCGAAAGCCGATACCAAGGTTCCCAAAACAGAGAGGCCTCAATGAGGTGAGTGATGCCACAAGAGAGAATGAAGGAGGCGAATAGAAATATCAGGAAGGCAAATTGCAGGTCACGATGTCTCCTGATGATGAGGCTGCCGAGCACAACCGGAATGGCGAAGTAGGCCGAGGCGATTGCCAGATCGGAAATGATGTGCAACCACCCATGGGCGGTCGACCAGTCGCCGCATTCCCACCGGGGAGGGAAATCGGAGGTATCCAGCAGTCTGGAAAAAAAATCAGCCATTCGCCAACGTTCTAGAGATCGCTTCAGTTGCAACCGATTTGAGAATTGATACGCCAAGCCGTGCCACACCGCTCAATGCAATTTGCACTTTCGGAAATGCAAAGAGCGATGCTGGTCAGCGCCGCCATCACAGCCGCAGACCGGGAAGCCTTGTGGGCTGTGGAAAGATAGTCTTCAGGTGATTGGAACATGAACTGCGCCTCGTCCGTGAGACCACTGATACGATGCAGACCCAAGCAGCACCCCCTCCAGAGCGATGCAAGAATCGCGCGGATCAAAATTTCCGCTGTGACCAACGCTCTATCTTAGATCACGGTCAATTCGAATTCTCTCCAGATCGCTTTGGAGGTATAACTGATCACATTGGCGGAACCCCGGTAGTCGAGTTGAAGAGGCTTTTCCGAAACAATGGTGCTCAGGTCTTCGCAAAGTTGGAGGCCCTCAATCCGGGCGGTAGTGCGAAAGATCGGCCCGCCCGAGCGATGATCGAGGATGCAATCGCGTCCGGCGAGGTGACCGGAGAAACTACCGTAGTGGAATCATCGTCGGGAAATATGGGAATTGGACTAGCGCAGATCTGTCGCTACTACGGCCTCCCGTTTGTCTGTGTTGTCGATGCCAATGCTCAGATTCAAAATCTCCGGATCATGGAAGCCTTGGGCGCGACAATCGACCTTGTCGAAACGGCTGAGCGAGAGGACCCGCTTTCTGCGAGGCTGGATAGAGTTCGGGCTCTCGTGGATTCAGATCCACGCATTTTTTGGCCTAACCAATACTCTAATTTATCGAATCCCAGGTCTCATCTGGAAGGGACCGTCCGAGAGTTGGATGAGGCACTTCAGGGTGAACTGGATTACCTCTTTGTCGCGACCAGCAGCACTGGCACCGCACTCGGGTGTCAGGAATACCTACGATCAAAGGGCCGCTCGACCGAGGTTGTGGCTGTCGATGCCGAGGGGAGTGTTCTCTTCGGGGGGAGTGCGGGGAGGCGAAGGATCCCCGGACTTGGAGCGGGAGTCATTTCACCGCTCGCACGGAAAGCAAGATTCGACCGTGTGGTCCGCGTTTCTGAGCTCGACTGCGTGGTTGGCTGCCGAAGTGCCGCGCACTACGAGGCCCTCCTTATTGGAGGTTCGGGCGGGGGAGTGGTTGAAGCCATTCGCTCCTGTGGTGAAATGCTGGATGGGTCCACCGTGGGAGCCATTTTTCACGATTCGGGCCAGCGCTATTTGGAGACCGTTTTTTCCGATGGGTGGGTCGAGAGTAACCTGGGCCTTTCGGCCTCGGAGATGAGAAGCCGCGTCATGGCCTTCGCGTCCCGAGATACAATTCTTTAGAATGAACAAGCCCTATCAAATAGCTATTGTAGGAGGGGGGCCACGTGCGCTGTTTGCAGTGGAACGGTTGGCCTTGGAGTATGAAGATGCCTCACCGGGAAGGGGACTCGAAGTGACGGTCTTGGATACGACGGGCCAGTTTGGTGCCGGCAACATTTACGCTCCGGGGCAGCCCTCCTATCTCATCATGAATTTTGCCACTCGGCATATCGATGTCTGGAGTGAAGAAAGTCACCGGCGGAGAAGTAGCACACGGTTGACTCTGACGGAGTGGCTCACGAGAAATCATCCCACTTTCAGCGACCCGGATGCTTATGTTCCGAGGTCACTCGTGGGCGACTATCTAATGAACGCCTTTTCGATCGTCCTGGATGAATTGCCAGACGGGATGTCAGTATCGCTGATCAAAGCTCGGGTCAGCGATCTCAGGAAAGTAGGCGAAAGATGGGAACTCACCACGCCGACGAAGACTTCGCGCTTTGATAGTGTCCTTTTGGCGACAGGTCACGACGGTTGGCGGCACGCGGACCCCACGGACTTTTCCCTCAGGGTGTATCCAGTAACCCAGTTTCTATCTGAACGAATCATCACCACCGAATCCCTCGTTGGAATCAAGGGGTTTGGGCTGACCTGCATTGACGCCTGTTTGGCTCTTTCCGAGGGGCGAGACGGAAAGTTCGCAGACTTGAGCGATGGTGATCGTCAATACGTGGAGTCAGGGCGAGAGCCTCGTAGCATTTATGTTTACTCAAGAAGTGGTAGGCCAATGCTTCCGAAGCCTGATCGGAGGCGGGCTATGATACCCAATACCTGGGATAGTGTCTGGGAGAGATACTCCCGAGCAATCTCCCAGCTGGGGCCTCACTACTCGTTTCCAGATGATCTGTGTCGTTTACTATGGAATGCAGCTGACGAAGCAGTCGCCATAACCGGCAATCTTCAGGAGAAGACGACACGCGAATGGTTTGATGAATGGATGAACGGGGTGTGGGATGCCGAGCGGATTTTCAAGCAATTGTCGGTATCGCTATCCTCCGCAAGGGGAGATGCTCCTCCGTCTCACGAAATAGCCATTGCTGAAGCTTGGAGAAACCTGTATCCAGCGCTCGTAAGAAAATTGCAGCATGGGGGCCTTCCCGTTACCGAAAGAGAGAATTACGAAGGGTTCGCGTCGGAGATGGAGCGAATTGCCTTCGGTCCTCCAGCGGAGAATGTTTCCAAGATGTTGGCGCTGATCGATTGTGGTTTGGTTCAACTCTGCGACAAGCCACTGCCCGGAGCGATCCTGATTGATGCTAGAATTCCTTCTCCTTCTGCCTGGTCTCCGACATCTCCGTTGGGATTGCTGGAGGAAAAGGGAGAAGTCGAGAGGATACAGGAAGAGAAGGGAATACGGGTGGACTCCAATGCTCGGCCCTTCGGAAAGGCTGGACGACTGAAGCTAAACCTTGGTGTGGTAGGGCGAGCGACAGAAGGGTGCGTTATTGGAAACGATACCTTGAGTCGAACTCTGAATAAGCACGTCGACCGATGGGCGAGCCAGGAGATTCAAATCCTCTCCGCGTCGCCAAAGGAGTCAATGTCTCTCTCAGCAGCCTAATGTAGTTATGGATTTATCGACCCCGAGCACTGAGGTAATAGAATGTCACGGAGACCCGCCTCTCCGCCCGCGAATGGAGCCTTGGCTGCTGGAAGCAGTGGCCGAGGAGGGCAGCGGCTTGCACGCAAAGGTCGCTGAGTATGGATCGCCGCTCAATCTTATTGAGCCTTCGGTCTTCACGGACAATCTGAGAGTATTTCAAACCCTTGGATCAAGGCATCTAAATCAATTTTCGATTTACTTCGCAAGGAAAGCGAATAAAGCGCTGAGCTTTGTCTCTGCAACCATGCAGGAAGGGGCCGGGCTCGATGTTGCCTCGCATGAGGAACTCGATCAGGCTCTGGGGCTGGGATTTCCGCCCGGTAAGATTATCTGCACAGCAGCTGTTAAAAGCCAGGCGCTGATTCAGGCTTGTGTTGATCGAGGAGTGGTCATTGCCATCGACAGCGACGATGAGTTACAGAAAGTGGAGGCGGCGAGCGTGGATCAAAAGGTGGAGCCGGCACAAGTCGCTCTCCGAGTGGGAGGATTCACAGTCGACGGAAAGAAACTCTTTACACGGTTTGGCTTCGAGATCGACCGCGTTGTCGACGACGTGCAATCCTTCGGTTCACTGGCGCGGTGGATGAGTGCGGGGATGCAAATACGCGGTCTTCACTTTCACCTCGACGGATATGACTATTTGCAGCGAGCCGCGGCGATCCATCAGTCTACTCAGGTTATCGACGAGCTGCGCCGCCTGGGACATGAGCTTGAATTCGTCGATATGGGGGGAGGTTTTCCAGTCTGCTATCTGGAGGACGAGTCGGAGTGGCTGGGGTTTCTTGAGCAGCACCGGTCAGCACTTCGTGGGGAACGCCCCCCCATTACTCATCGGAATCATTCACTTGGATATCATGTCGAGGGAGAGATGGTATATGGGAAACCGAAACTGTATCCGTTCTATCAGGAGTCTGCGAAGGAGGGCTGGTTGGAGCGTATCCTTCGAGAAGTGGCCGAATCTCTCAATGAGCGGAACCTTGAACTTCGGTGTGAGCCCGGGAGAGCGCTACTCGACGGGGCTGGCGCGACGGTGGCGAGAGTAGAGTTCGTGAAGCACTTTGAAGATGGCAGAAACTACATCGGCCTCGCGATGAACCGGACTCAGTGCCGGACCAGTAGTGAAGACTTCCTCTTGGATCCACTCCTCATCCGGAGCCGGATCGTCGAAGAAGATTACAACGAGTTAAGCGGGTATCTGGTCGGGGCCTACTGTACTGAGTCTGAACTCATTTTGCAGAGGAAAATCAAGTTTCCGAAGGGAGTCAAGGCGGGCGATCTGCTCGCCTTGCCGAATACGGCAGGCTACTTTATGCATTTTCTTGAGAGTAGATCTCACCAATTCCCTCTTGCAAAAAACCTCCTTGCTGGCCTAGGAGCGCTCGATCCGATTGACCTAGAAAGTGAGCTACTCTCCAGTGTGAGTATCAATGATCAGGTCAGCTACCTTTGACATCGAGATTCGATTTTTGGTGGCCGACGCTCGAAGCTGTAGATAGGCTTCTTCCTCGGTCAGCTCATTTTTGGCCATGAGGATTCCTTTTGCTCTCTCCACTTTCTTTCGGGTAGAGAGCGCACCCTTCAGCTCGCGCACCTCCTGATGAAGTTCTTCGAACTGCTCGAAGCGACGCAGGACCACATGTATTGAGGGTTTGAGGTCAACAGCATCGACCGGCTCCATAAGGTAGGCCATGACATGGTCGTCCATGGCCCGCTCGACACGCTCAAGTGTCGCGTTTGATGTGACCACTATGGATGGTAGGATCCGCGACTCGGATATCTTAACCAGGGTGTCTACACCATCTCCGTCTGGGAAGTCTATCCCCGAGACGATAAGACGGGGAGGATTGGCGATAACGTGTTCCAGCGTTTCCTTGCAACTTGACGATATACCAACGATCTCGTGACCCAGAGATTTAAGCTCTTTTTCCAGCGTCTCTCTGGTTTCAGGAAGGCTGTGGGCGATGAAAATGGAATGTGGGCCTGAGTCCATGAATAGAATCAGAGCCTAACCAGAGTGTTGCGATTTGCAAGAATTAAGCTATGCCGCAATTGGCTTGAAGGGTCTTTTAGCTTGAGCTGGTTTCTCAGATATCGAGCCCCGCTGAGCTTTAAGAATGTTCAAAATGGCGGACGGAAACGATCTCCAGGAGCCGTGTGGGATTGGAGGGAAGCGGCTCCAGTTAACCGTCAGAACATCAGTCACCGCTTCCTTGAACTTCTCATTGCACGAAGAGAATGAGTGTCCGGCTTTCAATCTAAGAGGTTTTCCGAGTTGTTGTGTGACTGAAACCAGATTGAAGAAATGATTTCTGGATTCTTCGTCTTGAATCAGTTCGCCTACGGCGTCGCTGTTTTTGGCGATGAACTGCAATTCAGTGGCCAGCCGCCCGCGAAGGATCTTTCGTGACCTTGCGTGAGAGAGCGTATTTTTCAGTTCTGCCTGCCAGACCCGAATAGGGCGGGCCGGAAGGGCACAGAGCGCCGGGTTGAGGCAATTCTGACTTAAATCGTTGAGAAGATTAAGGATGCTAGACAATGTATCGCTCAATTCGTTCGAGTCGAAGTCCGGAATCCGCTGACAGCGATGACCAGAGAGCGCTGACCTGAGGGAATCTAGACGAAGAATGAATGCTGCGATCACTTCCTCCTGCTGCGTTGGTATGTCTTGATGAAATGGATGACTCATGCAACAATCGTGTGCATGGCTAATGCCAATTGGGAGAGTGTGATTACGGTTTCTATAATGCGTTGATTTTTAGTGTTTTAGGCAGATTCTGTGAGCTGCTCTCTAAGTTTGCTCTGAACCGGAATATTTGCGAGATGCATGAGTCGGCGGCAAGTTGCATGAGAATTCTGGAATAGCGTGCATTGATCAGCCGGATTTACCATGGGTATTCACCTAGTTTGTTTGCAAGAGGTCCGAACTAGTGTATGTATAGACATCCCGATCACCGTCGCTCGGTCAATTTTCAGTAAAGACACTGTCGTCTTTCACTCCAGCACGAGTCCACTCTCACGAGCGGATCTTTGCCGTCTGCTCTTCTCCCGATGCAAACCTGTCTCCTTTCCGCCTTACACATATTAACCCTCTCATGAGTGCTTTTCTTGCCAGCATGAGAGAGGCGACCTCTGAGATCCACACCGAGGTGGAGAAGTCGCTGCCTCTGGAGGAGTATCTCACCAGCATGGAGCGGTATGCCGGACTTTTGATGAGGTTTTCCTATCTCTTCCTGCCAGCGGAGCGGGCCTTACTGCGTTCGCCGCTGAGATATCATACCTCAGTAGAGCTGAATAACCGACTGCGGACTCCTAGCTTGCTCGATGATTTTGCATTCCTGGAATCAGAGGGATTGCCAGATTTTGACGTCAATTCCCGTCAGCGTTCATGGGAGATGCTCACCTTTCCGGAAGCTGTGGGATATCTCTACGTGCTGGAAGGCTCAAGATTCGGCGGATCGCAGATCACAATGGCAGTGAAGGAACTCGGCATTTCCCGGAGGCGGGGAGGTAGCTTTTTCTACGGGTATGGAGCCGAGACGGCCTTGATGTGGAAGAAGTTCACCGAGTGGGCGGAATTTAATCTCCCGGAGGAGAACTACGATGAGGCGGCTGCGGCTGCGGTCCGGACATTCGAGCGGTTCCAACAGATAATGGGGGGATCCGGGTGATGAGCAGTCGTTCGATCCCAACTCATCTCTCCTCCTGTGAAGAAGAAGAGATAGCGCGTCCGGATTTTGTGCAACCGCATGGACTTCTCCTCGTTATGTCGCCCGACGATTTGACGATTCGTCGAGTTTCCTCCAACGCGGAGCAATTTCTGGATAAAGCGCCAGAGGAGGTGATTGGGAGGAGACTGTCAGAGTTCCTTGAGAAGGAGAATTTTGAGGCGCTCACTAAGCTACTGAACACAGATGCACCTATGTATTCCAATCCACTGACCATTGCAGTGAGTCGGGAAGGGTTGGTCGAATATTACGATGGACTGGCGCACCAGCGTGACGGTTTCATCATCCTGGAAATCGAAACTCGCGAAGACGGGTCGGTGCCGGACGCCGCGTCAGGCCGCAGTATCGAGCATCACTTTCGACTCACTTCGGCAACGCTGGGGGCGATCAGGCAGGCTTCGACTCTGACCGAGGCGGCTTTTATCACTTGTCAGGAGATGCGCCAGTTCACCGGATACGACCGGGTCATGTTTTATCTTTTTGCCGAAGACGGCCATGGTGAGGTGATCGCTGAGGACAAACGCGCGGATCTTGAGTCTTTTGCCGGCCTCCACTATCCAGCTTCCGACATTCCGGATGTCGCTAAGCGTCTCTATGTAAGGAATCCCGTGCGTCTGGTTCATGACGTGGAGGCAGAACCGGCTCAAATTGTTCCGCACGGTGAGTCGCTGGACATGACCTTCTGCGCCTTGCGAGCGGTTTCTCCATTTCACATTCAGTATCTGAAAAATATGGGGGTCGCCTCCACCATGTCAGTGTCGCTGATTGAAGGTGACAACCTTTGGGGACTGCTCGCCTGTCACCATTACGATGGTCCACATCTTGTCCCGTGCTCGTCGCGCGTATCCTGTGTTCATTTTGGGATGGTGGTTTCGGCTCAGATTAGAGCGATGATGGAGGGTATTGCGGCGCGGGAACTCGCGGAGCGAAAGGCAAAAGTCTCAGGCGAAATTGAGGTTTTGTCAGTCAGTCTGAAGCTGGACGAAACGATTAAGGAGCGACCTGAGAGTCTTCTGTCGATATGTGAAGCGGATGGCCTCGCGTTTCTCTCGAATGAATCTCTTTATCTTCACGGTGAAACTCCTTCCGACGAAGAGGTCCGCGAGCTTTGGAGCGAAGCTTTCGACTCTCGAAATGAAGAGAACATCGTCATCTATGACTCCATCTCAGAATCGTTTCCACACTTTCATCCGGGAGGGAGCGATGTGGCAGGTGCCTTGATGATTCGTTGCAGCACTGAGTGGGGATTTATCTTTTTTCGTCGAGAACATCGAAGCGAGGTTCGCTGGGGCGGAAACCCAAAGGGGAATGTGACTCAGGGCTCAGGATTAAGTCCCCGGAATTCTTTTGATGAGTGGGTCGAGTCAGTGAAAGGCCACAGTCGTCCATGGTCGCGAGTGGATTCAGAGATCGCGCGGGAGTTGCATGGCGCCCTGATGGCGTTCGTGATGCAGCAGACTGTGCAGTTGGAGCGACTCAATGAAGAACTGACAGCGAAGAACCGTGAAGTTCAGCAGTTTGCCTACTCCGTTTCTCACGACTTAAAGTCCCCACTGGTGACCATCAACGGCTGGGTCGGGGCTCTCGAGGAGGACTTGGCAAGTGGAGACGAGGCGGATATTGACCAGGCGCTGAGTCGGATCAAAAACGCGGTCAGTCGAATGGGGCGCCTGATTGAAGACCTCCTCGCATTCTCGAAAATTGGACGAGTGAGAGGAACGATCGAGAGCATCGACGTGGATGACCTTCTCAATGGACTGAAGGCCGAGCTTCAACTGCGTTTAGAGTCCGAAGGATTCTCCCTCACGATTGATCCTGATCTGCCGCCGATCCGTGGATACCCCATGGAAATCAGGCGGGCTTTTGAGAATCTCATCAGCAATGCATTGAAGTACGGAAGCTCTGAGGAGGATTCGAGAATTCACATCTCGGGTCGAAAGAGCGCAGGAGGTGCCCGTTACTCCGTTCGGGACTTTGGTGAGGGTATCCACCCTGACTACCAGAAAAGAATCTTCGAGCTCTTTCAGAGACTGGATCAATCCCAGTCCGGGACGGGAGTTGGTCTCGCGACGGTGACGAAGATTGTCCAGCTCCATCGAGGTCACTGCGGAGTGGAGTCTGCGCCGGGAGAAGGTGCCGAATTTTGGATCGAACTGAAAAACTTACCTTTGAATTTGAAATGAGTGAACCAGGTTTAGTGAAATTTCTCCTCGTCGAGGATGATGATGATCACGCCATGCTCGCGGAAAGAGCGATCAAAAAAGCGCGAATTGTGAATCGGATTGACCGGGCGCGCGACGGTGTCGAAGCGATGCAGTATTTAAGAGGGGAAGGAGAACATGCCGGTCAACCCCTGCCAAACATTGTTCTCCTCGACCTGAATCTACCGAAAAAGTCAGGACTCGAAGTCCTGGCTGAAATACGGGCTGATGAAAGGCTCAAAGGAATTCCAGTAGTGATCCTCACTACCTCTGGAGACGAGCAGGATATTGCAGATGCATACGGGAATAACGTGAATTCCTATCTCCGCAAACCAGTCGATTTTGAGCAGTTCCACCAGATGGTCAACGATCTGTGTCTCTATTGGGGAGTCTGGAATCAATCGCCAAGCGGGGAGGGAGAAAAGTAGGATGTCATCTGTCCGCAAACCGCCCTGCCGAGTCCTTCTCGTCGAAGACAGTCCGGACCATCGGGATCTGATTCTCTCAAAGTTGAATCGGGTTCCTTTTTATACAGTGACGGCTGATTGGAGTTCTCATGCCAGCGATGGGATCGAGAGACTGTCCTCAGAAAGATACGACATTGTTCTCTTGGACTTGAGCCTGCCCGACAGTGGGCCGGAGGATACTTTGCGGCTATTCACGGAGAAATTCCCGACATTGCCAATCGTGGTCCTGACGTCGCTTGCAGACGCGGAGTTGGTCGAGAATGCAATCGCGTGGGGGGCGCAGGATTTTCTTGATAAGACAGTTCTCTCAAGTGAGCTGATGTCACGCTCGGTCCGCTATGCGATCAAGCGAAAGGAAGCTCTCAACACTCTTAAGAAGCAGAATGAAGCATTGCGAACGTTTGCACACACAGTCGCGCACGAGGTGAAATCACCGCTTCAGAGTGTGACTACAGCGCTCCACCTTCTGCGGGAGAACACTCCAGTTGAGGGAACGAAGGAGTCATTGATGAAGCTGATGGATTTGGGAATCGAGTCCACCGCTCACCTGAAGGTTCTTGTGAACGAATTGCTCTCTTTCGCGGAGTTTGAAGATGAGAAGCTCGTCGCAACGCCGGTGCCGCTTCTGCCACTTGTGGAAGAAGTGATCAGAGAGGTGCGCGCGCACTTTCCGGTCATTGAGGCCGCAGTCGAGTTCGATGAAAGTCTTCCCGTTGTCAAAGCGGCACGACTTCAGTTGCGGCAGGTTCTCATGAATCTGATCTCCAACGCCTTCAAGTATCGAGCTGACAGACCTCTTGAAATTACAGTTTCAGCGAAGCAAAATGAGCGCGGGACGGTGATCTCTGTTTCAGACAACGGACTCGGGATCTCTGCCGCGAACCTACCTAAGATCTCCACCCTGTTCTTTCGGGTTCATGATCGGGAAGAGATTGCAGGAACTGGAATTGGGCTCAGCTTTTCGAAGCAAATTGTCGAGCGACATGGTGGCAAGCTCTGGATTGAGTCAGAGCTGGGCAAAGGAAGCACGTTTTTCGTCGAGTTGCCTGCTGATTGACTCGTTGCAGCCTGCTTTGTAAGATTGCAGTTTGCAGTGCGTTTCGGTCGAACTGTCGAAGCGTGGAGTGGCACGAGCCCTGTTCTACAAAGGAAAGGCGCTCATCCTGCTGCAGAATCAACATGGCTGATTTTCTGCGACTGGTCGCAGTATGCAGCTTACCACTCCATCCCCAACTAAGTACACCTCCACCTCGGCCATAGACCCAGCCAGTCTTGTCGCCCGGCTGAATTCAAGCATCACTGCCGTCAGGTGCGTCTGTCTGTCGCTCCGGACGAGTCGAAAGAGCTCGGACGAGTTTCGGTCGGTCACTTCGATCATCACATTTCTGGAAGAGATCGAGGAAGAACTTCCGAAGGACGACCTTGTCAATGAGCCTCCGTTTAAGAAGGTCTCGCTCGCGGACCTTCTCTGCGTCTGGGGATTTGAACTCGATGTGATTTGCGATCGAATTGAGCTTTCGAAGATTGATGACGAGGTTGACACCTTGGTTCGTCTCCAGGCGGAACTCTGTCGTCTCTTGGCAGATATCGTTGAAGACCAGGAAGAGGATCTGGCGCTCAAAGCAGAATTCGTCGGCCTCGCCGACCTTGTCTCCTGCGACGCCCTTTATTTTGTCACCGGCTCTGGTGATTCTCTCGCGAAAGCCGCTTAATTCGCTCTTACTAGGTTTATCATCATGAGTGATTGGATCGCCACTGACTGGACGAAAATTAACGGGGTGCTTCTGAGCACGATCTGTATCTACGCTTTTATCATTCTCCTTTGTAAGATTTGCGGTTTGCGGTCTTTCTCCAAGATGTCGACCGCAGACTTCGCGATGACCGTTGCGGTCGGTTCGATCTTCGCTTCGATCATTTCCTCACCCGGGCCATCAATGATGACCGGTGCCATTGCTCTCGCTGCCATCTTTTTGGTTCAATGGTTGATCTCGCAGGGAAGGAAGAGGACCAGCTGGCTTTCGAAGCTGGTAGATAATTCTCCTGTCTTGTTGATGAAGGATGGCGAGATTTTGCAGGATAATCTTCGCCAGTCAGGCGTCACCGAGAGCGATCTCATGGCGAAGCTGCGAGAAGCGAATGCATTACAGAAAGAGGAGGTTGCGGCCGTGGTGTTTGAGACAACGGGTGACGTCTCCGTGCTCCATGGAGAGAGTATTCGATATGCTGAGATTTCAAGCTGCATCGTGGAGGGATGCAGAGAGTCCTGATTCTACCACTAATCCAGTTCAGAATGAGTGGTGACGATTTTAACTTCGGGGCGAGGCCGGGGAAGCACGGAGGCGCCGACTTCAAGGTGTGGGCGCCTCATGCAACTGCGCTTTCAGTGGTAGGAGATTTTAATCAGTGGTCTGAAGAAAGAGACATGCTGGAGCGGGAAGGCGACTTTTGGGAGGGCCATGTCGAAAACGCAAAGCCGGGTTCCGAATACAAATTTGTCGTCGAGACGTCGGACGGCAGGCTCTACAAAAATGATCCTGCGGCGTACGAGCTGACAAACTCTGCCGGAAATAGCATCCTCATTGACCACTCCGCTTTCGACTGGGGAGATGATCAAGAGTTTGTGATGCCAGCATGGAATGAACTGGTGGTTTATGAAATGCACCTCGGGACCTATCATCGTGGTGATAACGAAGAGACTGTCGGCACTTTTGGCGATGCGATTGAGCGGCTCGATCATCTCCTCGGTCTTGGTATTAACTGCATTGAATTGATGCCGGTGGCGGAATTCGCAGGCGACCAGTCGTGGGGCTACAACCCTGCTTTCCCATTCGCTATCGAATCTGATTACGGTGGTGTTCAGGGGTTGAAACAATTTGTGAAAACGTGCCACTCGAAGGGAGTCGCGGTCATCATGGATGTGGTCTACAATCATTTCGGCCCCAGTGATCTGGATATGTGGCGGTTCGATGGATGGAGCGAGAATGACCTGGGGGGTATTTTCTTTTACAATGATTGGCGCGCGAAGACTCCCTGGGGTGACACACGTCCGGACTACGGAAGGCAGGAAGTGAGGCAATATATTCGTGATAACGCCCTCATGTGGCTTCGGGATTACCACGTCGATGGGCTGCGGTTCGACATGACCTTCTACATGCGATCAGTGGATGACGCCGCTGAGATACCTGAAGGTTGGTCACTGGCCCAGTGGATCAACCACGACATCGCGCAGGAATTCCCGGGGGCCCTCACCATTGCAGAAGACTTGCGGTCCAATGAGTGGATCACGAAAGACAGTGGAGCGGGGGGAGCAGGCTTCGGCTCACAATGGGATGAGCAATTTGTCCACCCAATTCGCGAAGTCCTCGCCTGTCAAGACGACGACCAGCGGGATCTCCAGCGTGTCATCGAAGCCCTCACTTTTCGATATAATGCAGACGCCTTCCAGCGGGTCGTCTACACCGAGTCACATGACGAAGTGGCAAACGGAAAGGCGAGGCTGCCGACCGAAGTCGACGAGCACGACGATAAGGGATATTGGGCACGTAAGCGGTCGCTTTTGGGAGGATGCCTCACGATGACAGCTCCCGGTATTCCGATGATCTTTCAAGGTCAGGAATTGCTCGTGACAGGATCTTTCGAAGATCACTCAGAGCTAGACTGGAGAAGTGGATCCCACAATGAAGGTGTCGTCAGGCTTTATCGTGATTTGATCAAACTACGGCGAAATTCGGACGGTTGGACGCGTGGTCTGACGACTCAAGAGATAGAATTTCTCCACGCCAACTCGAGTAATCGAGTCCTCGTTTTTACGAGAGGAAATGATGACAGTGGAAAGGTTGTTGTCGTAATGAACCTCACGAATAAGTCTTGGTCTCACTACCGAATTCCTCTGCCCGATGGGGGACACTGGAGCCTGAGATTCAGAGCTGATTCGGATTTTTACGGGCCGGATTTCGGCGCTGAAACAGGCAGTGGCGTCAGTGCCGAGGATTTCCCGTTGGACGGACGGCAGCACTCCGCGGCGGTTTCGCTTGGCGGATATGACTGCCTGATCTATTCTCACGGAAACTAGGATAGACTGTCGAATGATTAGTCTCTCGCGGTCGGGGGAAGCCTCGGCCGGATCCAAGAGGACCTTTCGTGATGCCCAAGCTCCAGTTTCTTGAACCCCACGGCGGCTTGATGCTCCTCCTTGGCGTTGCCATCTTTCTCGCGGCAACTCTTCCGCGCTTTCTTCAGGCCCTTCCCGTCTCAGTTCCCATCATTCTGCTGGGATTCGGGTTTGCCATGTTCAAACTGCCTCTTGGTTTGGAATTCCCCTCATTGATTGAGGATCCGGAGATGTGCAAACATCTGACCGAGATTGCAGTCATCATTTCATTGATGGGGGCTGGACTGAAGATTGACCGACGGATGGGCTGGAAGCGCTGGGCCGGGACCTGGCGCTTGATTGCGGTGACAATGGTCTTCACCATCGTTGCGGCGGCTTTCGGAGGATGGTGGTTGGCGGGTCTCGTCCCTGCCAGTGCCCTGCTCCTGGGTGCCGTGCTTGCGCCGACTGATCCCGTGCTCGCCTCCGAGATCCAAGTTGGACCCCCGGGGAAGAACGATAATGCTGCCGAGGCAATCGAGAACAATAATGACGGACATGAGGAGCGAGTCGGTGGTGACCCCAGTGACGAAAAAGATGAATTTCGCTTTAGCCTAACGTCGGAGGCCGGGCTTAATGATGCTTTGGCTTTCCCCTTCGTCTACGCAGCTATCGCCATGGCCGCTGCCGAGGGAGGAATTAGCCACTGGATCGGGGATTGGTTCTTACTCGATGTCCTCTATCGAATTCTCGTGGGAGTTGCATGCGGAGTTGGGATGGGACTCTTGCTTGGTAAATTAATCCTCTCGATTCCCGGAGAGACGAAGATAGCGCGAGCCCTCCTTGGGCCAACCGCTCTCGCGGCCACGCTGGTTCTCTACGGTGGAACTGAGATGGTCGAAGGTTACGGATTTCTCGCCGTCTTTATCGGAGCTCTCGTGATGAGGGGATCGTGCAAGGATCATCCATATCATGAATCGCTCTTCCATTTTTCGGAAATGGTCGAGCGGCTTCTTTCAGCCCTGTTCCTCATCGCTCTCGGCGGTGCCCTCGCGCAGGGTGTGCTCAGCACGGCAGGATGGAATCTGATTCTTCTCGCACTGGGGATCATTCTTGTCATCAGACCGCTGGGAGGAGTGATCGGGTTCGTCGGATTCACTCAAGCACCTTGGAGAGAACGACTCATGATCAGCTTTTTTGGGGTCAGGGGAGTGGGCTCGTTTTTCTACCTGAGTTACGCGCTGTTAAAGCAGCCGTTTCCGGGCAGTGCAAAACTCTGGGCGATTGTGAGTCTCACGGTAGCGCTCTCGGTGCTCATCCACGGAATTTTAGCGACTCCGGCCCTCGGCTTACTGAAGCGTAAGAGATCTACTGGTTGATGCAAACTAGAGTGCATTTTGACACAGCGTTTGTTTCCGGAGGCACTGGATCGGTTATTGAAATTTCGAACACTGGTGAATGGAACAAAAGTTTGAGAAGCGTTCCGAGGCGCTTGGCTATTTCGTTAGTTATCGATTTTCCGCCGCACTCTTGAGGTCGGTGCTACAAGCGTATCCAGTTATACTACTGTAAGGCACAAGGACGATGAGGGCAGATGTGTTATCACGGATATGCAGTGTGGGGACGGCATGCAATCTCAAGAGAATCGTCTTGAGTAACAAAAAGGGCGGGAGTTCCGCGCAATGACACACGAATCTCCCGCCCTGTTTCGGTTTTCTATCTGTCTATACTTTGCGTCCAATGAAATGGACGATAAAGAGAATGACAGCGACGACGAGAATAACCCAGCCGACGTTCATAATGAGGCCGCCGAGACCGCCAAGGCCGAGAGCGGCAGCGATGAGTCCGACGACGAGAAGAATGATTGCTAGTCTTAACATGATTTTATTGGTTAGTAGTAAAAGCGATTTATTCGCACCCCTTTTACCTGCAAGGCTTATGCCGCAGAAGGTGGAAGAGTCTTATATTGCTGACAGTTAGTTGGTTACCGATGTTTGAGATCGCATTTTGCTCTTTACGATAGGTCATAAGTGCCTTCTATGCCCGACCAGTATTGCAGATTGCAATCTTACAATCGAGGCGGTCGAAGCTCTAGGAGAATTCCTATTCATGTTCACTGCCAAAAAGAATCCGGCCGACGACGAGAAGCCCACCGATTGCAGCGATGAGGAAGAAGATCATCGCGATGCCGGGATAACCGAAGACAGTGAACTCAGCTTCAATGCTCATCATCATGGACGCGCCCACGATCATGGCGGCCAGGATAATACCAACGGTGATCCGGTTGGCGACTCGATGGAACCCCTTCAGCAGCTTCGCTTCGTCGATCGCATTGACGTCAAACTCGAGCTTGTTCTCGGCGACCTTTTCCAGCGCCATGTTGAGTCTGCCGGGAGTTTCGCTGAACAACTCCTTCATTTCAGTCAGATAGCTAATGACAGATCCCAGCGAGAGGTCGTCGTTCATCCGCTTGTTGGCCAGAGTCGAGATGTGGCGCTTGACGCTCTCGTCCGGATTGAAATCAGGAGCCAACGACGTTCCGATCATATCGAGGTTCAGCAGAGCTTTTCCGACCATGAACATAGAGTTTGGAATACGCAGTCCGTTTTGGCCGCACACCTCCGTCACCTTCATGACAAGGTCGCCGACCTGAATATTCTCGACGCTCGATTCTTTCCGATTCTCGATGAGCTCGGTGAGTTCCATGCGGAAAGTTTCCGCCTCGAAGTTTTCTTTCTTGGTCCCCATTGCCAGGGCGACGTCCGCAGCATCATCTGCCCGCCCCTCTGAAATCGCTCCCAGAAGTTGAAGGAGCTGGTCCTTCAACCCGTCGGAAACGGTGCCCACCATGCCGAGATCGATCAGCCCGAGACGATGGTCACGTGTCAGGAGAATGTTGCCTGGATGAGGGTCGGCGTGGAAAAATCCATCGATCAGGATTTGTTTGAGATAAGCATGGAACAAATGGTCAGCAATCGCATCGCCGTTCAGATCGGCTTTCACGACGCCTGAAAGTTCTGTGATTTTTGAACCGTCGATGTAGTCCATCGTTAGGACGCCCACGGAGCAATAGTCGTCAATCGAGGAGGGGACCGCAATTCCACGGAATTCACTCATGTTCTCACGGAGACGCTCAAGATTCCGTGCTTCAGTCTGATAGTTTAATTCTCCCAGAATGGCTTTCCTGAATTGCGAAACCATCAATTCGACGTCGTAGGCCTTACCAAAGTCAGTGTGAGCTTGAATGAAGTCCGCTACCTCCTGAATTGCCTCGAGTTCCTTCGCGACACGCTGTCGGATGTCTGGACGCTGAACCTTCACTACGACTGGTCTGCCATTGCGCAAGGTGGCGCGGTGGACCTGCCCTAATGACGCAGAGGCGAGCGGCGTTTCGTCGAACTCCTCGAAAAGGCGTGAGACTTTAGCTCCAAGTTCCGACTCAATTCTCTCGCGGATATCTTCATAGGCTACTGGTTCGACATCATCTTGAAGACGCTGAAGCGCAGCCAGCCACTGCTTGGGTAAGAGATCAGCGCGGGTTGAAAGAAGTTGTCCGACCTTAATAAAAGTTGGGCCGAGATTCTCGAGGTCTGATGCGAACTCTTCCGCGTTTTCAGAAGGTTGGATCTCTTCCTCAACCTCGAACTGCGATGCTACCTCATTGTGTGCGCCGGATAGCTTCGGGACATACTTTAATAGGAGTCCGGCAATGTCTTTGTAGGTGGCGAGTCTTTCTAGTGCGTTGGATTTGCTCATTACCAACTACCGTGCATGCATTGTGCCATGAGCCGGCACTAGACCCGGGAAGGCTCACTCAGTCCGGCGCAACTGTAACCTGGGATAGCTGAAAGAGGCTGGTTTACGAGCTGATTGTAAGGGATGGACGACATCGCTTCCCAGCTAATATGGCTTTTTGCAATGCGGTATGCCCGATTAAAGTGCATAATGCAGTGCATTTCCTTAAGGGGCAAGTCACTGGATAGGCGCCAGTAGTCTTGCGAGGTTGACGACTAAACGGAAGTGGAATGGCTTCTCCTTGTAGTCTGCAGCGGACGCGAGCCGACTGTTCGCGATGTCTGTCTCCAGCATCGATGACACCTCCCGATTGAACTCTTTGTCATGAACAATTCCTGTCACCTCGAAGTTGAGTCGGAAGGAGCGGTTGTCAAAGTTAGCCGAGCCGATAGCCGATAAGTCATCGTCAACCACCACCACTTTCTGATGCATGAATCCTTTCTCGTATCGATGGATCTCAACTCCAACCTCAACGAGTTCCGTGAGATACGAGTAGGATGAGAAATGAACCAGCTGGCTATCATTCATTGCCGGAATGATTATCTTAACGTCAACCCCACGAGTCGCTGCCAGCTGCAGTGCGGTGACCATCTTGTCGTCCGGAACAAAGTAGGGGGTAGCAATCCAAATCCGGTCGTCGGCCTCATTGATCGCCGTCAGAAAAAACATGGAGCAAATCTCAATAGGGTCGGCCGGGCCGGTGGCGAGGCAGAGCGCTTCGACTCCGCCCCGGAAGTCATCATCACTGATTTCCCAGTTCAGGTTTTCAAGAATCTCCCCGGTCGCCCAATGCCAATCTTCTGCGAATGGGATCTGCAGTGTCTTCACCACGGGGCCTGAAAGTCGAAGGTGGCTGTCGCGCCAAGGGGTCAGCGTAGGATGCTTGCCGAGGTAGTCGTCGCCGACATTGTGGCCTCCGACAAACCCGACCTCTCCATCTACAACAACGATCTTCCGATGATTTCTGAAGTTGAGCTGAAATCGGTTCGCCTTCCCGGAAATGTCCATGAAGTAGTGCACCTTCGCCCCCACTGCACGGAGGTCGTCGAAGAACTCATCGGGAAGAGAGAGGCTGCCGTAGTTGTCGAGAAGAACATAAACGTCCACCCCTTCTCTGGCTTTTGCGATGAGTTTGTCCTTGAGATCCCCACCTGTGTCATCGGCTTTGACGATGTAGAACTGCACGAGGACATATTCCTCAGCTGCCTCAATTGCTTCGAAGATGGAGGCGTAGGTGTTCTTGCCGTCGACGAGAAGCTCAGCAGCGTTTCCTCGCATCATCGGCATGCTGGCGAGTGTCTCAAGCGTTTCGATGGTTTTCGAAGTCCGGGAAGTGATCTGCTCCTCTCCCTCGTCGGGATTCGTGAGCAGCCGCTCTGCGAGCGGTCGTAGCTCTTCCGTCCCGGCATTCTTTGCTGCCACGTAGGTTTCCATCTTGCTGTCCCCGAAGACCAGCCAGGCAGGAACAGCGATGACCGGCACGGTGTTGAGAGATATTGCCCAAGCGACGGCTCCCTGCTCAGTACGAGTCTGCATGACTGCTTGAAGCGAGAAGATAAACCCCACTAAGTGAAGGATTAAATGCAGAGTCGCTCTGATCGGCTTCTTTCTTCGCTTAAGGATCCCGAAAAATTTGGCAGTTCTCGGAAACCTCTTCGAGAACGCTGTATACCGCTGACTAAGATCCTTGGTGAGCCGCCGCCATGTTCCGCCAAGAGTTGAAGTTTTCGAGTTACCCATGTTAGACACAGTTCGCGAAAATCGTGCCGATGTCCTGGCCATCGGCAGAGAACAACTGCGACCGGGGGGTGCAAAGCCCTGGGTGGCAGGATGCAGCACGCAATGTCTTCAGTGCGAATTGCCGTATCATTTGAGAGGTTCGCGGCTTCTGGAATAGATACAATACCCTCTATTTAAACGATTTATGATTTGATTGGCACGGCGGCAGCATTTCTGCGCAGATGTGGTGTATGACATCTTCATCAAACGCATTTTGGAATCTCGTTCTTGGAGCAGCGCTCTTCGGTATGTTTCTTCTTTTCTTTGCGCCTCTTGCTGACCCCGACAGGGATCGCTTCGGAGAGTTCTTGTTGCGTATCGCTCCTGAGTCGGATGAGCATACCCCCCGTGCTGCTTTGCCAAATCCTTCGCCGTTGCCCGTCGGCAGTCTCGTTTGGGAAAAGGGCGATGTGCTCACGAAAAGCGCCATAGCCTCTATGGAAGAGATTCCAGATTCGATTGCAGACCGATTTGTATCGCCCGAAGACCGCTGCGTTTATCGATTTCTAAATCAGACGGTGATCACCATCCACTCAAAAACACTCGTCATTGTCGATTTGACTCCAGTCTCCATTTAATCCCACCAAAAATGAAAACACCCCCTCTCTCACTCGCTGTAGTTGCCGCTGCTTCACTTGTTCTCTCTTCCTGTTCTACCACTGATCAATACGGTGCGACCTCTCAAAGAATCGTTGTCAGTCCGTCAAACTATCGACCGATGGCGGTCGACGGGCGTCAGTACTACATGCACCGGGGAGACTATTTTGTGAAGCGAGGCGATCGCTACGTCTCCGTTCGGAATCCGCTTTCGACGGTAAGAGCGAAGCGAGCGCTCAGCTACAATACCTACTTTGACACTCTTCCGGCGCAGCGCCAGACGCTCCGGTATCGGAACAGGGACTATTACGTTGCTGATGGTAATTACTATCGGAAGCGTGGGGCTACGTACGCCGTCGTCCGCAACCCGATCAGGTCGCCTTGGTGAGCACGGCGGTAAGGGCCTTCGGCCTCGCAGGATGGTTTGTTGGTTCAGATGACCTCGCGTGGGCCGGAGTGCTTTCCGTCACTTATCCAAAAGACTCGCATTTAAAATACGTTGACTCGGTCTTTCCTGTCATGACGAACGGCGAAACGCATTATGCGATTCGCCCAGCTTTTTCTAGCAGAGTAGGCCTGCAGGGCAGTCACCGCTCTAATATTTCATCTCGATTCTCGCTTTAACAGGTCGGTTCACGCGTCTCGGTTCTGGCCGGTTCGAGTCACTCCGCACAGAAGAGAGAGCATATGAGTCCTGCGTCAAAAAAGCTTGCCGGTCACAGGCTGTCCTAATTGCGATAGTATAAGTAAATAGATGCATCGTGCACGATTGTCACCGCGATCCGCCCGATGCGTGGTTGTATCTACAATTGGTCTGTCCGCTCAGGCAAGATACAGCTTGGTTTCAGGTCGAAACAATTAGTGGTACGGCTCTTGCAAACTTCCGGTGCTACCCCCATGAAGAATATAGCAAAATCCCACCGTGACCAATGTCAGCAAATTTCAGGCAACATGGCTGTCGGCTTTCCGCCGGAGGAGGCGGAAGCAGAAGTTGAGCGTTGCGAGACAAAGTCTCGTGACCGAGTTGCTTTCCCAGATACGGCCCAAATTGATTCCAACGCATCGGCCCCGGTGGTTCGCCTTCGAAATATTTTCCCTAAACGCAAAACAGAAGTCTTCGCTAAGCTGCAGCCGAGTAATCTGGGGGAAAAACCGAAGGATGGTCGAGCCAAGGCGGTCATAGAGGGAGCAATGCGTCGTGGAGAGATTGGCAAAGATACGATCGTCGTCGAGTATTTCTCATCAGGTCTTGGAATTGATCTCGCTCAGATCTGCTGTTTCCACGACATCCCATTTGTATGTTTAGTCCATCCCGAGGTCCTTGAGCAAGACTTGAAGGTAATGAGGGCTTTAGATGCCAGAATCGTCGTGTGTGGGCATTCGTTGGACGGGGAAAGTCCCGCAGCGAATCGGAGAAGGGAAATTGAGAAAGCTGCTGGCGACTACAACTTCTATTGGCCAGGCGAGCATGCGAATGAGCAAACTCTTCAATCGCAGGCGGAGACAACGATAAGAGACCTTGTCGGGGGTGTAGAGGGGGAGATTGATTACCTTTTTGTCAGCGTTGGTAGCCCCCGTCCAAAACAAATCTGGCGCCACCAGCTTCAGAACTTTGGCTCTTCTACTAAAGTAATAGCTGTCCGCACTGAGGAAGGAGGCTTTACCGAAAATCTGTCCGGCTTCGTTCAGCCCTTCGATCCTGAGTCCGGGTCAGCTAACGACACCAGGGACAAGGCGGAGTTCGACGATGTTGTCAGCGTGTCTGAGGAAGAGTGTGTGATCGGGTGTAGAAGAGCCGCGAAACAAGAGGCACTCTTGGTGGGGTTGCGCGCTGGCGGAATCATCGAAGCAATGAATCGATATACGGAGAATCTGCAGGATAGTCGAATCGCTGCGATCCTTCCAGATTCTGGTCAACGATACCTCAACACCATCTTTCACGATGAATGGGTCGAAAACGAGTTAGGCTTATCGCTTCACCAGATCGAGAACGAAATTACCGGTTAAGCATTTCAGCGCACCCGAGACAGGCGACCGGTCGATTTCAATGACCTGACAGCGCACCTTTCCCAGCAGTAACGAGGCTTCCTTGGCGCCCTAGGAACCCGTCGCTGTATCGATAATGAGGTCGGAAACCTTCCCCATGGTGACTCGGTTTCTCGTTGCCGCCGCGCGAAGCTGCAGGTAGGCCTCCTCTTCGCTGATTCCTTTGGTCACCATCAAAATCCCTTTTGCTCGTTCCACCTTTTTTCGAGTAGCGAGTCGCAACTTCAGATCAGAAACTTCTTGGTGAAGATCCTCAAATTGTTCAAATCGGCGAAGAACAACGTGAATTGCGGGCTTAAGGTCTACCGCTCTCACCGGCTCAATCAGGTAGGCCATGACGTGGTCATCCATTGCATCCTCCACCCGTTTGAGACTTGAGATACTTGTCACCACGATGGCAGGAAGGCAACGGGTCTCAGCGATCTCAATCAGCGCATCAATCCCGTCACCATCGTCAAAGAGTATTCCTGAGACGATTAAGTCCGGTTCGTCCTTTAGTGTCCGCGAAATTGTCTCTTTGCATGAGTCAGAGGAGAAAAGGATGGAGTGTCCCAGCTCCTCCAAGTCGATTTGCAAGCGGCTCCGCGTTTCCTCCTTGCCGTGAGCCAAGGCAACTCGGTATTTTGTCTCTTTCACAAAGCGAGACTAACTCCTTATGTGCAGAATGCAATCAACTGCGGAGGGATCGATCCTGCATCTTCTCCGAGCCGTCAACGAAATCGCGCGATGTCCGCGGGAGGGGAGCTGCGGCTTAGGCGTGCGTTATTAACCCTTCGATCGCTTGGAAGGAGAAGGCATTTTGCGGCGTGCGGGTATTAAGGTTCCGTGCAATGTGCATGACTTGTCTGAATTTCTGCTCGGATTTTAGTATGCATAACTAACTCTAAATCAGTAAATTAAGAGGATTTCTGGGGGTTCTAGAGGCTGGCTGCGTTCTTGCACTAATAGGACGTATGGAACTAAGAGCGCTCACCAACCTCGTAAGCAATAACCGAGCTAGATCGACAGACCAGGACTTGTGGTCAAAACTTGGGACTTCGGTTGCCGCGATCAGATTTTTTTGCGTCTCAGCGACGAATCGCTCTCTTAATTTCGACGGCATCACAGCTCTCAACTCCGTTGCAAGTTTTCTGTCGGAGATTGACGATGAGCTTCTCCTGCTGGAGGCAAAGAGTTTTGTCGCTCCTGACGATCTCCCTCTCCACGAGCTGCTCGATGTTTGGGCGTTTGAGCTGGAGTTTCTCTGCGGGAGGATCGAGTTGATAGAGAAGAGTGAGGACGCTGATACCTTGGTCCGAGTGCTGGCCGACCTGTTCCGCAAACTCGGCGCGATTCTACAGAACGAGAAGGACAGGATGTCGGAACTTATTGATTTCATCCTAGTTACTGACGCTCTTACCAACGACATTGTTGCTTCTGTCGAATCTGCAGGCACTGATTCTAAATTCGCAGCGTAATCTGCAAGTCGGCTCAGAACGCATACCGCAGCTGTTTCGATTCCTTCAGAAAGTTGTCTGGATCTCTAAAGTCCTCCAAGAGAAGCTATGAGGTCCTCATCCCTGCTGCGGATCTTCTGCCGTCATGGCTTCCATCATTCTCCACCATTGCAGCGGCGAGATGTTGGTTAAGTCCGAATTCGTCGGTGAATACTCCTGATCCAGCTCGACGACGTCATTTGTCCATTAGTCACCTTTTGATTTCCCAGTGATCACCCTAACAGCTTGCGGGACGACAGAGATATCAAGGGGGGTCATTCCACTTAAATCGCCGTCGGTCTGAAATCTAACAGGAGGGTCGGTGACGATCCGGACTTTTTTGGCTGTTTGATGTCGAACTAGAGAGGTGGATGAAAGTCTCGGAGGCTCATCTTCTAGCCCGGAGTTCATGGAAAGAAACTCGATGGCCGATTGGACTTCTGCCTTCTCGATGAGGCAGATATCCAAGAGCCCGTCGGACACTGATACGTCCGGTGCAATCTGGAGCTCTCCAAGGCCAACCCGACCGGCATTGGCAACCGTCAAGGCCACTGCCGAAGCAGTTAACGGCTTCTGCTCGTCATCGATCCATATTTCACATTCCATCTCCTTATGTGCTGCCAAAGCGCGGAGAAAGCCTTTCACATAGGCGAGCTTTCCCCAGCCGGACTTCTCTCCGGTGTCGGTCAGTTTCAGCGCCTCGACCTCGAGCCCGCAACCGCAGCGGAGCAGAAAATGTGTCTCTCCGCTTATCAGACCGAGATCCATCGTTCGCACCTCAAGGTGAGATCCGCACAGTAGCTCCAAGGTTGACTTGATCGAAGACGGCAGCCCAAGCTCATCCGCGATTAAATTTCCTGTCCCCCCGCGAAGCACTAACATCGGTACTGTGCTTCCGACGAGTCCATTGATAGCTTCCAGCAGGGTCCCGTCGCCCCCGTAGACGATGACGAGCTCAGATCCACGGCCGACTGCTGCACGTGCAAATTTCTCTCCATCACCTGCCTGCCTCGTGATCTCAACAGCCCAGTCATGGGAGATGAGCGCCTTATTCAGCTCAAATAATATAGGGTAAGGACCGCCAGATGCCGGGTTGACGATCACAGAAACTTTTTGCGGGGCGTCTATCGTTTGCGAGTTCATCTAAAGCCTAACATTCAGAGCGCTCAAACTTAATCGATGATTCATCAAAAACCCCACTCTAATCTGGAAATTCATTATTTCCGACTTCCCGAAGGAATAAGCGTCGCCGTTGCAGAGAGCTTCTTGTTCATGGCAAAATGCAGTATTCATCACTGATCTGTCAGGAACTGTTTCCGGGGTGAACTTGTCTGGAGACGTGTCGGTGAGGTGATACGGCATCAGAGAGGGCCCTAGGCTCGATTCTTGCATGATGGTTTCCCGTGAAATTGAAACGGCGAAAAATCGAAGCTCCTTGAGACTATTAGAAAGGTGGCTCTTCCCTGAAATATGCGCCATACGATTAGACATGAAAATATTCTCCTGTCCCAACTGCGGCAGCGTCGCCTACTTTGAAAACACTCTGTGTTCGGCCTGTGGCGTCGGCCTTGCCTACTGCCCTGAGAGTAACTCTTTGACCTTCTTTGGCAACTCACAGGCACCTGAAAACAAGGTGGCGCTCTGCTCAAATCGGCAGGCAGGTGTCTGTAATTGGACTATCGACAGCAAAGTAAATTCTGACTTGTGCATCGCTTGCAGTCTCAATCACGTCATTCCCAATCTCGATGAATACCACGCCAGTGATCGATGGAGGGAGATTGAGCAGGCCAAACATCGGGTCGTCTATAGCTGCCTCCGGTTCGGATTACCGATTGCCTCCAAATTATCAGATCCTGAAGGCGGTCTTTCATTCCGATTTCTGTCTGGCGAGTCCTCGTCTACTGGAACGGTCATGACTGGACATTCTAACGGAATCATCACTCTCGACATTGCCGAGGCTGATCCGGCAAGCCGTGAAGCTCGCCGCGTTCAAATGGGAGAGCCTTATCGCACACTTGTGGGGCACTTCCGTCATGAAATAGGCCACTACTATTGGGACAGGCTGGTATCGCCTGATGTTGAGCAACTTGAGCAATTTAGAAGCTTATTCGGTGATGAGAGAGACGATTACGGTAAATCGCTAAAGGATCATCACGAAAGTGGCCCCCCTAAAAACTGGCCTTCAAGTTTTGTGACCGCCTATGCGTCTGTACACCCGTGGGAAGATTTCGCTGAGAGCTGGGCTCATTATTTTCATCTGGTCGATTTACTTGAGACCTCAATGGAATTGCATCTTGAGATAGACCGTGATGCTGACTCTGGTCTAACGTGGCGGCTGGACAGAACCTACGACCCTTACAGCCATCCAGAATTTAATCAGATTTTTGAGGACAGCAAAACTCTGACTCTCGCAGTAAACAGCTTGAATCGAAGCATGGGGCAACCTGACCTTTATCCGTTTGTGGTTCCGACACCAGCCGTCGAGAAACTTGAATTTGTGCACCGATTGACTTTCAAAGGGAACCAAGAAGTGGCATCGTGATCCAGAAGTTGAAATCCTAAGGACGCTTTGTGCCTTCTATCCGCGAGCTAACAAAAGACCACCGGCCAGCATGTAACTCGCTTCTCGGCCCTACGTCACGAAGTTAGCTCAATCTCGATTCGATCGTGTTCTCTGACCACCACTATCTATTCAGAGCTGTTCGAAAGGCAGGGAATAAAGCGCTTCGCCCCGTCTCAGGTCGCCTGTAGAAACTCCTTCGTTGAACCACTTCACTCTCTGCTCGGAAGTGCCGTGGGTGAAGGACTCCGGATTTATCTTGCCGGAGCCATATTTCGCCTGAATGCGATCATCGCCGATGGCTGCCGCACATCGCATTGCCTCTTCGATATCACCTGCCTCGAGAAATCCGGAGAAGGTGCTTTCAGCAGTCTTCGCAAACACGCCCGCCAGGAAATCTGCATGAAGCTCAACCCTGACGGAGCGCTTATTGTATTCGGATGTTGGCATTCTGCCGCGCAGTTTGTGCAGCTCGTCGAGTCTCCCCATCAAATTCTGGACGTGATGCGCGTACTCATGAGCAACCACGTAAGCCTCTGCAAAGTCCCCGGTGGCCCCGAAGCGCTCTTTCAACTCACGAAAAAAGGTGGGATCGATGTAGATAGTCTCCTCTGACGGCGCATAGAAAGGTCCCGACCGGGCATCGGCAAGACCCCCCTTGGTCATAGTGCGTCCTGTATAGATCACCATCTTACACGGACGGTAATCGATGCCATACCGAGTCAAGACCGGAGGCCAGATCGACTCGTTGTCGGCCATCATCGTGCTAAGGTAAGCTTCCATCTCGTCATTCGGAGCCTCGCCTGTTTGCTGAATTCCGGGCGATGTCGCGCTTGAGAGACCGAGAATCTCGACCAGCGGACCTCTGAAGAAGAGAAAAGCCACCGCAGCGATGACGATCATGATTAGCTTGACCTTCGGGCTCGCTCTCACAAATCCGAGAAGAAGAATGTTCAGCAATCCCCCACCGCCTCTCATCGCCCTGCCAGCAGGCATTCGTTGTCCCCGTCGATCCTCGACGTTCCTACTTTGTTGTCTTCCTCGCCAGCGCATAGATCTTAGTGATTGAGTTGATTATTAGTGTTCTTCGTCAAAAAAGTACTCAGCCTTAATATCTTCCGTCTCTTCAAGGTTACCTCCTAGCGATCCTGCCAGAAGTCCCATGGTGGCCGTGAAGAGGCTGAACTTTATTAGTCTAAAGTTGTCGATTTCCACTCCCGTCCAGCGTCCCAGCATCACGGATGGGAGTGCCTGGGAAGCAGCAAATGAGACGATAAAAATAATAGCTCCGAGGCTCAGCATTCCAATAAAGATGCAGGTGAAAAGAACAATTTGTGTTCGCATCAACTGCTCGATAATGAGATTTCCCGGTATGAGCTCGCCCATGTTCTGCCCACGATATATGAAGGTCGTCGAGGTCAATAATGAAGCTGCGGCTGCGATCACGAGATGGGAGTTCTCAACCTTGACCCCGATCTCCCATGCCTCGGCTCCGAGGAAGAGAAACAAGCTGGTTACGACCGCAGCAGCAGTGAGCTTGGCGAGGCGAAACGGCTGCAGCCAGGGCTCGTAACCGACAACGTCGGCAAGGATGCCGCGAGCGTTTGATATCAGGGTTCTGAAGTAGAGAACGGGCTGGAAGTCAGCTGACGATTGTTCGCTCTTCTCCTCTATCCTCTCGTCTGAGATATCTTCCAATCGCAGGGAAAGAACTGCCAACTCACTGGTATCGAAATTCTCGAGCTGCAAATCACCTGGACTCACCGGGGGGCTCATCGCCTTTGTTCTTCCTGATGGTAGCCCCCACATGCTTCCAAGGGTGAATTGAGCTAGTGCAGCTATCCGCTCGGGCGATGGAATCTCATTGTTGAGTGGTGAAGTGGAGATGAGTCCGACTTCCAATGCGGAAGAAGGTATCACTGAGACTGAGGCTTTTTTAATTCCCGGAACACGACGATCTGAGATAAGAAGTAGTGCATCAAATCTCCCTTTCACCTTTTGCTCGAAGCCAAGCTCCATGAGCTCAAGAGCATTGCCGGGGAGTTGGTTTCTAGGAACACCTGGTTCGAGAACACTAACCGACAAGGAGAATTGTGGAAGTTGCGACTGCAGAGCAGAATTTAAGATCTCGGCGGCCTGATGCACTATGGATACTGAATCGGGTGCTGATAGGGCGACGATACCGATTTGTACACGCCCTCCGGCGGTGAGAGACTCATTCTCCATTTCTTTCAGGCAGTCTGTTTCATCCGCAGTGCTTTTGTCCTGATCGGGCGGGAGGCCGATTTGAGCCGCGAAACCACCCGCTCAAACAAACTTAGCCGTCGTGAACGTTTTTGAGCTGATTCCTCGGGTCGGGCTTTCAACTGCTCCCTCATGAATCGATCCCAGAGTTCCTCGCTTTCCAACTTGTCCTTGAGAAAACCAGATCGAGTCTCAAGGTTTCCCCCAGCGTCCCCGCGGAGATGCTCCTTAAGGCTTTCGTCGAAAAGGAGACGATGCATAGCGAGGCGTGCTTTCAAGATCTCCCGACGACAGTTTACCGGGAAAAGAACGGCGGGAACGTTGTCGAGCAATTTCAATATTGAAGAAATTTCACAACTAAGGCGGTCCCTCGCATCTTGTCTCGTTTCCACCTCGGAGAGCGACTTCACAAGGTCGACAGTCCACGCCGTAGCTAGTCGAGAGCAACTCTTTCCCTCCACAAGATCCGAGATGGACCTCGCTGGCCCTAAGAGAGGAGTTATTAATCCATCGAGATCGGCCGCAAGAAAAGCAACATCTGCTTCATTGGCCTGACTATCGTGATAATCGGCGTGGTTGATTGCACGTTTGAGTAGCTCACAGCGGAGTAGCAGTTCCTCAACCGGTTTTGGTAGACAATCAGAGCGCATGTCACATGGTATTTTGATTTTCTTGTACGAACCGCGGGTGTGGCGTGAGCCGATGCAAAGGTCGTTGAGCCTTACCGCTGGAGTTCAGCGCGACCAATCTCCGCTTCCACGGAAATATCGTGCTGGGCTTCTTTCAATCCTTCGCTCACTAGGTCGGCACCTAGAGATTGATCTGTATCCGAGTTGCCTTCAGAGAGATTCTGGCTGGGAATCATGTGGGATGGCGCGAGCTCAATTCGAGCCGTTTCGTAATCATGTTCAGTCATCTCTTCCGCAGTCCGCCCGTCTGCTAGTGCGAGTTCAATCGCTCGTGTTCGGACTAGTGAAGGAGTAACGGATCCGACTCCATGTTCAGGGCTTCCAATGTTTCCAAGTGTGATTCTGGTGCTCATGTGATGATATGTTGATTTCAAGATTGTTGCCGATCGAAGATTGCGGCGTACGCTTCATGTATTGCAATGATGATGCCAAGAGCGATTCTCCCGTCCCACCGGCCTTCACGGGAGGATACCCATCTTGGTGATTGCAGTTTGAAAGCATTGTCGCTGCGACTTTTGCATCCCGCACGATTCTGCGTTTGCAACGCTGGTGAGTAGAAAGTGAGGTTACTTCCTGTTTTGAACCGAACTCGGCATGATCCGGGAGCTGCCTCGGGTCATAGCTCAGTGCTGCTGCGAGTCTCTGAGCAAAGCGTTGAACCGGACGGCCGACTTTCGCAAGCTGCAGTTAGTTTCGGTGGATCGTGCCATAACGTGAGAGAGCAGCGGCGTAAATGCCGTAGGCCGTGAATCCAATACCCATCGTTGCAAGAACCCATGGGCCGGCGGTAGAACTGTCCAGCCATTGCAAAGCACCGGACATTGATTCCGCTTGTGAGGAATCGCGTGTAAGCAGAGCGTAGAGGAGGAAAAGTGAGAGAGTTGCGAAGATGAACGCGCGAGCGCTTAGACCCAAAAAACCTGACACACCGACAAACTTCGATACTTTGGAGGGCAGATCATCAATGTGGTATCTCTCCTTGAACGAACCGGTGATCGCTTTAGTGGCCTGAGTGAATGAAGCAGCAAGTATCCCCGTTGCAACCAGGCTGAGAAGAACTATTCCCCAAATGGAGCCCATCAATTCAGAGATGTATCGACCAGGGGATGAGCCCTCGTCGCTCCCGGTGGCGACAAGGTTGAAGGCAGTCATCGCGCGAAATATGTCAGCGCCGAGGCGGTGAAGCCGAGTCGCTTTCCAATGCCTTTCCCATCGTTTCCCACATCCTCCAGATCAAAGACGGCGCAGCCTACTCGATACAAAGCGTAGGCGACGACGCCCAATCCAACGACTGCGAGAAGGATGGTACCGAAGGGCTTTTCTTTCAACCAACGCAGTGATTCTTGAAGGCTCAATTCGGATCCTCCTGGCCCGAAGGCTGAGCTAATGCACAAAATTCCTAAAATGGCATAAAGAACCCCTTTCGCCGCGTAGCCGACCGTGAATAGTCCGCCCGAGTTGGAATTGAGTTTCGAACTTATTTTGGTGTCAAAATTTGAGGTTTTGTAGGAGGGCTCGAGATTTTTCATCACTCACGTTAGGTTGCTAACTCCATGCCGAATTTTCCCGAAGCATCCTTGTAGTGCTTAGTGTCCTGATCTTTAGGCTCCCAAAGGTCTTACAAGAATATCTTCGCGGTGATTTGGGCCTACTGAGACTGTGCAACCTGCCACCAGCGGAATTGCGATCAGCAAGATCCTTGCTGTGCCGGTCGAATTAAGATTCTGAGTCGGTCGAGTATTTCTTTAGCCCGACCTCGTGCACCGGATGTGTGAGGTTACGAATCGGACGGCATTGTCTGGACCCTAGATGTAGAAGTCTTAAACGTCTGAATTATGCGATATGCATGATAAACTCATGCGGGCCGCATGATTCTACAACGGACCTCGGCGCTAAGGCATGCCGCTATAAGATTCGGGCGATGGCATGCTTTACGCGACTGCCGTTCAAGAAATTCGCATGGGCTATTTTCATGAGCACATTATTTTAGGAACTTGGCGGTCTGGGAAGTGTTGGCGTTCGCCCTTAAATCGGCGAAGTATCGGCATCGTCTGTTGGCTGAGTATAACCGTCCTCTTTTTGGGACTCACTAATCCTCTCTTCGCCCAATCGCTAGCTGGCGGAGCAAATTCATCCGGTAGCGATACCGTTGCGCTTCCTGATACACGGCAGGAAAAGCCATCGTTTATTGAGATGCTGGACGCGGTTGGGAAATCCTTCACCCGTAGCATTCGGTCGCTCGCTGGAAACGAACATCAGGATCGAGTGACTTGGGAGTCGAATGTCAGCCCAAGGCACACCATTCTGACGTTCGTTCACGCGACTGAGAGTCTTTTCTATGGTGATGGCAGCGGCGCAGACTTGATTACGCAAACAATACCCGAGGGATTTTCGGCCAACTCGGAGGAGGTGAAAGCGCTGAAGGAAGTCTTCAACCGTCTCGGTGAAATACCGCCAATCGATCTTCCAGGAGAGGGAGAAGTGAAGGAAACCGGAATCTCCCAGTTTGAAGCATTCCCTTATGGTGTAGATCATCAATGGATTTGGGAATTTCTGGGGGAGTCTCCCACGGGGAAGGTTGTTCTCAAAAGGAGTGAGGGTGACGATCCGGAATGGCGATTCACCAATGAGACCCTGTCAGGTGCTCAGGCCCTCGCCAGCAGTTTACAATCGATTCCGCCGCAGTATCCCTCCGCTAGCGATCAGAGATTAGTTTCGCGCTTTTTTGGACCTTTGTTCTCAGACTCCCCTTGGTGGGGATGGTTGGTTCTGATAGCTTCAATCCCAGCCGTCTTCTTCTCTTTCCGCTACACCCGACGAGCCGTCAACGCTGCGGGAGTTCGTCTTGAAGAGTCCGTCAACCCAATGGTGGGCTCGATTTTCAGTAGTCTTGCGACCTCAGCCGCAATTTTCGTTGGAACTGTGGTTTTCACTTTTGGCACCTCTTTTATCCAGTTCTCAGAATCTGTCTCCGAGATGGTGTGGTTGTTAGTGAGAGGCGTCCTCCTTATAGCCTTCGTTTGGATGCTATTCGCGATCACAGATCTCATCGCAAAGATCGTTCGACGCCACCTAATCCCGAAGGAGAATGAATACGGGGAAATGTCGGCCACCATGATCCAGCAAATCGTGCGAGCTGCGCTCAGTACTATTTTCGTGGTCTTCATTCTTCAAAAAGTCGTCGGGATTAACATCGGGGCACTGGTTACCGGCCTTGGGGTGATAGGATTGGCTCTGTCTCTCGCAGGAAAGGAGACAACACAGAACCTGTTCGGAGCTGTATCGATCTTTGCCAATCGCCCCTTCGTTGTTGGAGACTGGATTAAGTTCAACCGGGAAATTGGCGAGGTGGTCGATGTGAGGACCCAGGCGACCCACATTCGGTTGTTATCAGGTGAGATGCTCATTGTCCCTAACATGCAGTTCATCTCAAGAGAGGTGGAGAATCTCGCGATGCGTAAATACTTGCGTCGTGAGATGATAATATCGCTTCCTTATGGAACTTCCCCAGACAAGGTCGATGAGGCTTTCGAGATCCTCGACAGCATTTTACGCTCGAAGGAGATTGTTGAAAAGGGGAGGTGCAACTTACAGGATCGGCCGCCTGTTATCACATTCAAAGAGTTCGGAGAATATAGTCTCGAGCTTCTAGTCTACTATTGGTATTTCATTGGCGAAGAAGGAGAGATGCTTCAGCGAAACAGCGAGCGGGGTTGGTTTAGCTACCTTGACCATGCTTCGTTAGTCAATCGGACCATTCTATCGCAATTCGCGGAGCACTCGATTAACTTTGCCTTCCCAACACAAACTCTGCATTTGGAGTCTGACGGAACGAGATCAAATCAACAGAAGAAAGAAAATTATGTGGAAGAAAATCGCACACCTCATTGAGAAAGAAGTAGATGACATCAAATATTCATTCACCCGGCTATCAGGTATAAGCCAGTCTGTAGAGATCAAAGATTATCCAGGCTTTGCCAATCATTCAAAAGCGTTCGTCCGCGCGCGGGTGCTGAAGAAAAAAGAATTGCCTGGCTCCACGGCGACAGATAGCGACTGGCGGAACTTCATCAACACATCGAGAAATTGGTTCACGGACGAGATTCCACACGCGAAGGTTGAAGTGAGGGTGGGGGACCAAGTGCAACTGGCTGAAGCGGACGACGAAGGCTACATTATGGCTGAACTTGACCATGAGCTGAACCCGCCAGCTCTCAGTGATGCCATCACTGCCCATCTCAGACTCGTTGAGCCTGCGACCGATCAACCCGTCGTCTGTTCCTCACCCTTGCAGATGCCAGGACCGGGCGCAGAGTTCGGAGTCATCAGCGATATTGATGACACCGTCTTTTACACTGGAGCTACTCAGCTCATGACGATGGTAAAAAATACGCTGCTAGGAAACGTCCACACGCGGATAGTCTTCGAAGGAGTTTCAGCCTATTACGGAGCACTTCTGCGTGGTCAGGATGGCCGGGGTAAGAATCCATTCTTTTACGTCACGAGTTCTCCGTGGAATTTGTTTGATATGATCACCCAAATCTTCGAGCTGCGTGGGATCCCGCACGGTTCTTTATTTATGAAGGATTGGGGTGTCGATGAGGGCAAATTTTTGAAAAGCGGACATCACACACACAAGGCCTCCGCGATTGAGAAAGTGCTGAAAGCATATCCCGAGTTGAGCTTCGTTCTCCTTGGCGATAGCGGTCAAGAGGATCCTGAAATCTACACCTCAGTCCTCGACAAGTATTCTGATCGTATTCGTGCCATCTACATTCGCGATGTCTCCACCAATGAGAGAGATGTTCGAGTCATAGAATTGGCTGCCAAAGCGTCGGAGAAAGGAGTTGATCTACTTCTCTCAGACTCATCCATCGAGTTCGCCGAGCATTCGGCCAAACTTGGTTTGATATCAGAAAACGAGCTGCCTGCCATTAAAGGACAGGTAAAGGCAGATAGGGCTGCTGAATAGAAGGCTTCCTCGGCCGCAGCTCATCGACGGTTGCGGGATAGCCTAAAGCAGACTGGTTTTCCCGCGCGGCAACTTGGAGCACTAAGATTTCTTGCCTAGGTAACGACTCGATTCGGCTAATGAAACGATTGTATTGCTCTCGTCATTTCGATCTCCAAAGGCAAAATCTGATGGGCTCACCTTGAGCTCATTTTCCTTCAGAAGCCTACTGAAGATTTTCTCAAATTGCTGGTCCGGCAGACGGACTCCATCTCGTAACTTGAGGACAGACAGTGGTTTTTTGGCGTTAGAAGAGTGTGCCTGAAGGCATTTCCTGATGATCGATGCCTCTGCCATCGATGGAGACGGAGGCCCTCCCTGCTTGGTTGGGGGCGTTTTGGACCCCAACAGCTTATTGGCAGGCTTCTTCGATTTGGCCTCTACCATTTTCGTCATCGGCTGACCAATGCCTTTCCTCTCCGAGCGAAACAGATCAGACACACCGATTTTCGAGGGGAGTAGAGCGTGAAGTGAAGTCAGAATTTCTGAGAACGCAACCGCTCCCCTCCGGCTCTCGGCGAATCCTTCCAATAGAGTCGGATCGAGGTAGCTCCAGCCTTCTTCGGAGAGTTTGAGGTAAGTCCCCCGACGTCCCGTCTCTGAATCAAGTCGGGACGTTGAATCAATGAATCCGGCATCGATCAATCTACCACGCTCGGATTTCGAAGGCGGAGACTTCATTCCTTTCAGCCAAAGGCTGCCGCCTGCGAACGCAAGGCGCCAAAGTGTAAGGCGGTCGTTCGCCGAAAGCTTCATAGTGATCCTAAAAATTCGAAGTCTCTTCCTATTCCGTTTCCACTGAGATAGAACCGTCGTCGGGATTGATAGGCAGTTTGATACTGGCCTGCTCATCTTCGACTGACGGATTGATCTCGGAGGCAGAGATCTTCGGTTCAGTTTCGAGCGAAACTTCGTAGTTCGGTTCACCCGGCGGAGTTCTACCTTCAATTCTTATTTGCCCATCATCTGAACTGATTGTGATTTCCTCCTCGGAAACGTCAGGCATCTCTACGCCGACTTCCATTGAGTCATCCTTGGCCTTTATCTCGATTGAAGGTGTTTGCTTATTTTGTGAATTCTGGTCCATGGCTCAATAAAGCCTCTTATCGAGAGCGAGATATGTGCCTTTTTACCGACTCATATCGTCGGTCCCCGTGGTTTTCGCTGAAATGCCAGCCCTGATCCTTCCGCAGGGTGCCGGACCTCAAAAATGCAGGTTTCGCCGGCTGCTAGTTGGAGTGGTGACAGCAGCCAGAGTCGTGCAAAACGCGCACTGATGATGCAGATTGCAAAGGAGACGCCTTTTGAAATTTTAAGTCCGCTTACTGACCGCGTCGGATCTTTTCAGCAACGTCTTCTGGCGATGGGATATCTTGAATCACGATCTCCATGTCGTCCTGCCCCGCACTGGAAACTGCTAGATCTCCGTAGCCGAGAATTCGCTCACGAAGAGAGAGGTCAAGCGAGATGTTGCGGACATCATGGTATCGAACTTCACTCGTAATATGGTGGAAAATCCCCTGTCGATAGATGATCCGTTCTGTAGTCAAAGAGAGCTTGGTGGCCCGACTTACGATGAACCATTTGATCAGGAAAAACAGACTGATGAGAATCGCGAAAATGCCGGAGGCCAGCAAGCCCCAGCCCAGTGCAGCAGGCACCATCGGCACAGATATCACGATCGCGACCACCCCTCCCGCGATGAGGAGGATACAGAGGATCACTCCAAAGAGATGACTTCGAAACACCGCCGGATGGATGACCTCGATCACTGACTCGTCATGGGCAGGGCTATCTGCGACAGGGATCTGACTCTGCTCAGTTCCCTTGTGCGAGGTAAGGGGTTTGGCCGAAGGCATTTCTGCTACGAAGAAGCGATCGCATTCGGGACAAGCAATCTTCTCGCCTCCGAGAGATTCTTCCACATCCACCACTTCCTCGCAGAGCGGACAGCGATACCTGATTTTTCCAAAGCTTTCAGTCATACCGAGTGTTTCGATTGGTATTTCTACTCCGGCACTGGAGTATTTTCTACTCCTAGCTCATTAGCCTTCTGAGCATTCGGCATTTCCCGGATTGCCTCACGCAATTCGGAGGCAGCTTCGTCCGCTCTCGCTTCCAACGTGGCAGCAGCGGCTTCGGCCTCCTCTTTCAAGGCCTCTGTGACGTTCACCTCCGCAGAGGAGGGATTTGGTGCAATCTCGCCTATTTCGTCAAGGGCATCCTCTGCCTTCTGAATCGCTTCATCGGCAGCGGTCTGCACTTCCTCGACGGCTTCGACAGCGTCAGGATCGACATTGTCTTTAGAACATGAGGTGAGCATGACAATGGAGGTAAACGGAGCTAAAAATCTTAGCTTACAGATAAGGGTAATATTCATCATTTTGGGTATCGGATTAGATCGAATGCGTGATTCGAAACCTGGATATCAGATTGGATGAGAGAAGGCGTTTCTGAGAGCCACCTCCCTGAGATACAGATTTCGATATACCATTTGATTCACATGAACCGTGCCAATTGACTTAAATCCCTCTGACCTGATACCGAAGGTGGGAACTACTGACTGATTGGAATTTGCTTTTTCAAGGAGTTCTTATCGGCGCATCGGTCCTACTGGGTTTGAGGGGGTGCAGAGTATTACGAGACGTAGTGGATGCTCCCGATTACAGTGGCGTTCGCGTTGCCTGAATTCCACTCATCGCGAACAAGCCGATTCCCTTGCAAAATGGCGATGCCGTTCCAATTTGAGCCATGATTCTTGGTGGAGAAAACTTTTTCAAACTTCTGAAACGAGAGAATTTTCGCGGAATCTTGGCAGCGCTTCTTGTCGGTATTTTTGTTGTCGGTTGCAAGACGGCGCCGCCCCCTCTTTCCTTGGCCCGGCTCGATGACCGACTTCATGCATCGATCGGCAATTTGGTAGATACAAGAACAGGATTCAAGGGGTTTGAGAATGCAGAGCTTGCTGAGTCCCGAAGCGGAATATTCATGGTGGACCAATATGATCCTTCAAAGACCCCAGTTTTATTGATCCATGGCCTCATATCCGATCCAGATACCTGGGACGCAATGGTGGCAGGGTTGCGGGCCAATCCTGACGTAGAAAAGCACTTCCAGTTTCTCTTTTATGCCTATCCTTCAGGCACTCCAACAGTGCCGGCGGCTGCGGTTATGAAGCGGGAGCTTGATGAAAGCGTGAAGAAAATTGAGAAGACCTTCGGGATTTCACTGAATCGGAAACTGATTGTGATCGGCCACAGCATGGGCGGAATTCTCGCCAAATCATTGGTCTCCGACACAGGGGATGCCCTTTGGGACGCCGCCTACACGGCGCCTATCGAAGACTTCGAACTGACTCCCGCCGAGCGTCAGTTGATGAGTGAAGCTTTTCGTTACAAGCCTAGGGATTACGTGAAAAAAGTAATCTTCATGGCGACCCCACATCGTGGAAGCAAGTTGGCGTATGGCTTTACCGGCTGGTTGGGGACGGAGTTGTCTGCTCGCCCGGAATCGGTGGTGGATCTATCCGGCGCTTTATTGAAAAAGAACTCTGATCTTCTTCAGCCCGCTTTTCACCGTTTCCTAGCGCACAAAGTGAACGCGGTATCGACCTTGCGCCCTGATTCACCTGTAACAAAGGTTCAAGCGAACCTTCCGATTGATCCTGCGGTTACGTTTCATACAGTGCCAGCGATAAAGAACCCGAAGCGGCCAGAGCGTGGGGATGGTTTTGTCACACCCGGAAGCACTTATTTACCAGGCGCAGTCTGCGAAGTTGGAATCTTCTCACACCACGCTAATAATCAGGACCCCGAGGGAATTCATCTGGTGCAGGAGCTGCTCTTGAACGATTCAGGAATTTTGAGCGAGAAAGATATGATCTCCAATCTGCGGAAACGAAATTTGGCGTTTATTCGGTTCAAAGGCGTGAACTACCCCTGCGAGTCATGCATTCCCATAGCCGAACTGGATATGGCTGATGCAATCAGCCCCTGACAGCAGGAGGCGTAAAGGACTCGAAAACTTCACGAAAGAAGTTTCGACCAAAAATGATCGACGGCGCGATTCAGCTCGCGCACGAACCGATTTATCCCTACATCGATTTTACCACATCGGTAACACCCGTGATCAACATTTGCGTGCCTATCACGGCTAGGATTAGCCCCATGAGTCGAGTGATGATTCCTAAGCCGCTTTGTCCCAATAGCTTTAAGATGCTCGAACTGTAGACAAAGCAGACGAAAGTGATAAGACACAAGACGGCAAATACGGAGATGGTGACCAATATCCCGGTGAAGCCTTGGGTAGAGGCGAAATTCATTGCTGTCGCGATGGTCCCAGGTCCGGCGAGGAGCGGGACCGCCAGTGGAGAAATTGCCACGTCTTTCACCTCTTCTTTTCCCAGCTCGGAGGAATGCAGTTTTGAACCACTGCCATTCAGCATGTGGTATCCGATAAGAAATACGAGAATCCCACCCGTGATTCTCAGAGCGGATAGCGTAATGCCAAATAGGTGAAAAATGGCTTTCCCCAGAAAAGCGAACGCTATAATCACGAAAAATGTGATCACGATCGCTTTGCAGGCTACCTTCATCTGCTCGGTCTTGCTTCTATCACCAACCAGACCAGCGAAAGCCGCAGTATTCGCGATGGGATTCATCACTGCAAAGAAGCCCAGAAATACGGCGACAATCTGTGAGAAAAAATCGTTCATAGTGCTCCAGTAAAATCGGCTGAAGTTGCCGGAATAACGCGGAAGATCAAAGCGATAATCTAATAAAATGGCTCCTAGGATGCCGGCTTTTCCAGATGACTCGCACAAGTTTTTCATCCCCCGAAGGAGGATTAATGTGCATTTACTCGAAAATCGACGCTGCCGACCTTCTCAGTTTCGTGTAATCGAACTCATGGACTTCAGCTTCATTGCTCCCATTTACGCCATTTTGGAAAAGGTTGTTTTCGGAGGAAGCCTTCACCGCGCGCGGGTAGCTCACCTCGACACAATTGTGTCGGTCCTTCCTCAAACGGCTAGCGTTCTAGTCGCCGGAGATGGAGATGGCCGACTGATTGGAATTTGCTTTTTCAAGGAGTTCTTATCGGCGCATCGGTCCTACTGGGATTGAGGGGGTGCAACATTCCGTCTTTGCCATGCAGGCGCGAGGCGAATACGCTCAGGTAGTGAAATCAGTAATACTAAGCCTCGTCGCGTTGTTAATTTTCGGAACCGCTGCGTATTCCGAAGACTTACCCGCTCCTCTTAAAAGTGGCGGAGTCGTATTAACTTTCGACGACCGGAATTTCGACGACTGGCTCGCTGCAATTCCCCTTTTTGAAAAGTATCACGCCAATGCCACCTTCTTCATCAGTGGGGCGATCGATGAAAAAGCAATAGCAACCGCACTTGAGCTCAAACAGCATGGCCACGCGATTGGCTCGCACAGCGTCCATCACCTCAGCGCGATCAAGTACCTCGAGGATCACACTGCTGCAGACTTCGTTAAAAATGAAATTGAGCCGCAGATGATTGCCTTCAGGGCAGCTGGCATCACACCGACGGCCTTCGCGTATCCGATGAGCCGAAATCACCCCGAGACAGACAAAGAGCTATTAAAAATCTTCCGCCACCTTCGCACCGGCAAAGGCATCGATTCTCAGCGCGGAATCATCGACTACGACGAGTTCTTCGTTCCTGTGGAAAAGATCAAAGAGACAGGGCTCCTCTTCGGAAAAGGGATCGATTTCGCTCCAGTCCGCGACGACCGCTCGTTCGAAAAGATTGATGCCGCTTTGACGAGAGCGGCGCAAAACCGCGAGATATTAACGCTGTATGCCCACCAAATCACGCCGATAGGGAAAGGAAATTTTATCACACCATCAGCACTCGAGCACGTTCTCAAAAAAGCCAAGGCACTCAATTTACCTTTTTTTACCGTCGATCAGTTACCCTGACCTGAGCAGAACCTCCTCACCCTAAGCGGGCACGAGATACTCTAACATAATTAACAAAACTCCTCGCTACTTCCTACCGCGCACGCTGACACTACTCTCACTCTTTTGGCTCAGCTCGACAGTCGACGCCCGCGACACGCAGTCTCCCAACGACTGATTGGAATTTGCTTTTTCAAGGAGTTCTTATCGGCGCATCGGTCCTACTGGGATTGAGGGGGTGCAACTTTCGGGTTCACGTAAACGATTGACCCACCTGTGGTCACGACCGCGGCCATATCAGGCGTCACGACGAGTTCAGCTCTGGTGGGCGGCGAAGTCACCGACGACGGCGGAGTAGTCATCTCCACCTTCCCGACCCCGTCAACGGCCAGTGGAGCCAAGGCCGTCTCCGGGAGCGGCACTGGAGTCTTCTCCGACATCCTCACTGGCCTTTCTCCTTCCACAACCTACTACGTCCGCTCCTACGCCATAAACAGCGCGGGCACGGGCTACGGCCCACAGGTTAATTTCACCACGGCAGCCTCGGCGAGGGACGCCGCAGTCACGAACGTGCTCAAGACGGCCCTCACGAAGAAATACAAAAGACTGAAAAAGAGCCTTAAGAGAACCAAGAGCAAATCCAAAAAGAAACAGTTGATGAAAAAACTCAAAATCTTCAAAAAGAGAATCAATTCTTTGTAAGTGAAATTATCCACCGCCTGATCAACGGGCGGCGAGCGCCCCAGTTGAGAATCACGAAACTTCGAGACTCACACATCGCGACAGGTTCGCTCCCGACGTAGGCAGGTTGTTATTCAGCTTGGAACATGAGAGCATTGCCATCTCTTCCCCATGAACTTTCCCAAAACGATTCGATTTCTCGCACTGATTGCATGGACCATACCTCCATTTGCCTCGGAGTTGGATGCTGCCGAACCTCCCAACGTGCTTTTCATCTCCATAGACGATCTCAACGACTTTGTCGGCTGTCTCGACGGACATCCACAGGTAAAAACTCCCCACATCGACGCGCTCGCCGAAAGCGGTGTCAATTTCCGCAACGCACATTGTCAAGCGCCTATCTGCAATCCGTCGCGTGTCAGTATGTTGCTCGGGAAACTTCCGTCGACAACTGGGCATTATTTTCTCGCTCCAGGATTCCGCGATGTCGAAGTCACCAAGGAAGCCAAGACGATGTTTCAGCACTTCCGCGAGAACGGTTACTACGCCTCAACCCGTGGGAAAATTTTCCATAGAAGAGCTGACGTCGCTTCGTTCGATCACATCGAGCCAACTGCGGGTTGGAAACGGCCTCCGCAAAAACTTCGCTTCACGCTTCCCGGAAGTCACCCGGCGTGGGACTGGGGCGAAGTCGATGTTCCCGACGAAGAGCAGCGTGACTACAAGACCGCCGCGTGGGCTGCCGAGCAAATACCCGAACTGGCGAAAAAAGAGGAACCCTACTTTTTGGCAGTGGGCTTCTCTCTGCCACACGTCCCCGTCTATGCCTCGGAAAAGTGGTTCGATCTCTATCCGCTCGACTCTCTCGAAATGCCGCCCGCGCCCGAGGACGACCTCGACGATGTGCCTGAGATCGCGGTGCAACTCTCGCTCAATCCCACTGCCCCACGCGATGCGTGGATGAAAGAACACGGTGAAGGCATCCATTTCGTCCGCGCCTACCTTGCCGCGAATTCTTTCATCGACTCCTTAGTTGGCATGATGCTCGACTCGCTCGAAAATTCCGGCGAAGCGGAAAATACAGTCGTCGTTCTTTGGAGCGATCACGGTTTCCATCTCGGAGAAAAAAAGAAGTGGGCTAAGCGCAGCCTCTGGGAGCGCACCACCCGCGTCCCGTTGATTTTCGCCGGTCCTGGAATTGTCGAGGGTGCCAACAGCAATGCTCCGGTCGGGCTGATCGACGTTTGGCCGACCTTAGAGGAACTTTGCGGCGTGCCTACAGCAGAGGGCCTCGAAGGCCGCAGTCTCACCCCGCTTTTGGAAAATCCCAATTCTGAATGGCCCTATCCCGCCCTCACCACCTTCGGTCCCAACAATCACACGCTGAGGTCTGAGCATTTCCGCTACAGCCACTACGCCGACGGCAGTGAAGAACTTTACGACCATCACAATGATTCTAACGAACACACAAATCTGATCCCTGCCGGAAAGCACGCCGATGTGGTTGAAGATTTTCAACAGTGGATTCCGACAACCAACGTCGATCCCGTTCCCGGCAGCAGCGGTTCAGATTCTCCGCTCTACGGGGAGTCGGATGGGTTGCAGAATATGAAAAAGGAGAAGCCAGCCAAGTAGTTCGATTCAACAGGGTTGAATGGTCGACCTGACCCTGTTGCCTGTCCGGTCGTGACTAACGACTCAGCACAAAGCGTCTAAGCGTCTCGATATTCTCGACAAACACAGCGCTGTTGAGATACTTCTCGCCGGGTTGGAATTTCGGTTGGCCGACAAGCAACTCTCCATCGTATTCGCTGATCCAGCGCCCTTCATCGTCGAGGTTGTCGACGACCTCTTCTATTTCGTCTGGATCGACGATTGCGGGTTCTAGCACGGCGACGGCACTGCGTCCGGCGAGTTTTGCCCGATAGGCTTGTTTGATTAGATCCAGCCGTGATGGGTTTTTCCAACCGTAGTGACTCGGTAGATTCGAGTCGTCGTTGGTCAGCGAATAGACAACGCCGTTCCGTTCCATGTAGAGCGGCTTGTTGTTTTGTAATTCGTAATAGCGGGCCAGTCGGCCATCGGGTAAGAGAGACGATTCGAGGTATTTTACGCCGCGAACGATCGGCTCCAGAAAGCGATCTTCGCCGGTGTATTCGGCGATCTTCATTAGGGAGATCATGACGTCTTCAGACTCACGACCGCTTATCGCTGGCGGTTCAAAAGCACGCGCCCAAATCGGCTGCATATCGGGTCCGTATTGCTGCGCCCAAGCGGGTTGTGGATCGGGCATTTGCGAGAGGATGAGAAACTCGCCGAGCTTCCCAAGCGCGGAGAGATACTTGTCATCTTTGTAAATCTTATGCGCTCTGATCAACATGTCGGTCATGCTTCCGGCAAGCCCATCGTTTAAGGTGTATTCATCCCAGTACTGCTTGATACGCCCTTCGGTACGCCAGTCGTAATCAGGGTAGCGCGACTCTTTGAGAGGGCGGGCTTCAACTGGACCCGTCCATCCTTGTGGGAAGGCTCCGTTGGGGAATTGAGCCTGTAGCAGCCGAGTCGTGGCGTATTCCACGGATTCATGAATCGTGGCATCCTCGAATTTCAGCGTCTCATCAAGACGCATCATGAACCGCAATGCCGCTTGCGTGATGTCATCGTCGAGGGTGCTGAAATTTTTGCCTTTCGGGTTTCCCTTCCCATTCCGATAGAGATCGGCTCTCGCTCCGGCAGGGTTAAAATTGACCGAGTTGCGCCATCCTCCCGATTCGATTTGACCGTGAACGAGCGCTTTTCCCGCCGCAATCGCAGAATCGAGATGAGCACGAGAACCTGTCGCCTCGTAGGCGTCGAGAAATGCTTCTCCTACTGTCGGCGTGCCGGGCGGCTGGACCCAAATTTCGGTGCTCTCGGCTACGCCCTCTCCGAGCCGTCGTGAAAAATCGAGTGAGTAGTAATAGACATAGCCCCCGTTAACTGCGGCCTTCTCCCGGTAGAAGGTTGCGGCTCGGTCGATGGCGCTTTTCGCTTCGTTGACCGATGGTGCAGCGTCCGCTGACAGAACGATCAGTGGGACGAAAAGGGCAAGTTGGATTTTCATTCGGTTATTCGGATATACACCAGAGTCCTTCGTGGGTGCGGATTAAAAGGTCGCCGTCAGAGACTGCGATGGATGAATAACTGATTGGATTTTGCTTTTTCAAGGAGTTCTTATCGGCGCATCGGTCCTACTGGGATTGAGGGGGTGCAGGGGGAGAAAGGGTGAAATCCTGTCTTCATGAAGAGATTTGGCTATGAAAACAAGCTGGAGTCAAGGCTGTGCGCCGCGGATCTACTGAACCGCTATGAAATGGTGGGGTTTTGGTCGAAAAATCGCGGGGGCCGGACATATGAGTGCGGCAGCTTTCCCTGGAAGCTGTTTTTCGCTAAACGGGAGGATCTCCCTTCAGCCTTCGGAGAACGTGGGAACGTCTGTGAGTTCGTGGGGGTCGTCTCCATCGAGAACGAGGGTATAGCCATCGTCCAGCGGCAGCTCGGGGGCTTCCCATTCGCCCGGTGTGTCCTGCCACCAATCTTCAGGTGGCGGATCTATTTGATCGCTCCAGCTACAGTGGATCGGAACATTCAGGCGCATCCCGAGCCCACGATGATCTCACAATCACTGATATTCGAGTATCGCTGGATATTCCAGCCGAGTGACAATAATTTAAAATTTATTTCTAATTTCTATTGATATTATAAAAATACCGTATAAATTGAGTGGAAGTTTAAAAATTATACTCATCATGAACTCAATTAAAAAAATAATGATTGTTGTAGCCTGCACGATTCCTTGTGTCGGCTTTGCAGGAAATTGGGACAAGCGCCCAATTTTGGAAAAAGCCCCGTCGCCCTTGACGGGATACATCTTCGCTTATGGAGGTGTTTTCGGTGAAGTTACCGTGAAAGGCAACGAGCCGATCTTCCCGTCGAACGAGATTATCGACATGGATGGCGGCTATCTCGTTGGAGGAGGTGCCGGTGCATATTCAAAATTTCTCGGTGGTTCTCGCTTCGAAATCGAAGGATTGTCAGCTCAAAATGACATCGGGCGGATTCGTTCTGACATTCTCGACGGTAGAGGCTTCATTAACTTCGGCTTCCGTGGTCAAATTAACACGCGCGCCATGATGGTAAACGTGTTGAAGGAGATTCCGATTCACAATGGTATCGTCGGTTATGTTGGCGTTGGAGTCGGCGCGGCCGAAACTGACATCAACATTGCTGAGCCGTTTCAGCAGAGAGGGTTTGCCCGGGGCTTCTCCGAAACAGACCTCGCTCTCGCTTACCAGTTCATTGCCGGCGTGGATTTGCCTATCTCTGAGAGAATGGCCATATTCCTGCAATACAAGGCTCTCGGTATTGGTCAGACAGAATACGAGAATCTCGATTTCAATATCGATCCCTACTTCACTCACAATTTCATCTTAGGAGCCCGCCTCTCATTCTAGTGAGAGTCCTGAGTCAATCGCCGGAAATCTTGCGATTGACGTGACTGCAAAGCGATTCACGCCAATTCTAACTTTGGCTTTGACCTGATCCCTCAAGCGAGACACTTCAGAATAAGAGTTTCGCTGGGGGTAGGGCGCGCAGCCCGCTTTTCCAGGTCTTGAATCGCCAACTGATTCGGTTGTCCTCTTAATCGATCATTATCGTTATTTCGCCAAGATTCTGGCGACAAAATTGGGAAACCACGGGTTTCCTCTATTTACGGGCGATTTGGCCAATATCTGGCGGCATTTTTCGCCTGCCGTGGGATCGAATCCCACTCCCTCTGCCTTCTGAAGGCAAGGTTCTCCTGCCTCCTGCCAAAGCTTGGGAGTGGAACACAATCTCTACCTGCACCCCGCGATGGAGTCTTCGAGTCCGCAGATCAGAGCTGCTGATAAAGAATTATTGGAGCGACAGCCAAATCTGAATGTTTATGTGAGGCAAATCTCACGCGCCGAAGTGGTAAATGTGATCCCGCGTTGGTGTCTGCTTCGCCGCTTGGATTATCTCGTAAACAAGTATAAAACCACTTTCGCTGAATTGAGTTCAGCTAAACGCCCAAGAATCGCTCAAATGAAAGTTAGTCTCCGACACAGTCTCCCGATCCTGTTACTCTTTTCTGTTTCCTGTTCTCCCGTTTCGGAGATTCAGTGGTCTTTTGGAGATGAGGATCAGGTGGAACGATCAGATGGTGTCGCCTTCAGTGATGGCTTGGCTGTCCCGGAGGGGGATACCGGGACGGTTCTGACCGCGCTGAAATCATCTGATCGAAAGCGGTCCGCGAATTCGTTAACGATTCAACAATCTCCTGTTTGGCATAACTGGAACCCAATCGAAAACCTCGGGCCATCAAATTTGCAGGATGCGCCCGTGCTTCTGACGATGGGTCCCGGCGATTACTGGATCTTTGGTCGCTACGGCAGCGGACAGCCCCGTCGGAAGAAAGGGGAGAAAGCTAAACCTATGCCCAAGTTCGTTCCCGCAGAGGCCACGCTTGAGGGCTTTGAGGTGCCTCTCAAGACGACACGGTTTCCGAATGTCTTCGACGCGCCCGGAGGGTTGAAGCCCAGTCAGGGTGGCTATCATGCCTGGCAGAGTCGTGACATGAAAAGCTGGGTGCATCACGGCCCGGTCACCGAGCAGTTTTCCCGCTGGGTCACCAGCGCGGAGATGGTCGATGGGAGGGCCTACATCTACTATGACTTCCCCAACGACCAGGATCCGCACGTCTACGTCGATAGCGATCTCACCGATGGTGAACCGGGTGAAAATAGGGGTCTCGCGGTGGCAGACCCTTCTCATGGTTCCGACGCCGGATTTATCCGCGATCTCGATGGAAAGATGCACGTCATCATTGAAGACTGGAGTCCGATCAATGCGAGCAAGCGCTCCTGGGATTCACCACTCGCCGGTCACGCCGTGAGCGAAGATGGTCTCGGTAACTTTGTCTTTGGAAAACCCGCCGTGGACCAGCGGACAAAGCCGACTGGTGAGAAGGCGACCTACAATCATCCTCACTGGGCGAAAGAAGATCCTGACAATTACGAGACCGGTGAGGCGGATTACGAGATTCACGAGCCTGAGCAGGAAGCCTATGGTGACTGGGCTGCTATTGCGATCGGAGGTCAGTATTATCTCTTTGCGGACTATGATCCCGAGCACGGCGCCCAAATGAGCACGGCCTGGTTCACTTCGTCCGACATCAGTGAAGAGTTTACCTTCTGCGATCACATCGGAGAGGGTCATCCGGATCCGGACGTCGCCTTTGCTAATGGTCAGTTTTACCTCGCTACTCAGCAGCAGACCGACTGGGTCAGCCCCGGACCATGGGTCGACACTGTCGAAGTTCGCGTGGGAGTGGACACCGATAAGGATGGAAAAGCCGACGAGTGGAGCGAGTGGGCTGAGGTATCCGAAAGCTACGACTACATCGAAGGATTCTCGAAACAGATTTCAAAATCTCCGGCGGCACTGGATCTATCCGATCTCCCTGCGGGCTACGGTTTTCAAGTTGAAATGAAACTCACTGATTCCACGGAGAATAAATCAAAACCCATGATCGAGCGACTTTCAATGTCGTTCGAATAGAATCAACCTAACACCTGACCCATACACCAAGATGATCAATTTCATTCTTCGAACTCTTTCAGTTCTGTTCCTGCTCGCTGGTTCTCTGACCGCTTCACCGCTAACCTTCGAAGGCACCGAGGGGCCCGGGGTCGGAAAACACATCGTCTTCATCGCGAATGACCACGAGTATCGTTCCGAAGAGGTCTGCCCGGCCATCGCAAAAATCCTGGCAAAACACTACGGATTCAAATGCACTGTGCTCTTTGGGATCAATGAGGAAGGGTTTATCCAAGCCGGCGATGTCCCCATTCCCCACCTTGAGGTTCTCGAAGACGCGGACCTTTTATTCTTTGTGGCCCGTTTCATGAACCTGCCGGATGAACAGGCGGAGAAAATCGTCGACTACTTTGAGCGGGGCGGGCCGGTCGTCGGCTTGCGCACCTCAACTCACAGTTTCAATGGACAGAAGGGAAAATGGGAGAAGCTGAACTACAATTACAGCGGAGAGGATTATGACGGGGGACTGGGGAAACAGATTTTCGGAAACACCTGGGACAAAGAACTTGGACAAAGCCACTACGGTTCGAATCACCAAATGGGTGGAACTGTGTCAGGAGTCAGTTCTGCAAAAGATCATCCAATCATGGCCGGGGTGGGATCTATTCATGCATACTCGGGCGCCTACAAATCCCAACCTCCTTCAGATGCGACTCCCTTGCTTGAAGTGCAGGTGTTAAATACCTTTGAACCGAGCGACGAGATCAATCCAGAGCGCCCCATTGTGAATGCTGGATGGTCTCGCGATTCGTACGTTGCACCTTCCGGAGAACAGAAGGACGCGAGAGTTGTCTACACTTCGTTTGGAACATCTGAGGATTTATTGGATGAGGATGCGCGCCGATTTGTTGTAAACGCTTCTTTCTGGTCACTCGGCATGGAAGGCTCGATCAAACCCGATCAGAATGTAAGTTTCGTAGGAGAGTTTGCGCCTAGTCCCTACTCAAGTAATGCTTTCTATCGCATTGGCGTGAAGCCGCAAGATCTGGCGGGATGGGATTCCCGAGTGATGCCTGCGGGAGCGAAGTTCGCTGGTCTTGAAGACGCTTCGAAATTGAAAAATTCGAGAATTACCCGCGTGCTTCAGAACCGGCCATGGACCTTGGAAGAGATCAAAGCGATGTATCCGGATTTTGAGTTTAAGGTGAAAGAGTAGTGATATTTCATCCCCTGAATCACTCCGTGAAAATATCGATCTCTGAGAAAAAGGTGTGACGGGGGGGGATGTCGATATCATCACTGGTGGGCAGCATTTCAAAAAGGAGATAGCGAAACTCTCCGAGCGAATCACCGGCGGGGAGAATGCGACAGGCCTGCTGGGGCGGACGGCTAGCTTGGTGATCGACCTGAAAGAAGATGTCGGTATCGGCACGGGCGATTCTGGTCCAGCCGCTTGAATTTTCAGCGTCAGGGAATCCCGAGGGCTGGGTGTTTTTCGCGCCCCAGACCGTAAAGCGTTGAACGGCTCGCATCGTGCTCTCCGGCTTGTCGCGGTTTCGATGCCACGAATAGGTGTGAATACTAGTGACAGGAACTGACTCGTTGAGATCGAAAACGATGTAACCGGTGATGTCGTCACGAAAAAAGAAAGACTCCTCCGGGTCGTCGTGGTTTTTCTGGGCGCGTCCGTTCGTTAGGACGCTAACAGGAGCACTGTTCGGAGCACTGCTGGGTTTCCGGCTCGGTCTTCCTCGCGAATCGATCTCCATCGAGACGGGGTGAGTCGATGCATAGTCG
>JARGOD010000003.1:0-27266 GCA_029210205.1 Verrucomicrobiales bacterium | reverse complement strand
TGAAGTTGGGTTCCAACGGCGAGAGGAGCACCCGGCAACAATTCGGCTGACAACCAGTCTGTCTCAGACGTGCTGACCAATTTGGCTCCGACGTCCGGTTTCGAAAACCATGGCGAATGAAATAGCGCTAAGACTAGGACTGCTGCAGCCGCACCTAGTGGTAGCCAGCGGAAGGCGACCTGTTTCGTTGAACTTTTCACCGGAGCGGCCAGAACCGCACTTTCTTCGGTCACCGCGATATCCTGAAGGATCACCGCAGACTCGGTCGCATCAAGGTATCGGCGCCTAGCCTGAGAGTTTTCTTTGAGGATTTCCTGCAAACGGACAAACCCTTCGGTCTCCAGCCTCTCGTCGAGATAGTCCTGAATCAACTCTTCGAGCTCTTCGGGAACACTTTCATGTTCGTGGTTTGTGTTCATCAGGAAGCAGTCCCCAATTGTTGAACGACGCACTGCTCAAGCTTTGCCCGGATCCGTCGGATCTGTTTGTAAAGACTGTTCCGCGTCCTGCCGCTTGCTTCGGCAAGTTTGGTCAAGTAGCCGTGCCTCTGATAGGGAGAGAGGACCAGTTGGCGGCCCTCTGTTCCGAGAGCGCTAAGGCACTTGGTAAGCGCTTGCTGTTGGGCGTCAAGGCGGCCGCCGTCCCGCTCCTCCTCTTCCTGAGAAAGAAATTCGATCAACTCCGGGTCGAAGACATGTGGATCGCGCGACTGGGTCCGAAGGTGCTTCAAGGCCGTAAACCGTACGACCACTTTTCCCCAGGGGAGAAATCCATCTGAGGAGTCCAGCTCCTCCATCTTGCGCCACATGACAAGACTGGCGGTCTGAATTACATCGTCGACGGCATCCCAGGAAGGGAGAAGTGCCTTCGCATAGACGCGGAAGGCGAGCTCGTGGCCCTCAAAGAGTGCTTCAAAATCACTTCGTTTTGGTGGGGGTGATCGATCCATTTCACCTTCTACATTCCCTCAGAAAATATATTGGCCTTCTTTTCCGTGAAAAGGAAGCCACCTGAGTATTACTCGCCATCTCCGATTTCCCATCCCCAACCTCTGGGAACCTGGCCTCCGCATTTCACGCCTGCTTTGCTGACTGGTCCTCGTCCCCCCCCCACAAGGAGAACAAGAATGTTTGGGTCAAGTTTTTCAATGTTGTCCGGTGGCATCGGCGAGACGCTCTCCAGATCGTAACTATCAAGGAGAGCACGGGCATTCCGGGCTGTTCCTTCGACGAGCCCACTGGCGGAATAGCCGAGCTGAGAGGTGGAACTCTCGGGTTTGTAATTCAGCTTTCCGCCATAGAGCGCGAGCCGCTCCAGGTGTTTTGTATAGACCGCTTCATGATTGGTCATGCCTGCCATCCCGTGCGCCTGATGATAGGCCGGATCGTTCCGGATCCCGACCCGCTGCATTCGCGTCGAGTTTTCGGAAATTACAATCTCCGCTTTCGCGATTCCATTTTTGACGAGATAGGTCTCGGCGCGGACTGGAAAACTCGCGCAAAGAGACAGGACTAGAAGCAGGCTGGAGACGGTTTTCATGATCTGGATCACCTTGAAGGATCTCAGGATCAATTCATCGGGTCGAGCGAATTGGACGATTCAACAGGGTGTGATCGCGGACCCTACCCTGTTCAGTTTGTGATCGAGGCGACTGGATCCGCTGGTGGTGATTTAAGCAGCGGCTCAATGAATTCAAGGGTACTTGAAACGACCGCTTCTACCGTGGCTTCACTAGTCCGGTTTCCCCAGTAGAATCCGTGGTTTTCGCCGGGGTAGCGTTTGATGACAATGGTCTTACCGGCCTCTTCGATGGCCGGGAAAACGATGTCGAAATTTATTTTGTTCAAAGGATGGGTGTCGCCGTGATGAATGAGGAGCGGGCAGGAAATTGTGCCGATCTTTTTCTCGGTCGCGTGGCGGCGCTCTTCCGTGTAGAGCGTCTTGTAATCTCTCATCGCGGGCTCTCGCATCGACAGGTCAGTCATCAATCCGGTGAAGAGAATCGTCGCGGGCTCTCCGATGACCATGGCAGGAAAAGATACCTCTTTGGAGCCGGCCAGTTCAAGAGCGATACTGCCGCCGCCACTCGTGCCGAAGACGACGATACTCTCCGGATCGACTTCGGGCAGTTCTCGCACTTCTTTCACGATGGCGATAAGATCGAGCGTGGGGCCATTTGAAAGCGGGTCCTCGACATAGGTCCGGAACGTCGCCGCGACGGCGACATAGCCCGCCTTCAGAAATCGTGTTTGTGTCGGATTTGATTTTAGATTCTCGATCAGCTCAGGCAGCCTTCGCTGGCCGAGACTGCCGTGGATAAATACAATCGCCGGAAGGGGTCGGTTCGCCGTCGGGCTTCGATAGGCGAAGTCGATTTCGTTTCCATCGGAGGCGGTTGCAGTGAGTGTTTTGATCGGGCTCGTTTCCTCAGACACGACAACAGGTTCTACTGTTGCTACCTCGTCAGACCCGTCGCCCCGTGTCGCGTTCGCTCCAGAGCGGGCTGTCATGGCACGCGCGAGGTAAGCGGTTTCCTCTGCGCTCAGAGACAGGCCTGCTCGTGATTTCTGGCGGAGCTCTTTTGCTTTGTTCCAATCGATCTCGTCGGCATGGGCGGAGATTAGAAAGGCGGTTAAAATGGCAGGGGCTGAAGTAGAGACTAAATAGAGCAGGTTTGTTTTTTTCATGTGGGTTCGCCTAGTGGGTGTCTTCATGGAGTGGTGGAAAACTTGTTCTCATCAAGAATCTTGAGTTCGTCAGTGATGTTCGACGTTGCGCGGAGAAGTAGATCAGCGAAGCTTTCACGCTCTTCCGGCGAGAAATCCCGGCAAATTGTCGACTCGATGTGATTGGCCAATTCAAAGCAGTCAGGCATGAGGCTTCTCGCCTCTTTAGTTAGCGATATCCTTACGGCCCGGCCGTCCTCGGGATCGGGACGAGTGGTGACGAGACCGAGCTGCCGAACTTTGTCTACAAGTCGCGCCATTGTGGAGCGGGCCAGTCCTAGTGCGGCTCCGATTTCAGTCGCCGTTCGATCATCTTCACGAAAAAGAGCAAAGAGAATATTACCGACCCCAGGCTTGAGATGTTTGTCGAGACCTCTCGCTTTGAGTAGTCGCCCTAACATTCCAAGGTAGGAATAGTAGGCGCGACCCAAAAAAAGGCTGATTTGAAACTCTGGTTCCTTCGCGATTTGTTTGCTCATTTAATTTTGTAGGGAAGCAGGTGATTCCCTATGGAACTAAGTGGGGCGAGAGGAGTTGCAAAAAAAATCCATAATTGTGCGGCAAATCAGCAGTTTGGTGGAGCATACTGGTTGAATGGATGAATTAGAACGCAATCAGCATGACCAGTTTCTGAGGCTCTTTGTTGAGCACGAAGAGGGATTGCGTCTATTTGTGCGTTCTCTTTTGTTCAGTCATGATGAGTCCCGTGAAGTGATGCAGGATGTCGCTGTGGTCCTCTGGCGGAAATTTGATCCGTCACTGGACAGCCTTTCTTTTCGACGTTGGGCATTCGGCGTCGCGCGAATGGAGGTGCTCTCTTTCCGAAGGGATCGAGCAAGGGACCGGCACTGTTTTGGCCGCGAGGTAGATGAGTTGCTCTCGGAAGCCGTGATGGAACAAGCCGATTCGATGGAGCGGGAGCTACGGGCACTCGAGGCTTGTCTGAAAAAGTTGCCTGATCCTCAGCGTAGGCTCGTGGAGAAGGTTTATGCGCCTCGTGTTCGCATTGACGAGTATGCCGACAGTATCGGCGTTACGGCGATGGCCTTGTATAAAAAGCTGCATCGAATTCGTCTCCTATTGATGGAGTGTACTCAAACCACATTGGCGGAGGAGGATATGGCATGAAGCACCGCGAACAGAATAGAGAGTTGATGAGGTCGTGCCTCGATGGAGATGCTTCACCGCAAGATTTTGCAAAAATGGAACTCTTGTTGAAACAGGATCCGGAGTTTCGGAAGGACTACGTACGCTACCTCAGAATCGATCTTGCTCTTTCTGAAACGCTTCGAAGTCCCGCTGTTGAAATAGTAAATGAGACGGTCGCTGTTTCCAGTCGCCGTTTTCTTATCAAGCGTTCCTGGTTGGCGGCGGCGGCGGGACTGTTTGTGGGGTTATTTTGTGCTTCAGTGGCGTGGTCCATGGTTGCGCCTCGCGGTAACGAACTTCGCCTTGAGATACCCATCCTGGAACGTGAATTTGAAGATCCGAATGTAAGTTGGGACCTCGGCTTTCCTGTCATGGCTGGTCGGTGGAACGGGGACCGTGGTTCGATCGTTGAGAGTGAAACGGCCATTGAGGGAAGATGTGTTCTCAGGCTTGACCCGTCGCCGGAGACGACGCTCAGCTATATCCAGCAGATTATCGAAGTGGATTCTTTTCCGGTGGCGAAAGAGGGCGAGCTTCGTCTGATCGAGGTGGTCGCTTCGTTCCGGCCTGAATCAGATGGGTATCAGGATCGTTACACCGTGAGGGTAGGAACGTTTTCAGAGTTGCCGCACGAAGTCAGGGAAGTTTGGGAAAGTGTTTCATGGAGGGAGTTGGATGAGAAATCCCTAACGAACGTAAAATCTGCCCTGACGACTCAAGCGGATGGTTCAGGCTGGCAAACTATCGTCGCGACGATAGAGGTGCCCGCGGGCGCCCGATCAATTGTCGTTTCGATCGCCGCAGGAAGATTCAATCCCGATGAAACCAAAGGGCATTACTTAGTCGATGGTCTTAGCGCTGGACTTCTCTTTGCTCCGCCTAGGGAGCGCTCTCGCAAAAAACGAAAATGAATCCTCACTCTAAATCCCCACGTCGTAATTTTCTGAAGGCGACTGGAATCACCATTGCGCTGCCGGTTCTCGAATCGGTTGGAGCCAATCTTTCCGTTAGTCCGCCGAAGCGTATGGTCTGCATTTGCAGCGCGTTGGGAATGAATCCGGAAATGTTCTTCCCAAAGACTTTTGGCAAGAACTTTGAACCATCACCTGTTTTATCGCCTCTGGCAGGTCTGCGCGATGACTTGACGGTATTTTCGCACATGGACCACCCGTCCATATTCACCAAGCACGGCTCGATGAATTCGATTCTCAGTGGAGTCGACGCGAATCGTGCCAGTGCGGGGCAGAATGTGTCGATTGACCAAGTCGCGGCTTCTCATGTGGGATACGCGACGCGGTTTCCATCGGTGCACATCTCATTAGGGGGCAAGCAAGGAAGTTCCTGGAGTCCGTCAGGGATCAAGGTTCGTGAAGAGGTCGATCCGCTTGATCTCTTTCAGAAACTTTTCGTCAATGATTCAGCGGCTGCGAAAAGGGAGCGGAAACTGGAACTGGATCAACAGGGGAGTATTCTGGATCTCGTTCGCGGACAGGCGAAACGTCTCGAAAAGAATGTGAATGCTCCCGATCGAGAGAAGCTCGATGAATATTTGACCGCGATTAGAGAAGCGGAGGAGCGGATACAGGGAATGCAGAAATGGCAGTCTGAGCCAAAGCCCGAGGTTCCCTTCGACAACTCTGTACGAGCACATGGAAACATGGACTATGCGACACTGTCGCCGCTGATGTTTGATCTTCTTTATCTGGCGATCCAATCAGATACGAGTCGTGTCTTCACGGCAGGATTTGGGATGCACAATCATGTCATCGAACTGGATGGGGTGACAGGAGGCTACCATGGGCTGACCCATCACGGGAACCGACCTGACCGTCTCCAGGAGCTGAAAATCATCGAGACCTTTTACATTGAGCAGACGGCCCGGCTCATTGAGAAACTAAAAAAGAGCCCCTCGGGCGATGGGAGCCTCCTTGACGATACGATGGTGTTCTTTGGGAGCGGGCTTGGCGATGCGGCGCGACACTCGAACCGGAATCTTCCCCTGATCCTTGCGGGAGGTGGTTTCCAGCACCGGGGTCACGTCGATGCCATGACTCCAACCGGACACCAAACTCCTTTGAATAATCTCTTTACGACCATGCTGCAAAATTTTGGCGTTGAGACCGGGAGCTTCAACGGCGCCACGGGGAGTTTCGAACTGAGCTGACTGGTGCGTCATTCACAATTTCTTATGAAGACTTCTGCCTTCTTGACCTGCGCAGCCGCCACAGCGTCACTCACCGTCATGACCACGGGGTTGCTATCCGCCGAACCTAAATCCAGGGCGGCGACTGAAGCTAACACAGCTGCAAACTGGTCCTTTACTCCAGACCCGAAGCTTCCCAATGTTTTGATTATTGGTGACTCAATCTCGATCGGCTACACCCTGCAGGTTCGTGGGATACTGCAAGAGAAAGCCAACGTTTTTCGCCCCATGGGAACTCGTGGTAACCGAAGGGAGAACTGCGGCGGGACGACCTATGGGGTCGAAAATATTGATCGCTGGCTCGCTGTTTCAAAATGGAATGTCATCCACTTTAATTGGGGCCTGCACGACTTGAAGCATGTCAAAGAAGCAGGCGGAAACGAGAAGTCCAATGATCCTGACGATCCCACTCAAGCAACCATCGAGGAATACACTTCAAATATGAAGTTGCTGGTTGAAAAGTTGAAGGGCACCGGGGCGCGGTTAATTTTTGCGACGACAACACCGGTGGTTCCGGCAACGCTGAATCCTCTTCGGGATCCGCTTGCTCCAATTCGCTACAACGACGCCGCTCTTGAGGTGATGAAAGAGAATGGGATTCGAATCAATGATTTGTATAGTTACTGTCTCCCTCATCTGAAGGATTGGCAGAAACCAAAAAATGTTCATTTTCATCCCAAAGGGTCTGATGCACTTGCGACGGAAGTAGCTCGATACATTTCAGAGGAGTTGGAGGAAGGAAAAGAAGAGGGCTGACCTGTCCGGAAACACGACGCGGTATTGCTATTTGTATCATTCAATGAATCGATTTTATTATCATCAAATTATTCCAGTGTTAGTAACGTTCACGCTTGCTCGCGCAGAAGATTATCAATCCATTCAACCTTTCTTCGAGTCACATTGTATTCAATGCCATGGCGAGGAAAAGCAAAAAGGGAAAGTGAGACTCGATAATATCTCGCATATCGATGCGGGACTCTGGACGGATGTGTTTGAGGTGTTGGCGAGCGAGGAGATGCCTCCTGATGACGAACCACAGCCATCTGAAATAGAGAAACAGAAAGTCCTCGACTTCGTTCTCGCCTACGCCCAGAGCGGTAAGGAAGCTGAGTCCACGGGTTTCCGGCGCCTTAACAAGCGGGAATATGGCAATACGGTTCGTGACTTGTTAGGATTAGAGAACGGGATCTATGATCCGGGCAATTCCATTTACGAAGATGAAGTGGGCAAAGGCTTCGACACGGAGGCTGAAGCACTTGTTATTTCCAACGAGCTTCTTCTTGAGTATCTCGAGGCGGCGAAAACAAGTTTGCGACTCGCCTTGTTTTCTTCTGAAGTGCTACAGCCTGAAAGCCGGGTCATTGACGTGGCAACGCAGCGCATCAGGGGAGGTTCAGCTCGCTATGTCACTTTCAATTCAAAACATGCGATTCTAAGAGTCGGCGGAAAGGCCAAGATTTACGATGGGGGAGTCGATAAAGTGATGGAATCGCCGGGGAGATACAAGATTACGGTGACGGCTTCGAGTGTCGATCGTGACTATTATCCTGTTCGATTTCAACCTGAGGAAGGGCCTCTCGAATTGGGAATTGGAGTGATCGCGGAGAAAGAAGAGAGCGTCACGAGTGGCGGGACTTTACTGCAAACATTTGAGTTAGAGGAAGGGGGAGAACAGACCTTTGAGTTTGAGACTTGGATCGACAAAGATCACTATCCGTATCTGGCATTTCTCAATGCTTCCAGTAAGCCGATCACTCAGATACGTTCCAATATTCGGCGGAGAAAGTTGCCGGCTTCTGCAATGAGTCCGTATCGGGGTCCTGGAATTCGAATTACGGAGTATCGCATTGAAGGCCCCTACAATGATGAATGGCCGCCCAAAGCTTTTCAAGTGACCTACGACCAGGCCACGATCCCTGATCTGGAGAATAGGGCCGAGCGGACCGATACAGTGATGCGTTTCGCGAAGCGTGCGTTTCGGCGATCCGTTGATCGGGACGAGATTGAGCCATATTTGAAATACTGGGACGAGCAGTATGAAGCGACGAGGGACTGGCACGAGTCCACGATCCGCACGTTTGCTGCGATGATGGCATCACTCGATTTTCTATATCTACCTTCTGACACGATTCCTTCTCAAACGGGTTCAGCGGGTGACTCAATCGAACCGGGTGAAGCGCCTCGTCTCGATGCTTATGCTCTTGCTAATCGCTTATCGTATTTCTTTTGGAGCACGATGCCCGATTCAGAGTTGTTTGCTCTCGCAGACTCTCAGGAGATCCTGAAGTCCGAAGTGTTGGTGGATCAAGTGGAGCGACTTCTAAGCGATCCTAGGTCACTCCGATTCAGTCACAGTTTTGCGGATCAGTGGCTTTCGCTCGACATCCTTGGTACGATGCCTCCCGACGGAAAAGGAGAGTTCCGCGAATACTATCGGGACAATCTTGAACCCTCGATGCGTGCAGAGACCCGGAAATTCTTTCACCATATTCTGGAGGAGAATTTGAGCGTGCGTGATTTTCTTGATTCAAATTATACCTTTTTGAATGATGGCCTCGCGAAGTTGTATGGTGTCCCGCACGAAGGGGGAGAAGAACTCGTCAAAGTGTCACTTCCTGAAGATTCGATTCGTGGTGGTCTTCTTGGTCAGGGGGGGATTCTCGCGCTCACTTCCAACGGAGTGGAGACTTCACCGATTGTTCGGGGGCACTGGATTCTTGATGAGCTACTCGGAACTCCGCCTCCACCCGCCCCCAAGGAAGTTCCTGCTCTTGTCCCTGATCTGAACGGGATCGATACCGTTCGGGAATTGCTGGAGATGCATCGAAGCGACGCATCGTGTGTTGAGTGCCACCGGCAAATGGATCCGCTGGGAATGGCTCTGGAAGCGTTTGACCCGATTGGTCGATTTCGCACCGATTATTCGGAGACGCAGGAGGTGACGACCTACGGGACGTATCTTGGCCGGGACTTCGAAGATGTCAGGGAGTTGAAGAGAATCCTTCTGACCCAGGCGAGGCCGTTCTCAAGGAATCTCACGATCAAGCTTGCTGAGTATGCAAAAGGTAGAACATTGGGGCTTTCTGATTTCGCTGAGATTGAGGAGATCGTCGAGGAATCTGCGGCGAATGATTATCGTCTTAGAGATTTGATGATCAGGGTTGCAACGAGTGAGTTGATGACTCACCGATAATTACAAACATACATTTTGATGAAATTACTTATTCCGTTTGCTGTCATTGCGGTCTTCTTTTCGTTTTCGATTTCTCTAGCCGATGAACGGCCATCTCAGCCGAACATCCTACTGCTTCTCACCGACGATCTTGGTTGGCAGGATGTGGGTTGCTACGATATTGATGAGCCATCTCCGATGGAGACGCCGAACATTGATGCGCTCGCGAAAAAGGGAGTGATGTTCTGGCAGGGTTATTCACCGGCACCTACCTGTGCTCCCTCGCGCTGTGCGATCATGAGCGGCGTGCATCCGGCGCGGGCACAGAAAACACATGTCGTTGGCGGTGCACCGCCCGCTCCGCGGAGTAAGCACGCTCGCATGATGGATCCCTGGTATAGCGGTCGGATGCCCGAGGATGAATTGACTCTCGCTAAAGTCCTCCGCGAGAATGGCTACGCGACGGGGCACTCAGGGAAATGGCATATGGCGATTGACCACCACGCTTTCCCGCAGCCAGGAGATCAGGGCTTCGACTGGACCCGGGCGGACCGGGGCGCGCGCACTTCGATGAAAGATCGCCTCGATGGCTTCGCTACCGAAGCAAAAGAAGATCCCTTTCGACTAGACGAGAATGGTTTCCCATTTCACCAAACGAATGAAGACGCGCTCACTTTCCTTCGCGAGCAGGAGGACAAACCGTTCTTTCTTTATTACGCGACCTGGCTCGTGCACTCACCGATGCATACCCGGTCGAAAGAACTCCTCGAAAAGTATGTCAAAAAACTTGGCGTCGATCCTGGCGATGTCGCAACGCGGGAGACGGAGGGCCAGATCAACCCGTTTTATTGTGCGATGGTCGAGGAGCTCGACTATTATGTTGGGCAGGTCTTCAACTATCTTGAAAACACGGATGATCCGAGATGGCCGGGTCATAAGCTGATTGAAAACACTTACGTCATCTTCACTTCTGACAATGGAGGCATGGAAGGTGGCCCCAAAGAGCGATATACCGACAACTATCCGCTCGACCGCGGGAAGATTTCCGCGATGGAGGGGGGCACGCGGGTTCCTTTTATCATCACGGGCCCGGGGATTGAGCCGGGCCAGCAGAGTGACGTCATGGTGAACGGGCTCGATTTTTACCCTACTATTTTGTCGTGGGCGGGCATCGGGAGACCGGCCGCTAAGGCGCTCGATGGTTGTGATCTCTCGCTGCTGCTCAAAGAGAACCCCACAGATCCCAGTCTGCTGAAAGACGTAGATGGGAACGTTCGCGACACCATGGTTTGGCACTTTCCCCACGGTGTTGCCCTTGAGAGTACGATCCGAAGAGGGGATTTCAAGCTGGTCCGGAATTACGATCATGTTGGCAATCCGGAAACGGTTCCGCTTGAGTTGTATCAGCTCTACGAGACGACGAATGGCGTTGCGAAGCGAGTCGATATCGAAGAGTCAAAAAATCTTGTCGAGTCTCTGCCGGAGTTGGCCTCTGAATTGAACGGAATTCTCTCGGAATCCCTCGCGGAGATGCAGGCAAGCTATCCGTATTATTCTCCTGATTCACTGGCGGAGCTCTCGCATCAGGAGAACGTACCCGAAGTGGTCTCGCATCGGCAAGAGGATGACTTGGTCACTTTTCGAATTGAGGACGCCGGAGCCATGCCCGTTCGGGCAGACCTGATTTTCACATCGAACCCCGGAGATCGATATGAGGAGTGGTTTAGAGGCCCCGCGACCTTGCAGAATGATTTAGCGGTGACAGCAACCCTCCCTCCGTCTGCCACCCACTACTACCTCAACGTGGTTGATGAAAATGGATTCCTGCGAAGCTATCCGGAGGTAGAGAGGAAAGATGACTCGTTCGCAGGCTCTGCAATTTCGGTCGCGACCGGCGAGATAGCGAACCCTCCTCAACCAGAAGCGGAGCCTACTCCTAAAACGGATCGCCATCGCGCGTTTCTTCGGCTCGACGCCGATGGAAACGGGGCAATGACGAGAACGGAATACAAAGAGGGGATGAAGCCATCCCCTGATTTGGATGAGCGGTTCGATCGCTTCGATCAGGATGCCAACGGAGAGCTCAGTCGCGATGAGTTTGTCCATCCCGGAAAGAGATAGGGTGAAGTTTCCGGCTCGATTTTGTGATTTCAACCAAGGTCGAAAATGACAACGCTTTTCCGGTTGATGGTGATTTGAGAGGGGTCGCTAATTTGTCCAATCGATGGGCGCCTCTTCCCCCCTGAATGCGTCAGAGGCAAATGTTTACACTCAGCCTGCGTTTTGTTTCCCTCCTCACTCATCCATCAATGAGTTTTAGACAAAAATTCCCAGTGCTCAGTGCGGCAGTTTCTCTGCTCTCGCTTTCATGTTCACTTGGGGTGGAAGATGAGATGGGTGAATTTCTTATCGGTGTGTTCCGTGAACATTGCGTCTCTTGTCATGGCGAGAATGGAAAGGTGAAAGGAAAGGTCGATCTGTTGAAAATCGATGATGCAGGGACTTTGCTGAAGCACCCGGAGTTACTCGAGGAACTGGTCGCGGTGATTGATTTCGAAGAGATGCCTCCGGAGGATGAGCCTCAAATGAAGCCGGAGGAGCGAAAGGAGTTGCTGGCCCAACTTGAAGCCTTGTTAGAGCAATCTGTTTCCGAAGGCACGACTTTTACGCATACCCCGATCCGGCGAATGAACCGGTTCCAATACAACAATGCGGTGATCGACCTTTTTGACCTCAAGTGCATCGTCTTCACTCTTCCCGAGCGGATGATGCGTGAGCACAAGGGGTACTTTCGCCCGGAGACCGGAAAGATGGCAGAGACGGTGACGGTGGGAAGTCGGCCGCTAGGGAAATCGCAAATGATCGAGCCACGGCTCATGGGTGTTGCTGCCTTCCCGCAGGACCTGAGAGCGGAGCACGGGTACGACAATCAGGCTGATCATCTGTCACTCTCGCCGCTTCTCATGGAAGAATTCCTGAAGCTTGGGCAGTCGATCACCGGGAGTAAAGATTTCGTCGCGAAAAATGTCGGCGTCTGGGACACTTTTTTTCAACCACCCGGAAGAGAGGCAGAGATCAATTCGCTGGTGAGAGATCGACTTAGACCATTTCTTCGAAAAGCATTTCGCCGCCCGGTCGATGATCAAGTTCTCGATCGGTATGCAGGTTACGTCGTCAGTCGGGTCAAAGCGGGAGACGAGTTTACTTCCTCCATGAAGTCCATTGCGGCGGCGGTGATTTCATCCCCTAAGTTCCTCTATCTTTACGACAAGACATCAGGTCGTGAAGTGACTGAGCCAGTGGACGAGTTTGAACTGGCCTCACGTCTTTCCTTCTTCCTGTGGGGAAGTCTTCCTGACGATCGGTTGCTGGATCTCGCATCATCAGGAGAACTCGGTGCGCGCGAAGTCTTGAGTCAAGAAATCGATCGGATGTTCTCTGATCGAAAACTGAAGCGGTTTTGCGACAGCTTCCCGGCACAGTGGTTGCAGCTGGAGCGAATCATTTCATCAGTTCCCGACCCTCACGAGTATCCCGATTTTTACTTCTCAAAGTATCGTGACAGCATGCATATGATGCTGGAGCCGTTGTTGCTTTTCGAAGCTGTCTTGATCGAGAATCAGCCGATTACACAATTCATTGATTCGGATTTTACCTATCGGTCAGGGCTTCTTGAGGAGGCCTATGGCGAGCTCGAAACGAAAAGTAATCCCGCGCAAGTGGTCGGTGACGGTGTGAATCGCGGTGGGGTGGCAGCGCTGAGATTTGATCGCGTCCCGGTGACGGATCGTCGGAATGGAGGTCTGATCACCAATGCCGCTGTCATGACGATGACTTCAGGCCCTGAAAGGACGCAACCAATCACGCGTGGCGCCTGGCTCGCCACGGTGATCTTCAACAATCCTCCAAGTCCTCCGCCTGCAGATGTGCCTGCGTTAGGAGAGAAGCCGGATGAGGGAGAAGAGCATCTGACATTGCGCGAACGATTGTCGAAGCATCGGGAGCGCGCAGACTGCAAGGGGTGTCATGAGCAGATCGACCCGCTTGGGTTTGCCCTCGAAAACTACGACCCGATCGGGAACTGGCGTTCAATCTATGAGAATGAGCGCGACGTTGACATGGAAGGGACGCTTTTCCGGAAGCACAGATTCAGTAGCGTCCCGGCGTTTAAAGATGCGATCCTCGCGGAGAAGGATCGTTTTTCGAGAGGGCTTGCCGGCCACCTCCTTTCCTTTGCCCTCGCTCGTGAACTCGGGCCGGCAGATCAGATCGCCCTGGATCTAATTTCTGAGCGAACCGCCGATCAGGACTACCGTTTTCAATCCTTGCTCCGGGAGATCATTTTGAGCGAGCCTTTTCAAACGAAGACCACCCCGGCTAGCGAACCCGCAATTGCTGCCACCCAATAAGGTTAAGTCTTCCATTAAACTCTCTTTAGTTGTCACCGCTTTTTCTATGAAACACATCTCACGACGATCATTCCTCCGCGGACTCGGCGGCGGGGCTTTGTCATTGCCATGGCTTGAAAGTGTCGCAGCGTTGTCGGCGAAGCCTGTCACGCAGCGAATGGCTCACTTTTACGTCCCGATCGGCGTCGTTCGCCGGGGATTTTTTCCCGGCGAGCAAGACAGTGTGATTCCAAAGGGGAATCTCGGGAATGTGATGAGCTCACTCGGAAAGCAGGACCCGAACTATTTCGTGAAGCCATTGGAAGAGTTGACTCCAACGATGGAACCTCTTGCAGGATTCAGAGATCAAATCAATTTGATTACGGGAATGGATCGGACCTTCCAGCAGGGAACCGACGTTCATGCGCAGTGCGCCTCCTGCTATCTTAGTAGCGCGGAACCCTACACGATCAAAGGAACGGCATGGCCGCTCGACAGAACTCTTGATCATCTCGTCGCCGACGAGGTCGGAGCGGCAACACCGTTTCGCACGCTCGAATTCAGTTGTAACACGCATAAGGACAATAAGGAATCGATCTACTTTGATAATATTTCCTGGTACGGAACCGGCCACCTTGCTCCTTCAATCCGTGACCCAAGGAAAATGTATCAGCGCCTGTTTTCGACCCGCGAAATTGAGCAGTATCGAGACATCACTGATCTCGTTCTCGAAGATGCTAATTCGCTGAAGCGAGATCTTGGCTATACCGACGGTCAAAAGTTTGCTGAATATTTTGATTCGATCCGAACCATCGAATTACAGATGGATCGACTCGAAAAAATGAAGGCCGAGCTGGCGCAAGTTAGTTTTGAGGAACCCGCCGAGGCCTATCTCCCGCGCGGAGAATTTATCAAACTGATGGGCGATCTCATGGTCGTGGCGCTGCAGACAGGTCTCACCAATGTGACGACTTTTATGGTCGGGCCGGAGCGCTGGGATACGCCTTACCTTTTCGAGGAAATTTCCGACAAACCGCTGAGCCATCATCAGATGTCTCACAATCAGACGCGGATGATCGATAAACTAATCGAAGTGGACCGTTTTCACATGGAGCAGTATGTGTATTTGTTAGAAAAAATGAGTGAGATTGAAGAGTCTGACGGAACGACGTTGCTGGACAACACCCTCTTCACCTACGGATCCGGTCTCGGCGATGGATCGACTCACCAGTACAACGACCTGCCGATCATCATGGCGGGTGGTGGTGCGCAAACCCAAACCGGGCAGCACATCAACATGGCTGAGGGAACGCCGCTCGCGAATCTCTGGCTCACGCAGGCGCGCATGATGGGTCTGGAGATGGAGCGTTTCGCTGACAGTTCTTCTGAGGTTTCTGCGATCAAAGCGTGAGAAACTGAAGGTCCCGCACATCTCTTTACACCCCCCCAAATGAAATTGTTGATTCGAATTCCTGCCCTTGTTCTTGCCTTTCTTTTTCCGCTATCCGTTGGGGCCGAAGACTCGCTTACTCCCCACTCCGTTGAGGCGGCAGTTCCCGATAATGTGGTCGATTTGTGGAAAGATATCGATTTCCAAAAGGACGATCTGGAAACAGAAATCGTCAAAGAGTGGAGCGAGGACGGGGTCGTCTGCCGCTATGTGATTTTTACGGTAGGAACCTTCAAGGGAGAGCGTTCGCGTCTTGCTGCGTTTTACACATTCCCGGAGGGTGCTGCCGAAGTGCCTGCTGTCGTCTGGGCTCATGGTGGTGGGCAGCGTGCTGATTTGGAGCACGGCAAATACTTTGCTAAGAACGGATATGCGATGATCGACATCAACTGGGGGGGGCGCGAGATTCTCGAAGGGGTTGAGAAGAATACGGACTGGGGAGCGATTGATCCGAGTCAGGGGCCGAAATTCTATCCGGGAGCGAAACGCAAGGGAACGAAACTTAATCTTCTTCCTGACGAATTTACGATCGATCCGGTCCTCAGTCCGCGGAATGGGAACTGGTTCATGCTCGCCTATGCGGGGCGGCGTGCGATCACATTTCTGGAGCAGCAGCCTGAAGTTGATGCGGATAGCTTGGGGTTCACCGGCTTTTCAATGGGCGGGAATATCACCTCCTATGTCTCGATCGATCCCCGGCTTAAGGCGGTTGTGCCCATGGTTGGCGGAGCAGGGTTCATCACCTCCGATTCACCCGGTATTCCGGACTCGGGTATGGCGCGTGGGTTTAAAGATCATGTCAAACTCTTCGCTGACACGATGGAGTCGCAGTCCTATTACCCGCACACGAATTGCCCCGTCCTCCTCCTCAGTGCGAGTAATGATTTTCACTCACGTTTTGAGTTTATCTATCAATGCATGGATGTCCTCCCGCACGACCAATGGCGGGTCAGTCAGCACATGCATCTCAGTCACAATCTTGGGCCTGAGCAGTGGATTCTCATGAATCTCTGGTTCGACAAGTATCTCAGAAATGGAAGCATCGAAATTCCAGTAACGCCGACGGCGGTAATGGAGCTCGAGCCCGACGGCGGAACAGCGAGCTTCACGGTTACTCCTGATCTTGTCGAAGAGATGGAGGGTTTGGAGGGAGTTGAAATTTTCTACTCCCATGATCCGAATCCGAAGTCGCGCTTCTGGATCTCTGCTGAAGCCGCCAAAAAAGACGGTGTATGGTTGGCAACGCTACCGGTGCGGGAGGAGCTTCCTCTCTATGCGTTTGCTCAATGCACTTATGCGCTTGGTGATAAGTTCAATTCTTTTCAAGGAACCGCCACGAGCATTTCGATCACATCGAATCAGGGGGTCTACCTTCCGGAGGTGATCAAAGCTGAGCGTCTTTTCGAGAAGGCGAAACCTGAGGCGGTTTTGACTGACTTTGAGAAAGACGGATTTCGCGACTGGGGCGTGAGTTCACGCAGCGGGATTTCGACTTACAAGTTTCGTGACCCGCTTGCGGCGACACCTGCTCCCGACGCGCTCATGAAGGTAACTGTCAATGTACCGCGAGAGCGTCTCAGCTATCGATTCAGGATTGGTAAAAATAAGTATATCACCGGCGTGCGGGAGCCTCAGGCGAATTACTCCGCTTCGCGGGAGATGAAAGAAACCGGAGCAGCGGAACTGTTGCTTAAGGTGTCCGATTTCATGGATCGTGAAAAGCAGCCAATGGCCGATTGGACAAACATCTCGACCTTGGTGTTTGAAGTTTATGACGGCAATGCGAAAGAGAGTTTCCAGTTCCGAGACCCTGACAATGTCGCTACGATCACGAGGATCGAGTGGGTCCCGGGCGCTGTAGCAGCTTTCGGAAAACAGGTCTCCGCCTCCGGGATTAGACATTCATTTTTAATCGCGGGTAATCAAACCGTGATCGTCGGCGAAGAGGGGGCTGTAAAATGGGAGACGAAAGGGAAAGCACGCGACGGATTCGTGCTCGCGAACGGCAATGTCCTGGTCTCGATTGGAAATGTCGCCCGCGAATTTACGCCGGAGGGCGAAGGTGTCTGGAGCTATTCGCTTTCTCCGGAGAATAAAGAACTGGGAACAGCGGTGCGCCTTGAGAATGGCAATACCCTTGTCGTGGAGCGAGGGCCCAAACCGCGGTTGCTCGAAGTGACGAGCGAAGGCGATATTGCCGTCGAGGTCCCGTTGCAGCCCGAAACCGATAACGCGCACATGCAGACCCGGATGGCGCGCAAACTTCCTTCAGGGAATTACCTTGTGCCTCATTTACTGGCCTTCAAGGTTAAAGAGTATCAGCCGGATGGGAAGATTGTCAGGGTGATTAGAACAGATTTGGAAAAACTTGGTGGTCGCGGGGCGGAGAACTGGCCCTTCACTGCGATTCTGTTGGAGAACGGCAATGTTCTCGTGAACCTCACCCATGGAAACAAGATTGCAGAATTTGATGCGGATGGGAAAGCAGTCTGGGTCGTGACCAATGAAGATGTCGGTGGGCGTTTTGCCGACCCCTGTGGCGGGCAGCGTTTAGATAACGGGAATACGATCGTTTGCAGCTACGGTCAGAAAAATCCGAAGATGCCGAAGTTGATTGAAATCACACCGGAAAAAGAAGTCGTGTGGGAATTTTTTCACCCTCAAGCTAGAGCTCACGAAGTTCATGTCCTGACGACAAACGGGGAGCCTGAAGGAGCGATGAAATAATGACAGTCATGAAGTCCAAGCCCTTCAGCTTAGCCGGCGTTGTGATGTTAGTGGCCTTCGGGTTCGCCGTGCCTGCCAACGGTTTCGAACCCGCCGAATGGAGCGTTCGCTGCTGGGATGGAATGACGAAGCGATGGCAAGATCGAGGATTGTCAGCAATGACTTTGACCGAAAGCGAAGGAGTCACAAAAATCACGAACACGAGTGGGATTCATCGCCATGCTCATCTCGTTTTTCCGGCGGAACTTACCGGCGATTTTACTTTCACGATTGAGCTCAAAGGCGGCTACGAATTGGGTTTCCTCAATCGGGAAGGAAAAGATGAAATGCTCTACGTCGAGCTCTCGGAAGGAGAGGAATTCGAGACCTTCACCCTGAGTCGTCGTGGCACGCGCATCTCGATCGAGCGGAACGGTCGCGCTGTACCGTTAGTGCATTTCCGTTTCGATTACGGTGAGGATTTTATGATTGTGCTGGGGATCAAGGAGGCTGAAAGTGCTGCAATTCGTTCCTATAACTTAGAGCTAAATTCCTAATTCTGATCTCTTTGATGCGATGAACTTCTTTCGGATTCTAATTCTTCTCCTCATCGGTGGGCCCGCGTTCTCAAGTTCTGCAGAGGGAGAGCGTCCGCCAAATTTCGTGGTCGTTTTGGTGGATGACATGGGCTACTCCGATTTGGGCTGTTTCGGATCTTCTCTGATACTGACCCCGAGGCTCGACGCGCTCGCGGAAGAGGGGATGCGCTTCACTCATTTTTATGCGCAGCACATCTGTGGGCCGTCGCGTACTGCATTGATGACCGGTTCGCATCCACTTCGCGTTGCGGAGAAGGGTAATATAAAAAACATCCACCCCGTCGTCCACAGTGAGGAAATCATGATCGCTGAGGTGCTGAAGGAGAAGGGCTACGCGACCGGTTGTTTCGGGAAGTGGGACATGGCAGGGCATTCTCAAAAGCGGTTCCATCCGGAGCTGATGCCGAATCATCAGGGCTTCGACTATTTCTTTGGTACTCCGTCTAGTAACGACCAGTATGTGGATCTCTATCGGAACGAAGAGCTCATCGAGGAAAAGGCTGACATGGGAACCCTAACGAAGCGACACACTGATGAAGTAATCCGCTTCATCGAGAAGAACAAGGAGGAGCCGTTTTTCGCCTATGTACCTTATTCGATGGTCCACACGAGGCTTGATGCCTCTTCCGATTTCAAGGGGAAATCAGCGCGTGGACTCTATGGTGATACCGTTGAGGAAATCGATTATAATTGCGGGAGGATTATTGATGCGCTTGAGCAACTCGCTCTCGTTGAGAATACTTATTTTCTCTTCACGAGTGATAACGGGCCCTGGCTTATCAGAAGCAAGGGACGTCGAGATGGAGAGTCTCCCGATGATCACGGTGGTTCTGCGGGACCTCTTCGAAGTGGAAAGGTATCGACGTGGGAAGGAGGGGTTCGTGTTCCCACGATTCTCTGGGCGCCGGGACGCGTTCCTGCCAAGACGGTTTGCGATAAGCTTGCAGCGACGATTGATCTGCTGCCGACTTTTGCGCGATTAGCAGGGGCTGAAGCGCCGACCGACCGGACCCTCGACGGGATTGACATCTCTCCGCTTTTTGCCGGTGATTTTGATGAGGCTGATCCTGAACGTTATTTTGCCTATTATTTCATCAACTCATTGCAAGCGGTGCGTCAGGGAAAGTGGAAGCTTCATCTGCCGCGTCCTGCACGTCCTCCGTGGTTAGGTAGGTTTTCGAGAAACGGGCACATCGCTCCTGAGGATTGGGCAGGATTCGAAGAACCGTTTCTCGTCGACCTTGAGAACGATCCGGGGGAGGCTGAAAGTGTCGCGAAAGAGAACCCTGAGGTGGTTGCCCGTCTTCTCCTCTTAGCTGAGGAGATCCGATCTGATATCGGGGATCATAATCGTGTCGGGAAGAACATGCGATTCTTCGACCCATTCGAAGAACGTCCGAGGACACCGAGTTTCACGGGGTTAATGCAGGGTGCCGCAAAGAAATGAAGTGCTCGCTCATATCCTCGGTTTGCCTTTTCTCCTCCTGCTGCGGTTGGGCGAAGGAGTTGCAGGAACTTATTGTGGGATCGGGGAGATCATGAGGGCATTGGAGGAAGCTCAAATAGCGGCAGAACGTAAGAGGCGAATAGGTCCGGAAGCTGGTGACTGATTGTAATACCCCTTTCTTCGTATCAGTCCCTAGGAAAATCTGCGCGATTGCTGATCCCTAGTTTTAATACAAATTCCCTTTCATGAGTGACGAGATAAATTCGCGGTATCCATCCATCGAGCACCTTCGAGCGCGGGCGCGGCAACGTATGCCGCGCTTTGCTTTTGAGTATCTTGAAGGTGGATGCAATTCGGAGATCAATCTAAAGCGGAATACCAGCGAGATTCGGGACGTTCAATTGAAACCATGGTATCTCCGGGACTATCCGGGGTCTGATCAAACTACTGAAATTTTTGGGAAAACCTATGACGCTCCCTTTGGTATTTCACCAATCGGACTCCAGGGGCTTATGTGGCCAGGCGCGACTGAAATTCTTGCGAAAGCAGCACACGATCACAATATTCCGTTCATTCTCAGCACGGTTGGAACGGCGAGCATCGAAACGGTAGCGGAACTTACCGAGGGAAATGCATGGTTTCAGCTGTATCATCCGGCCGAGGATGATCTCCGCGATAAGTTGCTCGACCGTGCCGCTGCTGCCGGACTTCCGACTCTCGTGATTCTAGCGGACACACCGACCTTTGCCTATCGGCCGAAGGAAATCAAAAATGGGCTGTCGATTCCGCCGCAGATGTCGATTGGCAATGTCATTCAAATGATGATGCACCCAACCTGGTCATTCAGCCAACTGGCAACCGGTGCACCCGAATTCAAAACGATGACTCCGTACTTGCCGAAGGGCCTCAGCATGAAGCATCTCGGTCTCTTCATGAATAAGACTTTTTCCGGGCGTTTGAATCCTGACAAGATCGCCGCGCTTCGTGATCGATGGAAGGGCAAGCTCGTCATCAAAGGAATCGTAAATCCCGAAGACGCGGAGAAAGCGATCAGCCTGGGAGTCGATGGCATGATTGTTTCCAATCACGGAGGACGTCAACTCGATGCGGGGCAGTCAACGATCAAGCCGCTCACGGAGTTGGCGAAAGAGTTTGGCGACAAGACAACGATGATGATCGACAGCGGCCTTCGTGCCGGTCCGGATATCGCCAATGCCTTGGCGAGTGGGGCAAAGTTCACTTTCATGGGCCGCTCCTTCATGTATGGCGTTGGAGCCCTCGGGAGTGAAGGGGGTAAGCACACCATCGCGATGTTGAAGAAACAGCTTCAGCAAGTCATGGAGCAAGTTGGCTGCGAGAAGGTCAGTGATTTTCCGAAGCATCTGATTAAGTAAAAGATTGAGCGAAACGCATTCAATGATGAGAAAAATCTTCATTAAACTCTCACTGACTTTTTTTGTCGCAATCTGGTTTACCGAAACTGCCGAGGCACAGAAAATTACAAACCGGGAAAACGTTGCTTACAAGAGTGTGTCGGCAAAGCGATCCTTGCTACTGGATCTCTACTATCCTGATTCAATCTCAAAGTCTTCAAAGCTTCCGCTCGTCGTTTACACACACGGTGGGGGTTGGGCGGCGGGTAGCAAGGATGCCGCGAAACGCGGGAGTATGCAAAAAGTGGTCGCAGGATTAACCGGGCACGGTTTCTGTGTGGCGTCAGTTGAATACCGTCTCTACAAAAAAGGCGGACAGATCACGATCAAAGACTGTGTGACGGATTGTAAGGATGCGATCCGTTTCCTTGTTAAAAACCACCAAGAGTACCAGATTGATCCTAAGAGGATCTTCACCTTTGGAGACTCCGCAGGTGGTCAGATTGCCCAGATGCTATTGTTGTCATCCCCGGATTCATTTCCGGGCAACGAATCGTTGGAGAATCAGCGCTACGAAACGATTGCAGGGGTTTCGTGGTATGGCCCATGCGATTTTGAAAAGACTGAGCTTTTTAATCACGATGGACGTGCAGATTTTCGTGATCGATTTGGTCCGCGGATCTTAAAGCCGGATCATGATCCGAAAGATAAGCTCGCACTCTATCGGGAAATGAGCCCGATCAACTATTTGAGTTCGAAAAGTCCCCCGCTGCTAATGATCCAGGGGGATCAGGACACGACAATCCCTGTGCATCATGCGCATTACATGAAGGCAAGGGCGGAAGAAGTAGGTGGGGCTGTCGAAATCAGCATTGTCAAAAACGCCGGGCACAACTGGCGGATGGCTGACGGGAAAACTCCAATCGAACCTTCACGGGAAGTTGTTATTGAGAAAACGGTCGAGTTTCTGGCAAAGCATTTATCCAACTGAATATGAAATTTAAACTCCTGATTATTGTTCCAGTTGCATTCTTGTTAGTTTCTTTCGTTTTTGCATCACCGGATGAAATAGATCATCCCAATATCGTCATCGTCCTCGCGGATGACATGGGCTGGGGAGATTCAGGCACCTACGGGCATGAGGTTATCCAGACTCCGAATATGGATAAGATGGCTTCGCAGGGAGTTAAATTCACCCAGGGTTATTCAGCGTCCGGAGTCTGCTCTCCGTCTCGCTCGGCAATTCTCACGGGGAGGACACCTTATCGTAATGGCGTCTGGAGACACTTGTCAGGTGTACACAATGCCCATTTGCGAGCCAGCGAAATCACTTATCCGGAGCTGCTTCGTGAAATTGGCTATGAGACCTGTCATGTCGGGAAGTGGCACCTCCTCTCAAAGCAACAATTTGAGAATCCAGAGTTTCCTCAGGTGGGAGAACAGGGTGGTTATGATTATTGGATGGCAACTCACAACAATGCGGAACCAAGCCATCGAAACCCGACGAACTTCATCCGAAACGGTAAGCCGGTTGGCGAAGTCGAGGCCTACTCAGCACCCTTTGTTGCTGATGAAGCGATTCACTGGCTGACGGAAGTTCGCGATGAGACAAAGCCCTTTGTGCTTTCGGTTTGGTTTCACGAGCCGCACAAGCCGATTGCGACAGACATCAAGTTTTCTCAGCTTTATCCTCAAGCAACCGGGAAGGATGCGACATACTTTGGAAACATCTCCCAGCTTGATTATGCGCTCGGTCAGATCATGGGGGCACTCGATCGTGATGGGGTCAGTGAAGATACTCTTATCATCTTTAGTTCGGACAACGGACCGGTAGCCTCAGAGGGTGGTAGCAGCGGAGGATTGCGGGGAATCAAAAGAAGTGATTTCGAGGGCGGGATCCGGGTGCCTTTTTTGGTGCGATGGCCCGGTCACATAAAGGCTGGAAGCGTTTGCGATGTTCCCGTCATTGGAACAGATATATTTTCGACAGTATTGGAAATTGTAGGCATTCCGCAGCCAACAGACCGGACAATTGATGGGGTAAGCCTGCTTCCGGTTTTTGCGGGGGAGTCAGTCACGCGTCCAATTCCGCTGTTTTGGCGGACTCACGTGTCTCCAGCCGAAGATCGTGTCGCGATGCGTATTGGTGACTGGAAGATCGTCGCTGACGACACAATGAAAAAGTTTCTACTTTTCAATGTGCAGGAAGACTGGCAGGAGAAAAATAATCTGGCTGAGTCGATGCCGGAAAAGACGGAGGAGATGAAACGGATCCTCTTTCAAACATGGGAAAACATTGTTGATGAAGGTCCGAACGAGTGGTGGGAGGGCGAAAGGAACAAGCCTATGAAGGGGGCGACGTTGAACTACTAGCTGGACTGAAATTTGATAAATGTCGTGATGAAAATTATTCCCTCTCTAATCCTGTTATATTCCAGTGTGCTTTCTCTTGCGATTGCTTCTCCCGTTGATCGCCCAAACATTATTCTGATTTTCACTGACGACCAGGGATACGAAGACCTGGGGTGTTTTGGTTCGACGAGAATCAAGACTCCTAACATTGATCAAATGGCCGCAGAGGGTTTGAAGCTGACCAACTTCTATGCTCAGCCGGTTTGTGGTGTTTCGCGAGCAGCCTTGATGACAGGCTCGTATCCAATTCGAGTGGGAGAGCCGGGGAACGTCAAACAGCTCCACACGGTTCCCCATCCGAAAGAGGTCACGATGGCTGAGGTGCTGAAATCGGCAGGTTACGCAACGGCGATTCTCGGGAAGTGGCACCTCACCGCGAAAGGCGACGGGCCTGGTGGTTTTGATCCTGAGACGATGCCGAACGCTCAGGGTTTCGACTATTTTTATGGAACTCCCGTTTACAATGGCTACACCGTTTACGTCGAAGATGTGCCGCTACGTGTTCCACTCTATCGCAATGACGAAGTCGTTAATCCAGGTGTAGAGAGCTGGGATAATATCACGGCCGACTACACTGCAGAGGCACTCGATTACATTGAAGCGAATAAAGAGGAACCATTCTTCCTCTACCTTGCTCACAACATGCCTCACATTCCGGTGGGAGCTTCGGAGAATTTCAAAGGAAAATCTGAATACGGACCCTATGGCGATACAATTGAAGAGATTGATTGGTCGACTGGAATGATTCTCGAAAAGTTGAAAGAACTTGAGATCGATGAAAAGACGTTAGTCGTTTTCACGTCCGATAACGGTCCCTGGGTCGAGACAACCCGGAGCATGAATCCAGCTGGAAAGGCCTTTATCCCTCGTGATCATTCCGGTTCTGCTGCTCCGTTGCGGGGTTGGAAAATGTCAGCCTGGGATGGCGGTTCAAAAGTTCCTTTTGTCGCACGATGGCCCAAACAAATTCCAGCTCGGAGCGAAAGTGACGAGATTCTCAGCACGATGGATCTGCTGCCAACGTTTGCGAATCTTGCCGGTGCAAAACTGCCTGCTGACCGCAAACTCGACGGTCACGACGCGACTGATTTTCTCCTAGGGAAATCTGAGGCAAGCCCACGGAGTGATTACCTTTACTACTCAGGCTGCCTTCTCACTGGTGTGCGCCACGAGAATTGGAAGCTGGTCCTTCCCCGTGAAGCAAACCCTGAGGGAACAGGTTGGTGGGGGCGGATGATCGAAGCCGTCGGCCAAGTACAGCTATTCGACCTCGATGCAGATCCCGGCGAGACGACCAATCTTGCGGCTGAGAATGCTGAGATCGTTTCCCGCCTTCAGGCCAAAATTGGGGAAGCACGAGCCGAGCTGGGGGATCTCGATGTTGTTGGAGTAGGAGCACGTTTCTTTGACGAGGGACCGCGTATGATTCCAGGTCCCCGCTCCGGGAAAAGGGGAGGAGCGGTGAGTTCGGCGACTGCCGAATATGACAAGTTCGCCCCGGTCGGGAATCTTCGGTTCAGTTTTGAAAATGGAGAAATGGAAGGCTGGGAACTGATTGCCGGCAGGCTTGGGGAGCCGATCACGACTCAGGGAAGTTTACGTGCTTCGCAGTCACCGTTTGCCCGGCATGGCGGTTATCATTTGTCGACTTTGATGGAAGGGAGGGATCAGGTTTCTGACAAGCAGGTTGGGATTGTACAGTCGCCCGCATTTAATTTGGAGGGAGAGAAAGCAGCCTTCCTCGTGTCAGGGGGATTCCACGAAGATCGGCTTCACGTTGCCTTAGTTGATGCAGAGTCTGAAGAGGTATTGAGGTCTTCTGGCGGAAAAAATGACCACAAAATGCGCCGGATTGTTTGGGATGTGTCTCAGTGGAAAGGGAGGAGCGTGCGTTTTCGAGTCGTTGACCAGTTCACCGGGGGATGGGGGCATTTGAATGTGGATGACTTTTCGGCGAAAGGAACCCTGTCAAAGCCAGAAGCAGATGCTGAATCCGAAGCGAAGAATCCGAACGGAAAGAAGCCCAACATCGTTGTCATCTTCACCGACGACCAAGGCTACGGTGATCTCATCTGTTTCGGTGGAGATCATGTCAATACAACACGAATCAACTAGATGGCCGCAGAAGGGGCGCGACTCACGAGCTTCTAAGTCGCGCGCGGGTATGCACGCCTTCACATGCTGCCTTGATGACGGGGAGCTACCTGAGGCGGATCGACATGACGGAGGGCTCTGATTTCGGGGTCCTGCTCGTAGGCTATCTCCGCACTAACTGAAACCTAATTTCTGTCGACCGTAGTCGAAACATTGCCGGATGTTAGACTCTTCAAAGTCAATCTGTGCGATGAGATTTGTGTCAGCGATTGAGGGGAGAATCTCCCTATTTCCCTGACTGGCGAGCTTTAGCGTTTTGACCAGATCGGGAGCGTTGAGTTGCGGCATCGTTGCCCAGTAGTTTTCCTTGAAGACGGGAACCTTAAGTGGGTCCCTCGTGATCATCTCAAGGTTGAACCAGATGTCAGGGTTCGCGTCAGTGCAGACTTTCATCATCGCCGAAAGGTCGAGGATGCCTTCTCCGAGTGGTACCTCACTGAGGAGGAAGCCATCTTCGTATTCTGCCATCGCCATGTCTTTGAGGTGCGTCGTCATGATCGACGGGGCGAGGGCTTTGACCATTTCCATGGGGTCTTCGAGAAGCGCGAGGTTGTTTCCAAAATCAAAGGTGATGCCGATCGCATCACTCCCGAGATGATTGAGTAGGTCGAGCGTTTCGTTGATTCTCCAGTCTTTGTGATTCTCGAAGGCTAGCTTCATGCCATGCTTCGCGACGATGGGTTCGGCCCGCTCTAACGCGGCGCGTGATTCCTTCACGAAAGAGTTCCACTCGTCGAGGGTTTCGAACTTTTCGTAGCGGCGCTGCCCGAGACAGGTTGTCCGAAGAATCGTCGCGCCTGCTTCCTTCGCAGCCTTCACGTCGGATTCGAATTTCTCGAGAGCCTTGTCGGCCCAGGGGAGTCCGAGTTGGCCCTCGAGGGCGATCCCAAGTGATTCACGCTTATCCCTGACATCATCAGCGAACTCGGAGGTCCAACCCCGCACACTGACCTGGAGACAGCCGGCTCCGAGATCCTGACAGTGATCCAGAACGTCGAGCGCATCTTTCCACGCGGGCTGGATCGATTTGTCCTTCCGGTTCCGCCAGCGAATCATGTAGGACGCCATCGTGATCCCCATGGGGCGACGTGATCGATTGGCAGAGTCTGCAAAGATCGTGGCGGAGGAAATAGTGGCTGCCGCGAGGAAATGACGGCGGTTCATGAAAGGGATAGATAGAGGCAACAGCTGTTATTCATTCTCAAGTCTAGCGCTTAAACTCATCATCGGTCGATGGCGTAGTCCAGTCGTGAATAGATCCCCTTAGTTTCAATTTTTGCGAAGGTCTGTTATTGCATTAGCGCTGCTAATTGTGGTTTCGTCTAGATCTCAATTCTTCTTATGATCCGACTGTTAATTGTTTATTGTGTAGGTGGCTATTTTCTTGGAGAGAGTCGGGCGGATGACAAGGCTCCAAATTTTCTTCTCATTGTGGCGGATGACCTGGGATTCAGTGATCTTGGATGCTACGGAGGAGAGATTGAAAC
>JARGOD010000117.1 GCA_029210205.1 Verrucomicrobiales bacterium | reverse complement strand
GATCAGATTATCTAATTTATTATAATAATCATAATAATCAAACATATTAATTAACGATTTTTCATTCTGGTGAGGAATCATTCCTGCTTTAAGGATTCTCGGTAAATTAGGTAAAACCAACCGTTTTGAAAAAATACGTTTGGCTTGGCCTGAATTGTGCTATCGTCGGTCTACGCCCCCGAAAATCGAGAGCGCTACCTATGCCCGAACAGCGTTTTGATCAGTCTCAATCGTTGCTTCAGTCGCAAACGATTGCTCCCCAGATGCAGCAAAGTTTGCAGTTGTTGCAAACACCCACTCTGGAACTACGTCATCTAGTCCAACAGGAGATGGTGGAAAACCCTACCCTCGAGGAGGAATCGACGGATGTCTCCCTTGATGAAGCTTCGACGCCCGGTGAGGACGATGAATTTGACAAGGAGTTCGCGGAGCTGTCCCAGCTGGACGAGGAGTGGCGGGAATACATGCAGCAGTCGAGAGTAGCGTCTCCTCGTCGTGACGATGCTGATGAGCGCTACCAGTTTGTGATGGATTCAATCGTGGAGCCGATCACTCTTCAGGATCACCTCACCAATCAACTCCATTTCACTGATGCCTCAAAGAGTCTCGAAGAGATTGCCGAGATGCTGATTGGCAACATTGATGAGACCGGTTTTCTTTCCATTGATCTTGAGGAACTCAGCTTTGATTTGGGAATTCCTTACGATGAACTCGAAGAAGGCAGGGCGTTGATTCAATCCTTTGATCCAGTCGGTATCGGGGCAGTTGATCTTCGGGATTGTCTTCTCATCCAGTTGGAGCGACTCGGCAAGCATCACAGTCTCGAGTATCGCATTGTGGATCACCACCTTGACGATCTCGCGCGGAAGCGATATCCGCAAATTGGCAAGAAGTTGAGTGTCGCTCCCGAACAGATTACGAAATCTGCAGAATTCATTTCAACTTTGGATCCCCGCCCCGGAAGTCGTTTCCGCGCCGACAGTAATACTTATGTAAATCCGGACGTCGCGGTCGATCGCATCGGGGGGGAATGGGTCGTCACGATGAATGACGAGCAAATTCCGCGTCTTCGCATCAGTAACACTTATAAGGATATGATGGCGGCGGGAAGTGGTCGAGACGCGCGTGCCTATATTCGCGACAAAATCCGTGCGGGAAAATTTCTTATCAAGAGTATCCACCAGCGGCAGCAGACGATCAAATCCATTGCCATGGAGATCGTAAAACGACAGATCGAATTTTTGGACCACGGTTCTTCCAAGCTCAAGCCGATGAATATGGCCCAGATTGCTGAGGTGGTTGGAGTGCACGAGACGACGGTGAGCCGCGCTGTTTCCGGCAAATACATTTCGACGCCTCATGGAGTCTTCGAAATGAAATACTTCTTCACCACCGGCTATCAAACCGAAGACGGTGAAACGATGAGTAACACCAGCGTGAAACGAACTCTGGGTGAACTGATTGGAGCCGAGGATCCGAAGAAACCCCTCAGCGACCAAAAGCTGGTTGAGGAACTGGAGAAAAAAGGGCTCAAAATTGCCCGTCGAACCGTCGCAAAATACCGGGAGGAGCTAAACATCCTGCCCAGTCACATGCGGCGGAGTTATTGAGCAAGTAGCAGTGCCGGAGAGAATGCCACTATTCATGCTCCCGGCGTTGGCGCGATTGCTACGGAATTGCGATTTGAATTCGTGGGAAGCGTTTGGCACATTCGCCGCATGAAATCCTTATGCCTCTCACTCCTTTTCTTTTCCCTGTTGGCTTCCTACGTCAATGCCGATGACTGGTCACAGTTCCAGGGGCCTACCCGGAATGGAGTCTCCACAGAAACAGGGTTGAATCTTTCGGGCTGGGATACCAAAGCTCCGGCAGTTGTGTGGGAGAAAGAGCTCAACAATGGTTTCGGCGGTGCATCGATTCACGGGGACGAAGTGTTCATGATTGATCGTGATCTCGGAGAGCGGGACCGCCTCCTCTGTCTGTCACTGGCAGATGGAGAAACGAAGTGGGAATTCAGTTTCGACTATGCCGGTAAGCTTTCCTTCCCAGGTAGTCGCGGGGTTCCGCTCGTGGAAGAGGATGCTGTTTATTACATCAGCGGATTTGGTCAGGTTTTCCGGATTAACCGCAAAACGCAGGAACCGGACTGGATGGTTCCATTGCGGGAAAAGTATGGAGCCGAAGAGGGAACTCCCAAATGGGGGTGGGCACAGAGTCCGGTGATCGTTGGTGACATTCTCATTGTTCCGGCTCACAGCGAAAGCGCCGGTCTCGTCGGATTTGACAAGATGACCGGTGAGGTCAAGTGGGAGACCGAGGGATTCGGTGACTCGCATTCGACGCCAACCGTGATGACCCTTCAGGGTGTGCAGCAGGTCGTCTTCATCGCGACGAAGAAAGACGATAGCGGTGACGGAACCGGAACGACAATCAGCGTCGTCCCTGAGACTGGTGAAGTCCTCTGGAAAACAGATCTTTACTTCAACAAGATTCCAATTCCTTTCCCGAACAAGGTTACGGAAGAACTCGTTTTTCTTACCGGTGGATACGAGAACGGCAGTTGCATGGTCGAAGTTCAGAAAAACGAGGGCAAACTCTGGGATGTTAAGAAGGTTTTTGACATGACTCAGGGCACTCAGATTCACCCTCCGTTTGTGATCGATGATCACATTTATTTCCTCGCCAACGAGAATGCGAATCACAAAGGCGAGGCACGCAAAACCGGTGGTCTCATGTGCATGGATTTCGATGGAAAAATCAAGTGGCAGACAGGAGACAAGCCGTTTATGGGGCGCGGGAATATGGTTCTGGCTGAAGGACATCTCCTCATTCAGGATGGTGAAGTAGGCTATCTCCGCACCGTGAAGCCTTCGCCTGAGGGCTACGAGGAGGTTGCCTTTCTCGACGTTTTCGAAAAGAAGGAGGAAGTCGATGAGCAAATTGCCAAGCAGGCGAATCGTGAGGTGAAGAAGTTGCCGGATTTTCAATATTGGTCGCCGATGGCGTTGAGTGATGGCCATCTCATCATGCGTGCTCAGAATATGGTGAAGTGCCTGAGCTTGAAGTAAGCAACCGAAACGCATTTGCTTTGCCAGTCTCCGATTGGCAAAGCGCTTAGCATTGCGTAGGTTCAAAGCCATGTTCTGGCTGCGAACTTTTTTCTACGTATTGCCTCTGGCGATAGCGTTCGTGGTCGTTCTTCTTTTTCGTGAAGTCAGTCGTCTACAACTTCCCGGAGTCGGAGAGGCACTCACGACTTCAATTCGCGAACCGATTGGCCCCCTCGATCCGTTGACTCCGATCAGCGGCCCGACTCGCGAGGTCCGCGATCTTATTTTCGATCCTCTTCTGGTCCGTGATGATGATCTAAATCTGCGGCCTCACATTATTTCAAGCTGGGACAGTCAGACGGTCATCGTTATCCGCTGTTTCAGTGAGGAAGACGCCGGTGAAGCTGAAGCGATGATATTGTCGGGGGAATATCTCGATGAGGACATGACCGTGCTTGGTCTGAACCGCGAGGGGTCGGTCTTGACGGTCGCGCTGGAAGGATTCGCTCCGGATTTCGAGCGGCGACTCATCGGGGAATTTGATCCGGGATTGCTTGGCGACTATCTCCTTGTTCGTCTGCGCCTGAAGCATTCAATTCAGGATTCGCTTGGGACCTTTCTTAAATCCTCCGTGGAAAAAGGGCAGATCAAGATGCTTGATTTCGAGGGAGATCAAATCGCTAATCTTTTCGTTAGAGGGGATACCGATCTCTTCCTCCGGGAACTCGAACTCTATTATGATTCGAACCTCAGTCTTGCTCCGGAAATTGAGGTGGTCGGAAAGCAGAGCTTCACCAGCTCGCAGGAGCTTGTGATTCGGATGCGCAGTGACGTGAAGTGGCACGATGGTCGTCCAGTTACCTCAGAGGATCTTCTTTTTAGTTATAACGAACTAACCCGCCCGGGATCTTCTATGCCCCTGAAAGGCACCTTTTGGTTTCTGGAATCGGTCGAGGTCATCAATGAATTTTCAGTGCGCGGTGTCTGTCGGGAAACGCCCGCAATGATGATGGAAAGTTTCGAGGCGCTCCCACTTCTCCCGGCGCATCTTTTAAGTGATCAATCAGATGAAGAGAGGTGGATGAATTTTGCGGATTCACCTGTTGGATGTGGTCCTTACCGGATCGAAAAACGGAGGGAGGATGGTGGTATTGTCCTGAGAGCATTCGAAGGCTATTTCGGCACAAAGCCAGAACAGGAGTGGAATGTATATCGTCGCTTTGACTCGCTGGAATCAAAGCTTCTGGCACTCCGATCCGGTAGGGTTGATTGCCTCGTTCCGGACGAGCGTTTCAGCGACTGGTCCATCCGTAATCCGGGTCGGGTGCGTCAAATTCGTTGTCTTCCGAGAATTCAATATCTGGTTGCCTGGAATCTTGATACCGAGCCCTTTGATCAAAATTCTGTGAGAACTGCGCTCGCGAAATCCGTAGATCTGAACGCGGTTCTGGTTGATACCGCGACCTCCTACCAGGAGCCTGTTCAGAGTTTGTTTTTCCCGGGGGTGCCCTACGTGAGTAAGGCTCTCCCTCTTCCCTTGCTTGATCTCAAAGGAGCGGAAGAATTACTCGAAGAAGCAGGATACCAATTTGATGAGAATCAGGGCGCCAGGGTCAATGAAGCCGGCGTTGCTCTCACCTTGAAGCTTTCAGTGAACGAGTCTGACTCCGAACACGTTCGTTTGGCCAGAGCTCTGCAAAATCAGTGGGCCGCGATCGGAGTAGTCGTCGAAATCGAGGAAGTTTCCTGGGAGACTCTTTTGAACCAACGTCTCCTCACCCGTGAGTTCGAGGGGGTGCTTTTGAGCTGGGAGATTCCCTTGAAAAAGGATCGGTATGAGGCATTTCATTCCAGAGGGATCGAAGAGGGTGGTGGTAATCTATTTGGATTGAGAAATCAGGTCATCGATGAATTGCTGATCAATCTCCGTGAGGAGGATCGGCCGGATATGATTTCTGTAGAGGCTCATCGTTTGCAGGATGAAATTGTGAATCTCCAACCCTGCTTCTTTGTCGGGCAGTCAGGAAGAATAATCACGATTCGCGATGGAGCAGTGGAAGTCGTCCGAACGTCGAAGGGCAATGAGTCGATTCGATCACCAGCGGGAATCGGGAAAGCTGGTTTGGAGCGGTCACGCCCTTGGTGGGTGCGTAGTGAAAAAGTGATTCCGATGCCTTTGGCCGCGCCTGAAAGGAGGGGGGAATGATTCGATTCTTCGGTCAGCGTCTCTTCGTATTGCTTGTCCGACTTGTCCTTGTCGCGATTCTTCTGGTTATCGCGATGGAACTTGGTTACGGGGTCCTCGGGAATTCCGATTTCCATGTGTGGGAGGCTGGTTTTGCTGATCCGGTGATTCCCCTTCTTGAGTTGTCCGGATCGTCGACCTGGGACGGAATTATCCCGTTAATGAAGAAGTCAATGCTCGTTGCCGGACTGGCGTGGGGGGCGACCGTTCTCGTTGGATATTCGTGGGGTATCCTTGCCGCGAGGCTGAGACGATTTAAGGGGCATTACCTGCTATTGGTTCCCTGGCTGGTCATGGCATCCGTTCCGGGGTTCTGGTGGGTCATTCAAGTGGCGATCTTTTCCTACTTTGAATGGGAGCGCCCGGGGTTTGCCAACGAGATTGTTGTCGAGTCAGGTCCGGATTTGATGCAGTGGTGGAACGCCGTCGTTGTCGCGCTTCCGCTGAGTGTATTAGGTGTCTCAGTGCAGATGCGGAACGTCAGTGAACGAATTCACGAAGAAGCAGGTTTACCGTTTGTCAGGGGTCTTCATCGGGCGGGATATTCCGAGGGGGAAATTTTCTACAAGAACATCCTTCGCCGTCTCAAGGGAGCGCTCATCAAGCATTCTGATGACACGCTTCCGTTAATATTGGGAGGGCTGATTTTTGTGGAAGTCGCCTTTCGCTTCGAGGGCATGGGGAGCTTTCTCATTCGTTCACTGCAGTCGAGTTATTTCCCGGGAATTTTTGTGACCGGACTTTGGATGGCGGGAATTATCGGGCTGGCTGCTTTAATCCGCGAGACGATCGTTCACAGTATGGGAGATGACTAAACGATGAAAAACCGGAAGCAGTCGAAAGCCACGAGGCACTCGCTCGTTCTCATCGCAAGGGCGTGGGAGACAAGATGGGTTATTCTTCTCGCTCTCACTTACCTCGGCTCATTTGCCTGGCTGTTTACGGCCGGCACTTCGGAAGATATTCGACCTTCGGAAATTCTGGTCACTCCTGCTGATCCAGAGTGGAAAGGGCCGGGTCAGGATCACTGGTTTGGGACAACGAGCACGGGACTTGATCTTTTCAATCTCTGCCGCATTTCCATGGCCCAAACCATCGCGCTGGCGGCCCTCGCAAGTGGACTTGGGCTTGGTCTCGCATTTCTCGCCGTCATGCTTTTCGCTTTTGACCCCGGCGAAAAGCGGTTTTCGCTCATGAAGTCATTTGGCCGTATCGGGAAGCTGATTCCCTGTGCTTTGATTCTACTGATCATCCTCGCTGGCAGTGGCGGTGGAATCGCAGCACTCGTTGCGACTACCGCACTACTCGTTGCGTGGCACATCGGACCGACACTTGCGGTTTGGTTTGAGGATTCGGAAAATCGTCCGGACGTTGTCTCGGCCTATGTCGTGGGATTGTCGCGATCTGAAATTGTTACCAATCGGGTCGTCCCTTCTACGCTCCGAAAGATGGTTGGCGTTTTTGCCTGTTTAATCCCCCAGATTGCCTTGCTCGAAATGGGGCTTTCGTATCTTGGGTTCGGGAGTGAGCGACTGAGCATCGGTGGTCTTGTTGCCTACGGGCAGGAAGTCATCATCGAAGCGCCATGGCTGGCGATCTATCCGGGGGTTTTTGCGACGATTGTTCTTATTGTGATGGGCGTGTTAGGCTGGCTGGCTTCACGATTGCTTAAGACGGGTCGGGTAGGGAGGTTCCTCTAGGATGGCTGAAAAACCTGAAGAACCGCTGATTGAAGTTACCGACCTCACCGTCGAAGGGGCTTCCGGTATCGACAGCCGGAGTATCCGCTTGCGGAGCGTTTCCCTGTCCGTTGAAAGGGGCGAGATTGTCGTTCTCGGGGGTGAGGCAGGCTCCGGAAAATCGCTGCTCTGCGAATGCATTTGCGGCATCATGAGACGTCACTTGAGGGTGACTAACGGATCAGTTCGGGTAGGGGACAGGGATGCCATGGCGAGGGGCTCTGCCCGGCTCGCATCGCAAGTCTCGTTTCTGGAGCGAGAACCCAAGTCAGCATTCAATCCTCATCACACGGTCGAGCGTTCACTCAGAGAGTTCACTCGTTTGCTGGCGCGAGTTGCTAAACAGCCGAAGGATTTGGACTGGAATGATGCTTTTTATGCCGTTGGAATCGTTGAACCGGAACGTGTTCTTTCCCTCGTGATCGATGATCTGCCGCTGATGATGCTTCAGCGACTTGCGTTGATGCGTGCCCTGATGTCTTCCTCGAAAGTTATCGTTTGCGACGAAGCTACGATTAGCCTGGATCGCGTTGCGGAAAGTCAGTTTATCGACCTGATCACTCAGATTCGCGAAGAAAGAGACATCACCTTCGTTCTCGCGATGGGGCGGCTCCGAAATGCGGAACGCTTTGCTGATCGCATCGTCATGTTTTTTGAAGGTGGAATTCTTGAGTCTGGAGCGGCATCAGATCTTGTCTCGAAGCCATCTTGCCGCTACACCGCAGAGTTTCTTGAGACGTCGCCAAAACTGACTCATTCTCCTCACGCGCTCCCGACGATCAGCTTGGAAGCTATCACTGAGGCGGAGGAAATCATTCACGGAAGCGACCGGACTCTTCAGTTGCCTGAAGCGGATTAGCAAAATCTCATTCTATCTAGCGTGCCTCCGTGTTGGACTTCTCGCCGTATTGGCCTATCAGACTTGGCGTCTGGCAAATTGACATGATTACTGAAGAACTGATTCGAGAAAAACTGAAAGAAGTGAACTATCCCGGCTTCAGCCGCGACATTGTTTCCTTCGGGCTGGTCCAGGAAGTGCAGATCCATGAATCTGATGTCATCGTCAAGATTAGCATTGCGACGAAAGATCCCAACATACCTCGCGGAATTCATGAGGGGATCGAAAAGGTGATCAGTGCAGTCGAAGGCGTTGGGAAGGTGAACGTTGATTTTGACATTAAGGACCCGCCGGATCCGGTCACGGGTGGGAACCCTGCTGCAGGCCAATCGAGCATCCCCGGCGTGAAGAAAATCATCGCTGTCGCCAGTGGTAAAGGTGGCGTTGGAAAGTCTACTGTTTCCACGAACCTCGCGATCGCTCTCAGCAAGACGGGTGCAAAGGTTGGTCTCTGCGACTGTGATCTCTATGGCCCCAGCATTGCAATGATGCTCGGCGCTGAGGACGAACAGCCGATGGCCACGGAGGAAAATGAAATCGTTCCGATCGAAGCTCACGGCATCAAGGCGATCTCGATGGGGTTTCTTCTCAGCGACGATTCTCCTGTTATCGTTCGTGGCCCCCTTGCAACGCGTTACACGCAGCAGTTTTTGCGTCAGTGCCTCTGGGGTGACCTTGATTATCTCGTTCTCGATCTGCCTCCCGGCACCGGAGACATTCAATTGACGATCGTTCAGACCGTGGCGGTTGATGCTGCCCTGATTGTGACGACGCCGCAGGAAGTCGCGTTGATCGATGCGCGGAAGGGAATCGGGATGTTTAAAAAGGTGAACGTGCCTATCGCTGGCATCGTTGAGAACATGGCCTGGTTCGAATGCGATGCGGGGAAAAAGTACTTCATCTTCGGTGAAGGTGGCGGTGCTGCCGAAGCGGAAAAGCAGGGCGTTGAGCTCATGGGACAAATCCCGCTCGATCCTCCAACCCGTCAGGGCGCAGACCAGGGAACTCCCATCGCCACAACTGATCCGGAGACAAATTCCGTCTCGGCCGCTTTCCGTGATCTCGCGGCTAAAGTGATCGCTTCGGTCGAAAGCTGATTGAGCCGGGCTGGAGTGATGCCTTTAGGCCTTTTCGAAGTCTGTCCTCCCATCGCTAAGGCCTGAAGGCCTCACTCCAGCCGTTTTGAACAGCGCGTCTGCGAAATTGACGGGACGGTTCCTTCCATTCATCTTCCCGCTTCACGCATGAAAAAATCCCTCCCTCTTTCTCTGGCTGTTTTTGCAGGCTTTCTCTTGTCCCTATCCGCGGCCGAGAAGCCGAATATCATCTACATCCTCCTCGACGATGCCGGCTATGGCGACTTGAGCTGCTACGGGCAGAAAAAGTTCTCAACGCCGAATATTGACCGCCTCGCAACCGAGGGGATGAAGTTTACGGATCACTATTCGGGGAGCACCGTCTGCGCGCCGACACGATGCTCTCTGCTCACCGGACTTCACACAGGTCGAACCTTTGTCCGGGGAAATCGCGAAGTTCAGCCAGAAGGGCAGTCTCCGATGCCGGCTGACATCGTCACGATGCCACGATTGCTTTCGAAAGCGGGCTACACCACCGGCGCTTTTGGAAAGTGGGGCTTAGGCGCACCCGGATCAGTGAGTGATCCGATGGAGCACTTTGACGCTTTCTATGGTTACAACTGCCAGCGGCAAGCTCACGACTACTACCCGACTCACCTCTGGAGAAACCGCGAACGAGTCGAGCTGAACAAAGAGGTCTACACCCACGATCTCATCATGGATGAGGCGCTCGGTTTTGTGCGGGAAAACAAAGAGGATCCATTTTTCATCTATCTCGCCGTTGCGATTCCCCACGCTGCGATGCAAGTCCCTGAGCCTTACGCGAAGCCCTGGCGCGAAAAGTTCCCGGAGTTCGAGGAGAAAATTGGAAAGTATGCCGGGACCGAGGTCAACAATCCCATCGCGACCTTCGCGGGGATGATGACGCTCCTCGACGATGGCGTCGGTGAGCTCCTCGCCCTGCTCGATGAGTTGGAACTGGATGAGAACACCATTGTCATGCTGACCTCTGACAATGGCCCGCATCAAGAAGGTGGACATGAGCCGGACTTCTTCGACAGCAACGGTCCGTTTCGTGGACACAAGCGAGACCTTTCCGAAGGCGGGATCCGGACACACATGCTCGCGCGCTGGCCGGGCAAGATCGTAGCCGGTTCTGAGACAGATCATGTCTCCGCTCACTGGGACGTGCTCCCGACAGCGATGGATCTCGCCGGTGCAGAAACACCTGCAGATATTAGCGGCATTTCCTTTCTGCCGACTCTTCTCGGCGGAGCAGAGCAAGTCGAGCATGAATACCTCTATTGGGAGTTCTACGAGCGTGGCGGTAAGAAGGCGGCACGGTGGGGAGATTGGAAGGCCCTGCAACTCGACGTGAATAAATCACTCGATAGTCCGATCGAAATTTATGATCTCTCCAAAGACCCGGGAGAGGAAAACAATCTCGCGGAGGTTCGGCCCGATCTCGTGAAGCGAGCCAAAGAGATCTTCAAAGAGGCCCACGTTCCGTCTCCTGATTGGAAGTTTGGTCAGTCGAAGCCTAAAAAAAAACAGTAAGCAATGAAGACGCGTTGCGTGGTGTCGTCAGGCATTACGCAAGAATCGTTCACCTCAGTTACACGGAGGCGCTTCGCGGAGCGGAGAAATTGGAGTCGGTTCTCAAGGCATTCGTCGCTGACCCGAGCGAAGAAACTTTTGCCGCCGCGAAAGAAGAGTGGATTGCTTCCCGCCCACCTTACCTCCAGACCGAAGCCTTCCGCTTTTATGCGGGGCCAATCGATGATGCTGATGGCCCCGAGCCAATGATCAATGGCTGGCCGATGGATGAATTTCACATCGACTATATCGAGGGCGCGCCGACTGGAGGCTTCATCAACACACCGGACCGGTTTCCGGAAATTAATAAAGAGGTCATTGCTCAGCTCAATGAGAAGGCGGGAGAAACGGCGATTACATCTGGTTATCACGCGATTGAATTTTTGCTTTGGGGGCAGGACTGGAATGATGATGGTCCCGGCGACCGTCCTCTCTCTGACTACACGACCGGAGCAAATGCGGATCGTCGAGGCGCCTATCTCCTCGCCTGCGCGGATTTATTGACCGACCATCTCTCCTCTCTCGTCGCTGCCTGGGCCCCGGAGGTAGATGATAATTTCCGGGCTTCCTTCCAATCTGCTGATCCTGTCGAATCAATCCGTTCGATTTTATACGGACTCCATGCGCTCAGCGGCAAAGAGCTGGCGGGGGAGCGCCTCCTCGTTGCCTGGGACACGCAGGATCAAGAGGATGAGCATAGCTGCTTCAGCGATACGACTCATCAGGACGCCTACTACGATG
>JARGOD010000116.1:9134-11418 GCA_029210205.1 Verrucomicrobiales bacterium | reverse complement strand
GAGCCAGCGCCGGCTGGTGCCGTGCTGTCGCCATGGTGGAAAAGTAGAGAGATTACTCTTCGCTGGAATCCCATTTCGCCCGAAGCACAGGATCAGTCATGAGCAGCTCCCGGATTATGATGTATTCCGCGACGGAAAGGATTGAGCTCTGGGCTCGTTTCTCCAATGCGATCCGGAACCGGAAATGGAGGAGTATAGCGAGCGTGTCGTCGTTCAGACTTACCGAAACGAGAAAGGGTTCGAGCTTGTGTGTTGTCTCGTGAAAGGAGAGGGACATCACCTGCGGACAGACCTCCTCAACGCGACGAATGCGCTGGCCTTGAATTTCCTGTTTAAGCATGAGAAAGACGAGCTTCCTCATGACAACGCGAAAGGTCAGTAAACAGTCCGCTTCACTGCGACAGAATTTTGGTTATCTCCGCAGCAACAAAGGTCGCCAACTTTTCCGCACCGCCATGACTGAGATGAACGACGTCATTCAGATCATCCTCTGTGTTGGTAGCCGTCTCGGAAGCGATGAGGTAGATGTTTTCATCCGACGCCGAAACTCGTGAGGCCACCAGCTTCCGAACGGCCTCGCGGAAGTCATCGACGGTCAACTCGGTTTTCTTGGATTGATGATTCGTTGTCTGCAGCAGGTTCAGAACGAAGATTTTGGTTTCCGGGTGGTGTCGTCGAATCTCATCGAGAACCTCGTTCATGTCCTTGAGATACTCCTCGATGCTCTTGCCCTTGTTGATGCAATCGTTGTAGCCCCAGAGGATCGTCATCAAATCAATTCGGGGTAATTGGGTCACGGGGCCGACTTGATCGACATTCGCGTTGCTGCCGCCAATGGCAATATTGTAGAACTCCATCTTCAGACTTTCCGCCACGAGCCAGGGCCAGGTCTGGCAGGTATTATCCTTGCGGAGGCCATGACTGATACTGTCTCCCAGTGCGACATACACCTTCTCCCGGAGAGGTGACGGAGACTTCAATTCGAACCCGTCTTCAATCTCAATTCTTATCAAAGTATAGGTGGGATAGGAAGCAGGCCCGACGATTCGATATTCAACCGATTCCCCGGGCTTCGCGCTTTTCAATGTCAGGGAGCTGCCCTCCGGGTTGGTCAGTCTAACAAACCCGTTAAAAACGTTATCCTGAAAGCTGCCAAAGGTCGCAAAGGTCGCTCCTTCATACTTGAAGCGTAAGGTGAGCGTTGGACTGTTCGTCTTCACGACGATGGAGGTCCCGGTCCGGCTCTGACCACTCTTTGTCGGGTAGGCAGGACGATCTTTAAACGCCTCTGGAAACAGCTGACGGGGCGGGAAACGCCAGGGGATCATCTCCGACTCAGTCACTTCAGGATACAGAGTGCCCCGGTAACTGACCTTTTCATCGAGCAACGAAATCTCGCCGGCATCAGCTGCGGTTCCGAGGATCAGCGCGGCGAAAAACATCCATAGTTTGTTCATCTTTCTCCCTCTCTCGATCACCCCTCCAGCGCAATCCGTTTTTTCCGTCGGGAGAGCGCTTGTTTGAGCCCTTCCGGTTAACGAATCGTCCCGGACGTCGACAAACTTGGACTCGTCGAGCGGATTCCGAATCTCATCGTCGGTTCCTCTAACATCATCTTGTCATTGCGGACAGGTCCTCCATTCGCCAGACTTCATACTACTCGTTCCGCCCCACCAATCTAAAGTATGCCCCCTGGAAACCAACGCCCGTCCACTTCTCTTCCGAATCGCCGGGAAGCGCTCACGGTTGGTTTATCCCTCTCCGCCGGTCTTGGTCTGGGCATCCCTAAACTCTTCTCGCAAGACTCCCATTCCACCACCCAGACCAAACCCAAAGGTTACTTCACTCTGGGACAACGAAACGGACGGTGGCTTCTCATCACGCCCGACGGGGAACCTTTCTTCACCCTGGGATTGAATCACATCGATCCGGCCAGCTTGCGTTACCCGGAGAACATCGAGCTCTGGAAGGAGAAATACGACGGCAGCACGATCAAGTGGATCGAGGAATCGGTGGCGCCGAATCTTCGGGCCTGGGGATTCAACACCGTGGGGTGGGTTCAGGAAGTGACGGTGCGGCAGTGGGAGCACTCGCGTCCGTTCACGGTGGATGAGTATCGGGCGCTCGACCTACCGTACTGCCACTTGCTACCGTTTATCGAGTCGCACCAGTGGGAAAAGCATACGGTTCACTTCGACTTCCGGAGCGAGGATTGGAAGGAGTGGTGCGATTACGTGGCGCGTTCTCATTGTGCCGGGCTGAGCGAGGAGAAGAATCTGATCGG
>JARGOD010000116.1:0-9034 GCA_029210205.1 Verrucomicrobiales bacterium | reverse complement strand
GGGTTTCATCTCTGCGGGGCCTACCAACGCAACAAGGCGCGGAGACGTGGACTGCTGGACGAGATGGAGAATCCTGATCGCGAGAATGTCGAATTGATGGCGGCGGCGAACCGGGCGATCGCTGAAAAGGTCGCCTCAGAATTTTAGCTCTCACCGAGTCGATAAAACCTCGCATGAACAAGCTTGCTCGTGCTATTCATTCACACCCTACACCTCCATGAATACCCAACGCCCCCCGGCCAGCCTTTTGCTGCTCGCTATCCTGTCACTTCCACTTTGCTCAGTCTTCGCCGAAGTCATTCCGGTTCCCGCCGAGGTGAAGTCGGAATCCATGCCGGATGCCAAACCCCGAAATGTCGTCTTCATTCTCTCAGACGACCATCGCTACGATGCGATGGGATTCATGGGGCACCCGTTGGCGGTGACCCCGAACATGGATGCGATGGCGCGGGACGGCGTCCACCTGAAGAACGCTTTCGTGACTACCTCCCTCTGCTCGCCGAGCCGGGCTTCGATCCTGACAGGCCTCTATACTTTTCGCCATCGGGTGATCGATAATCAGCGCATGGTGCCGGAGGGGACAATCTTCTTTCCGCAGTATCTGCAGGAGGCCGGGTATGCGACCGGCTTCGTGGGGAAGTGGCACATGGGGAGTCACAACGACGATCCCCGTCCCGGGTTCGACTATTGGGTGAGCTTCAAGGGACAGGGGAAATACTATCCGCCCAACGATGCCTACACGATCAACGTGAACGGTGAAAACGTTCCCCAGGATGGCTACATCACGCCGCTGCTGACTCGCTACGCGATCGATTTCATGGAGCAGCAGACCGAGGCTGAGGAACCGTTCTTTCTTTATCTTTCCCACAAAGCGGTGCACGGCCCTTTCACTCCCGAACCCAAATATGAGGGATCGCTCGCGGAGAAGCCCTTCACGTATCCGGAGTCGAGCGAGCTCCATTCGAACAATTTGAAAAACCGTCCCCGCTGGCTGCTCGACCAACGCAACAGCTGGCACGGGATGGACTTTCCGCTCCATACCGACACGTCGGCGGAAGAATACCTCCGCAACTACTGCGAAGCGCTGCGCTCGGTCGACGATAGTATCGGCGCGGTCCTGGAACAGCTCAAGAAGATGGGCATTCATGACGAAACCCTCGTGATCTACATGGGAGACAATGGCTACATGTTTGGCGAACATGGTCTCATCGATAAGCGGGTCGCCTACGAGACGTCGAGCCGCGTCCCGATGCTGATGCAATGTCCGGACCTGTTCGAAGGTGGCAGCGCGGTGGAGGAAGTCGTGGCCAACATCGACATCGCTCCCACGGTGATGGAAGCAATGGGACTGGAGAAGCCTCCTCACATGGATGGACAGAGTTTCCTTCCCATTGCCCGCGGTGAAGAAATTCCATGGCGTGACTACTTTCTCTACGCCTACTATTGGGAGCAAAACTATCCGATGACGCCGACTCACTTTTCCCTGAGAGGCGATCAGTACAAATACACGACCTACTACGGGGTCTGGGACACGGATGAGTTGTTCGACATTCAAGCGGACCCGATGGAGCAGAACAACCTCATTCATGATCCGGAGTTCGCCGAGGTGCATGGCCAGATGCAGGCGAAACTCTATGAAATGATGGACGATCTCGGTGGCATGACGATTCCGATGAATCCACCGAGAGGACGCCAGCAGAACAAGCGCCTCCGCGATCGGAACGGCGTCCACGCGGCGGACTTTCCCGAAGCCATGGTGGTCGATGAGCCGCTGAGAAAAGAGCTGAAGTAATCTTAAGGTGTCTTCCGCAGCGGGGAGTCTTAGCTCTTTTTACCGCGGAAACCTGCTTTGAAAACGCTTACTTCGCCGGTTGGGAGGCGCGGTATTGGGTCTTGAAAGAGGCTCGTTGAGAACTTATCTGTTTCGGACGGTTTCCCGAAGCCGTCCGAAACACACATCAGATGAACTTCTTCCCAGTCAGGGCTTTTTCGCTCCGTGGCGCTGCTGCTGCATCTCTCGTTCTCTTCGTTGCTCTGGGTGGTACGAGTTGTTCGACGGTGAACGTGCGGACTGAAAAAGGCGCTCTCACGCGGGAGAGCCTGAAGTCAGCAAAGATTCTTCAGAATCTGGGGAAGAAGGATGATCCGGCACTCCTCACGGTGAGTGACCGCTGCATCAAACTCCTGCGTGATGCGAAGCGTCAGGATTCGTTTGGTTCTCGCAATAATGCCGCCGCCGGGTATTTGAAGGCAGCGGTCGAGGCGAGACACATGCTGGTTGGGGGCGAAGCGGCTCCCGGATCGACTGAGGAAGAGGAACTGCTGGATCTCCATAATCACGCTCTCGCAAAGTTCGCGGAGATCTGGTCGACTGATGCCCGGAGGCTGGTGCCCGGGCCCTATCGTTTTGCCTTTCAGGGCGAAGAATTCATAATCAAACAGAGCCCCAATTCCGACTACGACAGTCACTTTTTTGATCGGGCCGTGGCGACGGAAGCGATCAAAGGAAAGGGCGTGACGGACAAGCATCGCAAAGGTTTTGGGGCTTCGTTGGTTGGCATTCGGGAAAGGACTCCGGGACGTGCTGCCGAGATGGCACGATTTCCGGAACGGGGAATGCATCTCTCAATTTCTCTGACGATTGATCAAATTGAAACAGCGGGAGAGACGCAGATCGTTTCCGTGGCGTTACTTGACCCGGTTCAGCGGCAGACGGTTCGCGTGGGAAATCGCAGTTTTCCGCTCGCGGCTGATTTCTCGGCTCCGATGGAGCTGATTCTCAAAGGAAAAAATGAGATCCTCTGGGGCCTCGAGGGGTTTTTCGATGCCAAGGACCGAATTGAAGAATCCGGAATTTATTTACTGGAGCCTTACGATCCCGACCGAATCCCGGTGATCCTCACTCACGGACTGATCTCCGTCCCGATCATTTGGCGTGACATCATTCCCGAGTTCCTCTCCGAGTCGGATATCGCGAACAAGTTTCAGTTCATGGCGTTTACTTATCCCAGCTCGTTTCCGATTCCGGAATCGGCTCAGCTCTTTCGTCATGAGTTAGCAGCGCTGCGAGCGGAATATGATCCTGATGGAAACGATCCGCTTTCGACGAATGTGGTCGCGATGGGTCACAGCATGGGGGGAGTCCTGACGCATCTTCTCGTCGCCGATATCGAAGACCGCCTCTGGAATGAAATCGGTGAGGTGCCTCTCGATGAGCTTCCGATCGGTGAGGAGGCAAGAGAGGGCATTCGTGACCTGGTCTACTTCGAGCCGGATCAGGCAGTGACGAGAGCGGTCTTTCTATCGACTCCACATGGTGGCGCAGAAATGGCAACAATGTCTGCAGTGGATGTCGTTTCCAAGTTGGTTAGATTTCCTGCTGATGTGGTTGTGACCACATTGAACACCACGGCTGATCTCTTCGACCCGAACTCAGGCATGCAGATCGAAGGCTTGAAAGTGGATCTAAAGAAGCCGGTCACCAGTGTGCAGTCCCTTCGCCCTGACTCGCCTGTTTCAGTTGCTCTGACGACATCTCCCTACAAGCCCGGGGTGAAGTATCACTCCATCATTGGTGACCGGGGAAAGGGCAACACGCCGGACAGTTCTGATGGGGTTGTTGAATACTGGAGCTCCCATGTGGACGGTGCGGAGTCTGAACTGATCGTTCCGACCGGCCACACGACCTACACGGATCCCAATGCGATTGCCGATTTGAAACGAATTCTCCGCTTGCATGCGGGGCTCTAATTTGGTGAAGCTAGTCGGTGTATGAATCGTCGACTCCTTTTCTATCTCGTTGCTGCCCTCCCCGTGATTTCGGGGGCGAATGAAAAGTCGGAAGGCGAAGCCTCGCCTTTTCCTCCCGGGATGAGTAACCACGGCAACCCGGTCGAGGCCGATGTTCGCTGGACTGCTTACTACATCACTCCGGTTGAGAAGGCAGAGCCCGGTGAGGGGGAGGAAGTGACGTTTACCGACATTGAGGGAAAGAAGATTCAATATTCCATCACCGGTGACTCGGCGAAACGTGCCGAGATGGAGGCGGTTGCCGTGGCGATCGATAAAGAGGGAAAGAAACGCTATGTCTACCAAGCAGAGAAGGGAGAGTGGATCGAACTGCCGGTCGGGAGCATGGGCATGGGGAACCGGGTGAATCCACTGGTCCCGCTCGTGCATGTCGCGGCCGATCAGAGCGAGTTTCCCTACGGCTCACTGGTCCATGTGCCCATGGCAGAAGGCTACGAGTTTACCGCAGGTCAAAAGATGAGCGGCTATTTCTGGGTCGGTGACGTCGGCAGTCTCATCAAGGGGAATCACATGGATCTTTTCGTCGGCGAGGAAGAGGTGTTTTCCAGTTTTGTCGACCACGTCGAGAACCCTCACAAAGAGACTAAAATTTACAAGCTCCCGAAGCTTGACGAAGAGTACAACCCGGGCCTGCAATCCGGCCTCTCTAAAATTCTTCACGAGGCAGGTTTTCTCGACCGTGAGGAAGAAGTGCCGGTCGAAGAGATCGAGGCTGCGCTGCTCGAGTTTCAGAAATCCCAACCGCTCATTCCGGAGTCGGAGTATGGTCAGGCAAGAGCCGCGACGACCCTATGGTTTCTCACTCAGGCCGTGGTCGGCGCCCCGGAAAAGTAGAGCTTAGGCCGCTTTTGTCTTCGACTCCTCTTTCGTGTCTCGCTGAAGCTTCTCGCGTTTTTCAGTCTGTGCCTCGTCGGATTCGTCCGTGGTGGACATGTGCTCTTCGAGCTTCCGCTTCAGCATTTCATGAGTCTCTAAATCGGCCCCGTTGAGGGTGGAGACATCGATCGGCTTCTTCTCTTCAAAGTCGGCAATGACATCAAAGTAGCTTCCGTCTCCGTAGAGCTTGAATTGCTGCGTCCGCGTATGCTCACTCGCCTTGCCGCGGCGGCCGTCGCGCTCGTACCAGCAGTAAATGTAATCTCTTGCCGCCGCGCCTTCTCCTTTGACTTCATTGGCAAAGCTCTGGCCATCGATTCCCCACTTGCTGGGAACCTCAATGCCGGCGACTTCAGCGATGGTAGGCATCATATCAGAGAAGTCGACGAGACTCTGGCTGACTTGCCCTTCCATAGTTGTGCCGGGCCAGTTGACGACGAGAGGGACCCGTGTTCCGCCGTCGCTGGGTTTCCCTTTGGCACCGACCCAGGTTCGTCCCTGGAACTGGGATTCCATCCCGGCGTAGGTTCCGTTGTCGCCAGTGAAAATGATGAGGGTGTTTTCCCTCAGCCCGAGCTCTTCGAGTTTGTCGACGAGCTTGCCGACCATCTTGTCGGTGTATTTCACCATGTCCTGAAACCACTCATCTCTCCATTCACTCTTCGGGTATTCGCGGCTTTCGGTCGGATCCCACTCCTCGCTGTCGGGTGTGGGCTGAAAAGGAAAGTGAGGAGGGATCATCGGGTAGTAAGCGAAGAATTCTTCGTCCTGGTTTCGCTCGATGAAGTCACAGAGATAGTCTGATGCAATGTCAGGGCCATACTCTCCATTGCTGTAATCGACCTCCTGACCGTTGATCTCAAATCCCGGGTTCGGAAAGCGCGGAGGGCGACGAGTGAGCTGCCAGAGGCAATACTCATCGAAGCCGAATTTGTTGGGTCCTTCGAATCCACCTTCAAGCTGCCACTTCCCGGCGATGACGGTTTTGTATCCTGCTTTCTGAAAGAGGTGGCCGAAGGTCTTTGCCTTGGCATCGAGAACGCCAAATTTAACGTAGTTCCGGTTGTTGTAGATCCCGGTCATGATCTGAACCCGCGAGGGGGTACAGATTGGCTGGGAATGACAGTGCTCAAAACGAATCCCGCTAGCGGCGAGGGCATCGAGTCGAGGCGTCTCATAGGTTTCCCCGCCATTTGCGGCTAGACATTCGTACCCCATGTCATCGGCCATAATGAGGAGGATGTTAGGCCGGTTCTCGGCTTGGGTGGATTGAATCGCGAGGAGTAAAAGCAGGCAGCTGAGAAGACGGATCATCATCTGAGCAGTCTGACAGGTTCCGGCATTGGCCTCAAGGGCGTGAAAAGGGAGGTATGAATCTCACTTCTCTCGCCGTGATTTTTATTCGGGCTGTCGCTGAAGCGCCACCATCCGCTCCGCGTAGCGCAAGCCCAGGAGTCGCATGCTGGGAGCATCGAAGTGTGCCTTATCGAAAGCGGTCAGCAATTCAGAACCGGCATATCCCGAACGGGGAATGAATTCACCAATGGTGGTGAGGCGGGAGTTGAATCCAATTCGCGCCTGCTGATCGTCCGGGGCAAAGAGTTGGCCGGCCACGAAGGGAACGGTCGGCGAATTAATCTGCCGGCGAAGCTCCGCCACGAGATGAGCGAGCTGCTCCAGGTAGTGACTATTTGAGACGTCCGCTTCACCTTGATGCCAGAGAATGCCTTTGAGCGTCGCACCTGGTGTCTTGAGTGCTGCTCGTGTTCTCGAAACTGCGTCCTGGAAGAACAGTTCGTCTGGATGCCATTCGGCTACTGAGGACCCGCCCTTTGCATTCACCACGAGACCAATCGGGCGGTCTGGGCATAGGGTTCGCATGGACTCGGCAAATCCATACCCGGGCCCCATGCGCTGCATCTTGATATCCTTCCGAATCGTCGAATAGCGGTTCAGCGGATTCTTCGCAGGCTCCCATTCACCATCTCCGTTGAAGAGCGAGGCTCCAGTAATCTCTACCAGATCGCTCTCACTGAGCTCCGCGCGCCCAGCCATATTTGACTGACCAATAAGAAGGTAGACGTCCAAGCTGCTCTCCGGCTCGTCCCCGCAGAGCGGGGATACCAGAAAGAGCAGGGCGAGGAGGGAGGGCCGGGTGAACATGAAGTATTGAATCAGGCTCCAAGAGGCATTTCGACGATGCATTCGATCTCGACATTGGCGTCGAGAGGAAGCGCTGCGACCTGGATCGTGGAACGTGCCGGTTTGTGCTGACCGAAGGCCTCTTCGTAGAGCCCGTTCACGGTCGCGAAATCGCCGAGGTCAGTGAGGAAAATGGTGCACTTGGCGACGTTTGCGAAACTGGCCCCAACGGTATTGAGGAGAGCTTCGATGTTCGCGAGGACTTGTTTGGTTTGTGACACGATGCCGCCATCCACGATTTTCATGGTCTCGGGATCGAGCGGGATCTGGCCAGAGCAGAAGAGCACATTTCCGACTTGAGCAGCGTGAGAGTAGGGGCCGACAGCGGCCGGTGCCTGGGGGGAATTGATTAAGGTCATGTCTGAATGAAACATGACCCTCAAGAAAGGAAAAGCAATTTACCTCAATGAGGTGATGACGCGCAGACACAATTCCTGCGATCTCTGCTGAAAGTGGCGCAAAGCGTCCGACTTTGTTGATTGATTGAATTCGGCAAATCCGGTTCAGTGAAGGCAATGAAGCCCCTTTTCAATACTCTTGCAGCCCTGGCTTTTTCGCTGGGTTCACTTCTGGCGGAAGAGCCGCCCAACATCGTCTTCTTTTTTACGGACGACCAAACCACGAGCACGATTGGCTGCTACGGGAATCCAATCGTGCAGACGCCGAATCTCGATGCGCTCGCTGAGGGTGGGGTTCGTTTTGAAAATGCCTTTGTCAGTCACTCCATTTGCTGGGTGAGCCGGACTACAATCCTGAGCGGTTTGACCGGCCGCAGCTACGGGACGCCGGGGAATCACGAGCAGGCCCGTCCCGAAGCAGTTGAAACGCTTTATTCTGACATCCTTCGCGAAAACGGCTATCGCACCGGCTACTTCGGTAAGTGGCATGCGAAGATGCCGAAGGGCTATGACCAGGCGGCGCATTTTGATGAGTTCGAGGCGATCGGCCGAAACCCTTTCTACAAGGAGCAGCCTGACGGAACCCTTCGCCACGAAATCGAAGTGATCGTCGATCGTGGAATCGAGTTCCTTAAGAACCAGCCGAAGGGAAAGCCCTTCGCCCTTAACATGTGGTTCAATGCCTGCCATGCGGAGGATGGCGACCGCCGACCAGGGATCGGTCACTTTGCGTGGCCGCGTGCCGTCGACGGGCTCTACGACGATATTGAAATGTATCCACCGCGGCTCAATGATCCTGAAATTTTCAACAGTCAGCCCGATTTTCTCAAGACAACGATTAACCGTGAGCGCTTTTTCTGGCGTTGGAACACAGATGAGAAGTATCAGACCAACCTGCGCGCCTATTACCGGATGGTGACGGGTATCGACGGGGCGATCGGTCGTTTTCAAGAGGCACTTGAGGAAGCCGGTCTCGCAGACAACACAATCATTGTCTACTCAGCCGACAACGGATTCCACATGGGCAATCGCGGTTTCGCCGGAAAGTGGTCACACTACGAAGAATCCCTGCGCGTTCCACTCATCGTTCACGATCCCCGCGTCGCCGACGAAGAGAAGGGCAAGGTCAGCAAATCGATTGCTCTCAATTTAGATCTGCCGTCCACTTTTCTCGACTGGGCCGGTGTTGAAATTCCAGAGCGTTATCAGGGGCACAGCCTTAAGCCGATCATTGAATCTGAGACTCCCGATGATTGGAGAACGGAGTCATTCCATGAGCACTTCGCGGTGAGGCAACGGATTCCTGCGTTTGAAGGTCTTCGCAATGCAGACTTCAAATACGTTCGCTACATTGATAACGAAAACTACGAGTTCCTCCACGATCTCGTGAACGACCCTGATGAGCTCGTGAATCTCGCGGACGATCCGGATCATGCGGAGACCCTCAAGAAAATGCGTGAGCGAACGACGGCCCGGGTCAATGAGCTTGGTGGTCCGCTCGGTCCGCCTAGTAAGCCGTTCACCTTATCGACGGTTCCACATCCTGAAGCTTCCGCTGCCGTTACCGTGAAGCCCGGTCCTGATGGTTTTGTAAATCTTCTTCCGGGCAACAACCGCCTCTGGGGTCAGTGGTCCGGGAACCCTGACTATTGGTCGCTCAAAGACGGGGTCCTCACCGGAGTCACCGACGGCTCTTTGAAGATGAACCGTTTCATCACCTGGAAAGGATCGACGATTCAGAACTTCGA
>JARGOD010000115.1 GCA_029210205.1 Verrucomicrobiales bacterium | reverse complement strand
TGTTCTTGGCCTTCGGCTCAAGCATGTAGATCGCGTCCTTGGTTTCCGCGACAAAGTCCGGTTGATATTCAGGATGCTCTGCTCCGAGTTTGTAAAAAATCTGAAACTGACCTTTGGCCGGTTTGAACCATTTCTCTGCTTCCCGATCCAGAATCACGGCGAGAATTCGTTCGGCCTCGGAATCAAATTTTTGCACCGGGTAGAGGCAGCGCTTAAATCCGCCAAAGAGATACTTCGCCATGTTACTCTTGTCCTTGGGAGACACCTTGAAATCCAACGGATCGTCGCTCGCTGAAGTCGTGTATGCGCTCGATTTCAACTCTGTGAACCCTCTGCTGATCACTACATCGTATTCCACATTTTCATCTTCCCAGTAATGCTCTTGCATTTGGGCATGGATAAAAGCGGCGATTTCCTTTTGGTGCCGCCATAGTACCTTTCCTGCTTCTTCTTCGGAGAGGTAGCCCTTGAAATGTTCCACGGTTTGGCTGGCCAGCTCGTAGAGTAGGTCTGCGTGCCTTTCGTAATCTATGTCGTCGAAGTCTACCAAACCGCTGACAACGTAGTTTTCCAAGCGTTTTTCTTTGACGCCTCCTATACCGAGTCCGATCACTTCCACTTCACCGGTCCTAAGGACTTGCCGCCAAAGCTCATCTGAAATTGGCTGAAAATTCAAACCTGAGAGTTTCAAATTGAACGTCTTGAAACCTGATTCAACGTCTCCTTTCGGCACGACTATTATCCGCGGAATGTTAATGGTTTTCTGGAGGACCAGCTCAGCAGTCTTCTTCACGATTGCTGCGATATCCGGTTTCTCTAAAACGCCTTCCATCTCCATCTGAATCGGAGTCAGGGATGCAGAAACCTCCTGCACCACGACTGATTGAATTTCCGCGCTGGAGAGATAGCTCGAAGTTGGGACACGGCCAGGCTGACTTTCTAACTTCTTGATGGCGGTGTAGGCCGCCTGCGCCACTTGCTGTTCCTCGGGTGTCGTGAACACTGCCGTTTCCAGTGATGGGGCAACATTGGTGGCTGTAGTGACCTGCGCCGGCACATTGCCGAGTTGGCTGGCTAACGTACTTTGGGAGACTACCGTTTTCGTCTTCTTCTCAATTTCATCCGGATCGAGAACGACAGTCTGCATGTGGATCTGCGAATCCGGGCGATTCGCCTCGTCAACGATCTCCTGGAATTTATCATGAGCTACAATACTCAGACGGTCGACTGCCGTGACGCCGACTCGCTTGCCATACGGCAGGCGGAGTCCGCGACCGATGGATTGCTCGATGAGAATGCGAGCGTTGGCAGCACGAAGTGGAATTATCGTATAGAGGTTTGTGACATCCCAGCCCTCCTTAAGCATGTTGACGTGGATCACAATCTCCGTCGGCTCATCGGTGTGCTCGACTTTAAGCAAACGATCAATCATTTCATCTTCCGCCGCTCCAGTACTGCTGGAATCCACCTGAATGACTTTCTCCCGGTAGCGACCCTCAAAAAAATCGTCCGATTCGATTAAAGTCTTGAGTTGGCCAGCGTGAGTCGTATCGCGGGCGATGACGAGGACGAAAGGTTTGACGATTTCGCGATTGGTTTCGCGGGCGTAAGTTTCAAGTTGGACCTTGGTTTGCTCGTGGAGACGGACCCCGTCGGAGAGTTTCAGCTCCTCAATAGCCTCCTTGGTCATGCCGTCCGGATTAAAGTTCTTGCGCGCCACCACGGCGGGTTCTTTCACAAAGCCATCCGCGATCGCCCTTCCTAGCGCATAGTCGTAGATCACGTTGTTGAAGGGAATCGCCCCCTTCGCGGATTCAACAAACGGTGTTGCCGTCAGCTCCAACCCGAGGACTGGCTTCAATTCGTTAATCGCCCGAAGACCCGCTTTGGCTCGATAGCGGTGAGACTCGTCCATGAGAAGGACAAGGTCGGGCAGCGCTGCCAGGTATTCGAAGTAACTTTCCCCGATGTATTCCGAAAGGCGTTTAATTTTAGGTGCTTTACCGCCGCGAACTTCTGAATCAATTTTGCTGATGTTGAAAATGTTAATCTTGCAGCGGAGGACTTGGTCAAAAAGCGTGCCCGCCTTGGACTCGTAGTCATCGCCCGTAATAATCTCAGGGGCTTCCTGAGCAAACTCGGCTATACCCTTGAAGACATACTTCGGTGTGTTGGGCGTGAAGTCGGCGATAAGCTTGTTATAGATGGTCAAATTCGGAGCGAGGATGAAGAAGTTGTTGATCCTGTGGGCAAGGTGTAAGTAGGTCACAAAGGCTCCCATTAGACGGGTTTTCCCGACCCCAGTGGCGAGAGCGAAGCACAATGACGGAAACTCACGTTCGAAGTCGGTGACCGAGGGATACTCACTCTGGATGCGCGACAAAGCCTCTGCAACCGAGACGGACTTGTCGGGTGGAACAATCTCGGTGATCCGATCGAGAATCTCCAGGGAATGACGCTGAGGTGGACGGAGACTCAATCGTCCCGATATGGCATTTACGTGGCGGTTCATGATTCAATTGATTCCTGATCAAACAGTTCCATTTGGCCGGGTTTTAGTGGCGGTTTAGGTAGATTCTCAACCCGCAGGCTGTAATCGTCTTTGCCCCATTCGCAGCGCGTGAGGACGGCTTTGGGAATCTTTTTCACAGTCAGGTTTGGGTAGCCCTCTTTTGTGCCGCGAAAGGAGGTGCACACCACGAGCAGGCTACGGTCCGAGCCAACTTCTTCGCTCAGCTGCTGAAGCTGGACGTGCTTGAGGCTTGCAGTCGTGACATAGATGAAATCCTGCTCGGTAGAGTGGCCGTGCTGCCAGTAGAGGTTGTCGCTCGGGGCGTAAGTGAAACCTTCCAGCTTGCAGACTGCTTCGGCCAGCATGGCGGCGTTGTAGTCCTTGCTGATCACCCAGTTGTCCCACTTGTCCTTTTCCAGCAGAGAGGGCGCGAGCTTGTAGTAGCGGAAGCCGCCACCGCCCTTCCAATCGACCGCCTTGGTGATGCCACCAGCGTCTTCGCCATCGATGACTTTCTTCAGACGCGGGATGCAGTGGGTGTGGCAATGCTCTCCTAGCTCGATTCCAATCCAATGTCGCCCCATTTTGTGGGCAACAGCTGCCATGGTGCCAGAGCCAAGGAAGGAGTCGAGGACAAGATCGCCTGGGTTGGTGGCTATAAAAACTACCCGTTTAAGCAGATCCTCCGGCTTAGGTGTGTCGAATTCGTTTTCAGCGCCAATCGCTTTCTTCAGATGAGCCTTTGCTTGTCGAGTTGTATGCACATCCGCCCATATTGTTGGAAAAGGCCGAGAAGGACTTTCAGGAGGGTATTCACGAGTATAGGGAACCCATACGTTTTCTCCATCCCGAATTCGCTCTTTCCATATCAACAGTTTTTGAGATGTCAACTCGTTAACCTTTGCCTGTCCAGCAGCCCAACGCGCTTCCCTGCCGTCATCATGAATAGGTAACACTTCAGTCCCATCAGGTGCCTTGATTGGGAAAAACATAGAAGGACGATCAGACCGAAGACTATTTTTTCCATTCTTCTTCAGAAGTCGGTCGCGGCATGGATTTCCATCTCTATCCCGAAGTGTATAAGCTTCGATCAAACTCTTATCGGGCTTCTGCCGGAATCGCCCCTTTGATCTATCTTTGAAGTAACAAATTAAATACTCATGATCAGGCGTAACAGCTACTTTATTATCATTAGGACTGTCGACCTTTCGCCAAATAAAACATGTTACAAAGTTCTGCCGCCCGAAGATTTCATCCATCGTTACCTTGAGATAGGCTTGTTCATCGTCATTGCAGTGAACCCAAATCGAACCGTCGCCCGATAGAAGACGACTTAAAATAGTGAGGCGGTCCCGCATGAGCGACAACCAAATTGAATGCTCGATTCCATCTTCATAGTGTTCAAAGGCTTGCCCTGTATTGAACGGCGGATCAATATAAATACACTTCACCTTCCCCGCGTAATCCTGCTCCAGCGCTTTTAGGGCGAGCAGATTGTCGCCGAAGATCAACTTATTATCGAAGAGGTCATTCTCTCCGACGCGATGCGGGGCATGGTAAGACTTTTCCTGATCCTCTACCAGAATCCGAGGCTCCAGCTTCGGCCGGTTCTCCTTCCCGATCCAGGTAAGTTCGAGTTTTTGTTTCTTGGATGGCATAAGATTTAATCTATTTCAGGGTCGCTTTGATCCGTAAAAATCGAATCGTCAACTCGATCAAATGCAGCTGGAACGGTGAACGAAGGGAGGCGTTCCAAATGCTCAATCATGTCTTCGTCTTCAGCGTGAATTTTATCAAGCACGGACTCGAACAGTTCGAGGAAGTCATCGGTGTTATCATGATCGAAACATTCCCGGGAATTAGCATGGTCAACAAGCCAGGCAAGAATCTTGCCTGAATGGCGACGCTCGAAGTCTTTGTTCGATTGTAGCTGATGAAACTGTTTTAGCCGGCGAGAGTGATTATTCTCGTTTGTGTAGAAGCGGATCGCGAAATACTGGAAAGGCTTCTGCCCTTGAGTCGGATCGTATTCATACCGCTTGCACCAAAAAACTCCGATACCTACTTTAACCTGGTCGCCGGATGCAAGCTCAAACGTGACTTGATCGAACTCCTCAATTGGATCAGAAGGATCGTGGCTCATACTTCGGCGTTCGGGATTTGAGATTCATTCTCCGGCAAAGCCGCATTCTGGTGGTTTGGATTCCGCAGAACTTCACCCCGGATGCGGCGGCAATCCGCGGGATCGCAGAAGACCGATCGAAGGTGGCGGGGGAAAGTGTAGCCGCCCCCTTGGGCAACTGAGACGTGACCGAGCGATCGGCAGGCACTCCAAACTTCTTCGGATACGGTGAGCGCGGCGTCCGAAAAACCGGCGATCTCATCGGCAGACAGCGAAGTGGCATCTCCGGATTCGGGTTTGATACGAAAGAAAATCAAATTGAGGATCTGCCAACGCCCGTTTTCAAAGAATGCCTTGCGGGCTGGCTCGGCTCGGGCGAACTCGCGGAACTTGTCGAGAACGATCCGCTGTGCCTGCACGGCCCTCCAAAGGCTGCGTGCTGAAAGCGAAGAAGCGAAGACACGCGAATACCGGCTGATCGTCTCACCCGAAGGAATCTCCGTGTCCCAAAGCGATTTCCGGTTGCTCAAAATTCGGGTCACGAACTCAGGAGCAGAGTTGCCCTGAAGCATGCAGGCTGCGGCCGTGGTGGATTCCAAAATGCTGAAATTAAATGCGTCCTGAGGAATTGCATCGTCGGAGATCTTGTAATGGTAAGTGATGCTAGACGGGCTGAGCTGATTCGCGATCCGTTCCTGCTCCGGATCAAGCGCAACATAATCGCGGGCGAGAATTTCGTTTTGGGTGTTGGTGCAGCGGGTGATTCTTTCGGCAAATGCCCGGTCGTCATCGCAGCGCTCCATGGAAATAACGCGGATGAAGGCAAGTCCCTCTGGCGCAGGACCAGGTGTGCAGGTCTTGGACAAGGTCCCAAGAGTTTGGGCACCATTGACGATGGAAAATCCGAAGGCCTTGATGTTCTTCTGTTCCGCATTCCCCCGGTCCGTGCCCCTGACCTCAAGCCGGTCGCAGTAAGCGGTGAGGCCGTTGTTGAGATAAAGAAAGCTGCTTGGATCGTCTCGAATCGTGCTTGCTATCTCCTCGTTGACTTCTGTGCTTCCTTTGTATCGCCGGATATTGGATGCGACGATTCGTTCGCCGTGGATGGAGCAAAGTGCCACTAGATCAGCCAGAGGGATCAATCCGTAAACGACTTCGTGTGGCTTCCTAAGCCAGCCGGGTTTCCGGATGCAGAGCGCGACTTCATCTACGGTTCGATTTTCGGCGGCCCCAACGATCCAGTCGTGGACGGTCGTCAGGTTGAAAGCCTCGAACCTGAAATATTCATCGTCGGGAGAGTGGCGAGTCTTTAGGGACTCGAATAAGCGCCTGCGATCATCTGAAACCAGACGGATCCCCGAATACACCAATGCCGCGCGAACGGACAAGGTGCCTCCATTCATCAGGTGTTCGATGTAGGGTAGCTTTGCCACCCAAGCGGGATTTCCTCGGAGTTCCTGGAAGTCTCCGCGAAGCAAGGCGTCTAGGCCAGTTGAGAAACGGGTGACTTCATGGAGGCCGGGTTCGCTCTTCCCGTCGGTCGTGAACTTGGATTGAACGCACCACAGGGTGTTTGAGTTGGCAGAGTAGTAAACCGCATCGATCCCACCGTCGTTTCCACCATCAACCAAAGAATCCGCTGCATCCTGAAGAGAACAACCGGTGACTCGATGAATAGTGAAGGCGGCAAGCGCACGACTGCAAAAATTAGTCTCCACATGATCCGGATCGGCTTGCGTGACCGGGGTGATCAATCCATCAAAGTCTTGATGGAGCCGCAGCGGCAGATGCTCGATCTCTATTGGGCGTTCGGTGCTCATTCAAGGTTCCAGCGGATGGTGAAGAGATCTTCCTCGGAAGACTCGGATTTCAGTTTTCCTTCGATCTTTTCGATCAGGCGCTCGCGATTGTTGTCGATCTCGTCTTGTGCGTCGAAGAGTGAGCGGCGGCGTTCCTTGCGGTGGGATTCGAGGGCTTTGATTTGTTTTTGCCCGGCCAGCTTTTCTTCGAGGGTGAGGGCGGCGGCGGAGGCGCGACGGGCTTCCTTGATCTGGCGATCGATGTCCTTGATCTCCCGTTCGAGGCCGACCTTCAGATCGTCGGCCCAGTTGTCGAGCTTGGTGGCCTCGGCTTCGAAGAACTCGGCATTCCGTTCGGAGATGTCGCGGTTAATTCGGGCCTGCTCCTTGCGGGCGATTTCGTCGAGGCTGTGTGGAGTGGGCTCGGTGAGGTCGTGAAGGTGATGGCCCGGTAGCGAGAGGAGGCGGCGGGCGGTTTCCTCGTCTAGGGAGTTGCCTGCATCGGTGTGGGCGGCGAGGATGAGGTAGTCCTCGGTTTGGTCGAGGGAATCGACGGTGTAACGGGATGCTGCAAGCCAGCCCGATTGACCAATGAAGGGTTCGATGATGGTGACCTTTCCGTCATGGGCCTCATAGCTGAAAGCGATCTCGGCAGGATTGAGTACACGCTCCTTGGCGGTGCGGATGACCGCATCGGCCAAGGGGTGTCCGAGACGGTAGAGGTGGGCTTCACCGGAGCGGCGAGGAAGCTCATAGAGGCCGATGGGCGTCTTGCCCGCGATCTCGGGAAAGGGCGCTGTAAGGAGGCGGAAGGAGCCCTCGCCCTGAAACTCGGCGTGACCCTTCAGTTCATGCCGGGTGAGGCGGATGAGTTGGCGTTCGAACTGGCCGAGGATGGCCTTCGAATCTTCATCGCGGATTCTGAGCTTTTCGCGGACCTCATCGTCGAAGTGCTCGAGGAGCTTCTTACGGGTGGTGGTCATGGCTTCGTTGATCTCGAAGCTCAGTTCCAATTGCAGGGTGTCGAAGGCTTCTTTTATCTCCTCCGGCTGGCGGCATTGCTGATAGATGGAGGCGATGCGTTTCTCGAAATCGACACCCGAGCCGATGGCCCCGAGGACCTCGTCACTGGCTCCGAAGACGCCCTCAAAAAGATGGAATTTCTCAGCGAGGAGTTCGTAAACGCGTTGGTCCGCGGCGTTTTTCTTGTTGAGGAAGTTGACTACGACCACGTCGTGCTTTTGGCCGTAGCGGTGGCAGCGGCCGATGCGCTGTTCAACACGCTGCGGATTCCAAGGGAGGTCGTAGTTGATGACAAGGGAGCAGAACTGGAGGTTGATGCCCTCAGCCCCCGCCTCGGTGGCGATCATGATACGCCCTTCGTCGCGGAAGTAATCGACGAGGGCAGAGCGCATATCGGCGGTGCGGGAACCAGTGACACGGTCGCTGCCCTCATGCACGATTTTCCAGCCCTCGTAAATCTCCTTCGAGCGCGGGTCGTTGTTGCTTCCGTTAAAAAGGACGATGCCATCGCCCCACTCACTTTCGGAGAGGAGGCGGAGGAGATAATCCTGGGTGCGTCGGGACTCGGTGAAGATGATGGCCTTTTCAGCGGCCTTCAGTCCGGAAACCTTGTCGAAGGCAACTTTTAGCGCGCGAAGAAGTGCTTGGCCTTTGGCGTTGTTGGAGATTGAAGTGGCGAGTTCGGCGAAGGCTTCGAGTTCGGATATTTCGGCGGCAAGGGCCTCGCAGTCATCCTTGGAGAGAAGTTCACCGACTTCGTCCTCGCTCCATTCCTCGGCGGTTTCGTCGAGTGATTCGTAGTCCTCGTCCAATTCATCGACGAGCGAGAGACTTTCCTGTTCGACAAGGTCACGCCTCAGACGCCGAGCCATGGTTTGCAGGGCTCCGGCGATGGCGAAAGTCGACGAGGCCAGCAGCTTCCGCAGGACCAGGGTCATGAGGGTGCGCTGGGCGGGGGGAAGGGCGAAGAGGTTGTCGCGACCGAGGTAGTCTGAGACGAGGTGGTAGAGTTGATCCTCGCTTTCCTCCGGGGTAAACTCCTCGACCAGGGCATGACGAGCGGTGTAAGGCACGTATTGGGTGACTTGACGGCGCAGGGTACGGTGGCAGAGCGGTGCCAAGCGAGCTTTGAGCGCATCGAAGGTGCCGTCTTGACTGAGATTGGCAAACTGTTGGCGGAAGCTTTTCAAATCTCCAAAGGCGTGTTCGTCGATAAAAGAGACAAGGCCGTACAGTTCGAGGAGGGAGTTCTGAAGAGGCGTCGCGGTCAACAACACCTTTGGACGGCCTTTGAGCGCCATCTTCAGAGTGTTGGCGATGACGTTTGAGGTTTTATAGACGTTTCTCAAGCGGTGCGCTTCGTCGATGACGACGAGATCCCAAGGAGTGGCGACGACATCTTCAGCTTTGTTCCGCGCGAAGTGGTAAGAGCAGATAACAAGGTTTGGGGCGTCTGGCTGGAAAGGATTGGACTTTCCTGCTTTGAGTGCCTGTTTATATGAGCGGGCTTCGAGAATTGTGGCCGGAAGAAAAAACTTTTCAGCCAGTTCCTGATGCCACTGTTTCCGGAGATTCGAGGGAGTAATGATGAGAATGCGACGCTTTCGCTCTGCCCAGCGCTGCGAAACAAGGATTCCGGCTTCGATGGTTTTTCCCAGTCCTACCTCATCTGCAAGAAGGGCTCCATTTGAAAAAGGTGACTTGAAGGCGAAAAGAGCTGCATCGACCTGGTGCGGATTGAGATCCACCTGTGCACCAGCCACGGCAACGGCGAGCTTCCCAACACTATCCGAAGACCAGCGGCGGGTTAGCTCGTGGGCCAAGTATTTGGCTTGGTGATGAGTTAGTGACATTTGCTCAAGAGCTTCTAAGTGACTTTTAGAAAATCTCAACAGCCTGTTGATATTTACGCTTGCTTAATTTTTGAGGGCAAATTTAAAAAGTATACGGAAGTTAGATTTTCGCAAGCAAGCTCAAAAATAGAGGAGAATTAAAGTCTGGAAAATCATTCATCAAATTGAGACCCGTGCGCACGAATCTGGGAGGATGAATCAGGATAGGTGGTCTTCCCCCTTCAACGCTATTACTGCCTCCCTCCACCTCCGGTCGTGGCGAAATCAGAATTGCCTTATGAGATTTGTTAAAACCATAATTTTCATATGAAATACAGGTCATAACTTTAAGAAATCCTAATATTTTTGATTTGCCTGGAAACACAAAACACTACATCTTGTGGTATTAAGATAATAACTACCAACATATAGTATGAGTCAGCAACTGGATGAATTAAACAGGCTCTTAGATGAGGGTATACCTGACAGGCCCCTGTTAGTAAAAGTGTACCTGGATTTAAATGGAGAGTATCGTTGGCGAATTAAGGCTCCTAACGGCAAAATCCTTTGCGTCTCCTCCGAGAGCTATCACAACCGTATAGACTGTGAAAAAGCTCTTCGGATGATCAAATCAAAAAAATGGAGAAGGGATCCATAAAAGTTTAGGTACTGGGTTCACCACTGAACCATTCCCTCGCCCTTTCCTCATTGCCTGATCAAAAACAGCGTGATCGGAATCATACCTACTCAATTGAAATCGGGCGAGTTGCCGATTTATCGGAAAAAGTATCTGGAAAGACTTTCCGGGTGAAATTGCAAATCTTCATAACCTCCTGAGGGGGAGGGTGGTTTTCAGGTATCTCGCCAGCACTTTGACTCGTCTATCGGCGGCGGATTCCTGCGTCAATCCCCTTCCAGTTCCCTTTCATCTCTTGAAATCAAGACACAGGTGCCGGTTCACCCTCGCGCCTTTCATGTGGTGTCTTGTAAGTGGGTTCGCCCTCAGCTTCGTCACAGCCCAAGCTCAAGACGCTGCTCGGGTTTCTGCTCATAACCAAGCTCCTGAATCGTATCAAGCCAGTCATCTAAAAAACAATTTAGCTGCGCAAAAAGCGATTGATCGCAACCTGGTTCTCTCAACGCATTCCACCAACACTTCCCATCGCTTTCTAATCGCACTGTCTGAGCCATTTTTCTCTCCAGGTTCAACTCAATAATGACCGACGGATCCGAAACAAATTTTCCCTCCGCGTTCATTCGGTAATGACCCAGGCTAATTCTCGCCTCCTCGCCATTTCGTTCAAGCAACTCAACCGTGAGATCCTCATACCCCGTGGCCGCCAGCTTGATCAATTCAGATCCGTCGTGGTTTTCAAGCCACTGTTCTAACTCGGGAATCACATCCATCAATTTTTCCAAAAGAGCCATTTCCTGTGACACCCATACTCTCCTGCCCATTTCTTCATGCACCACAGTCTTAGCGAAGAGCTCATTTGCCCAAAACTCAATCACATCCAAGTTGATCCCGACATCTGAATCATGGTCCGATTCCACCGCTCCCAAAACTCTCATCGCCTGCTCACTGGACAAATCCGGTCGTCGAGCTAAAACGTCCTCTGCATACCACCTGACCTCGATAAAATCTCCTCCTCTTTCCAATTCAAGGTGGCTCTTGATAATCTCCAAATCCCTGAAAATATGCCCCGACTGAGCTGCTGTGGTTGAAGCCGTAAAGTCTGCATTTTCACTCTCCCCCAGATAGTCGATAACCTTCTGGAGGCTTTCAAGAACCCTTTTCTTTGATGTCATCAAAGAGGTAAGAGTGCCAGTTGACTGTTTTCGAAAAACTTTCTACCACCTTTTTTTCCCCCAAGGAGGAAGGTGGCTCGACCCAGATTTGAACTGGGGGACACAAGGATTGGTGCTTCATTTTGAACCATGCTCGCTCAAATAACATGATCAAAAAAACACCATTGCCGATCAATAGCTGTTGAAAGTGTCCGGATTGTGTCCGACGCTAACAATGAAAGAAGAAACGAGAGTTTAAAACAACCTTCGTAACTTGTTGATTAGCAAAGATACCGACGGCGGGACTTGAACCCGCACGGCCCGAAGGCCAACGGATTTTAAGTC
>JARGOD010000114.1 GCA_029210205.1 Verrucomicrobiales bacterium | reverse complement strand
GAATGTTCTCTGACGCTTGGGAGGCAACGGAGGAACTACCGCCGGAAGAGCGGACCAGCGAGCCGGCGCTTGTGATTCGCCTGCAAATTCTAACTGCTCTCGCGCAATGGGATCTCGGGGAACATTCCAAGCTTAAGTTAGCCTATGAAGGCGTTTCCAAAAAAGCGTCTGATAGGCGTCGCTGTTCCACATTTTCAGTTGGCTTACCTGACCGGCCCATACCAATCCAAATTCTTGAGCCGGGTTGACCTGATCCCGAAAAAGTGAGCATTTCAAAACTAGAGCTCTGCATCAGATTGGTGTGCCCCCTGATTGACTCAACTGAGAAACCGGGACGGGTGCCAAGCTCGTTGGCTTAACCTTCCATTGCCCAACGCTCTGCAAGTATTCGGTAGATTCCGCTCGCTCATTGAACTCGAGCAGATTCCCAACTTTGGCCTCCAGGACTTCCCTTACCTCTGAGGGGCTTACGAAGAAGAACTCTTTTCGAGAATTCGCAAGGTTGACCCGACAGTCAGAAAAGTGCTGATGTAATTCAGTCTCCAACGTGACTGCATCTTCGGAGAAATATAGCGCATGGACATCAAACCGAAACGGAACCGAAGCGCCACCAAGCTCATTCACCCGTTCGATAGGCTCCAGACGACGAGTGAGACCAATCTTGATCACATTCGCCCCAAACGCCCCTTGGTTTGAGATCACGTAAACGTAGCCGGCGCGGACATTCGCAGCCCGATAGTCGTTCTGGGCAATCGCGTCGTCGAGCGCCGACAATCTTCCTTCCAATTCAGCATCGGACTCACCCTGTTCACGAAGCAACTTGAGTGCGTTCTCAATATGACTCCGCTCTTTGTCCAAACGCTCGCGTTCGGCTGCGAGCTCCGCAGCGACTTTCTTCTCCTCTCGGAGCCGAGCACGCTCTTCTCGGGCCTCCTCACGCTCTACCTGTTTCTTCATCAGAAAGTCAGCGGCTAACTCGACTTCTTCAATCCGCATGCGATGGAACGCTTCGCTGATCCGCATTTCCATCATGGCTCCAAGTTTTGCGATTGCCTTCCGGGAAACCTCGATCCGTTTCTTTGCGGTAACAACATTACCTGCCTTGAGTGACCGCAAGCAGTTGTCCACCTCGGCGTTGTAAGCTCGAAGCATCAATTTTGCCAAATCCTGGGTCATCTTCCGACCTTTCGCCAAGGAGTTGTCAAAGGTGAACATATTTGACTTCTCGATCGCTGCCCCCGCTTTCACACAATCAGAAATCCTACCGCTCAAGACCTCTAGCCGTTCTCGATAGGATGCCGCGTTCTCAAGCGGATGGTGGTAGCGATAGATTCCGACGCTTTGAAGAACAATTTCATCATTCAGAATGACAAGATCGTTACCGTCGCTCATTGATTCCAGTCGGGTATGCAAAGCAGCGTTCTCCGCCTCTAACATCGCTATTCTGGTGTCGGGCGTAGTGATTACTTCATCTTGTGAGTCGCTCTCTATGGCATTCGCCGTCGGGATCTCTGGTTCAGCATTCGTCGTCGGGATGTCGGGTTCAGCATCCTTCGACGGAAGCCAGAGTTCCCAGCCTTCAGGAGCAGCAGGCCAATCGGGATTTGGTGTCCAGCCATTTGGGGGCACCCATCCATCGGGCGGTATAGGCCAGCCAGGCGGAGGATTAAAAACCAACCCGTCTTCACTCATGAGCGGCGGACTCCCGTCGCTTCTGTAGGCACGAGCGCGTATGGGTTTTTTGAAACTGACGCGCCCAAATGTTCGAGGGTTGCAGACGGGACGACACAGGATAGATCAAAACTGAGAAATGCCTCCCGCTCCGCACCAGTTGCCACAAACAGGACGTAATCCTCCTTTCCTGTTGCTGGATTAATCGTCTCAGTACCCACTTCCAAAGAAATCGTTTTTATCAATCCCCTCCGATCTGCTTCAAAAATTTCGTGCAGTGAGCGGATTGCCACTTGGTGGACAGCACTGGCGTATCGATCTTTGCAGGCTTTCTGAGACAGTTCGGTAGAACTAATTTCGTCGGAAGACTTCGTATATTTGTATGCCTTAGTGGTAGGCAGCTTGCTTGGTCCAGGCACCAATACTCTCAATTCCAGCTCTGCTGTTTCAGGGGCGAATACAAAGTCGTAGCCAACTCGAAAGCAGGATGGGTAGACGGAGTTCGAGAGAACAATTGTCACGTATTCGTGGATGGAGTCAACGACGCCGTATTCCAAATTATTGATCAGTTGATCGACTTCTTCATTGTGAAGTGCCACATCGGCCTCCCTGGCTGCGCACTCATTTTCGTAATTTACCCGCGCAGCATCAAGTGCGGCTAAGCGCTCGCCCTCTTGAACTGCATGCGCTTGCACCCGACCTTCGAAGATTGCTGCGTTTTCGACGATTTTTTGCTTCCACTTTTCGACAGCGCTCCCGTGTTTATAACGAGCCAGAGTAACGGCCCCCTCGTGCTTCTCTTTCCCCAGCAAAGCTCGAATGCCTTTGGGTGGCGCTGGCGGGTTGAAATGCGGCTCCGGCGGATCAGGAATCTCAAGAGGCGGCGGAATGGGAGCCGCATATTTGGACATGAATGGAGGATGGTTGGCTGCCTTTTTCAGTTCATTGAGGTCAACGTAGTCATCAACATGAAGCGTAGCCTCAAGAAGTGAGTCGATCTGGTCATAATCTTCTGCCAGCTTCAAATTCAGCTCGTCAACCTCAGCCAATTTCGCTTCGAGGTGCGCAGCTTTGGCTTCCTTCTCAAGCTGTTTGCGTTCTGCCTCTTGAGCTCGTTCTAATTGAGCTTTGAGCCTTGCGTCCTCTTTGCGCAATTGTTCCGAGTGTTTCACCGCAGCCAAATATTCTCGCTCGGCTTCTCGCTGCGCACGAGCCTGTTCGAGTTGTGCCTGCTTCGCCTGATGTTGAAGCTCTGCTAGAAATCCGCGACGTCTTGCCATGTTTTAAGTCTAATTTGAGGTTCGATCGCTGGCCAAATTTGGGGAGTATTCCTGTTTATTCCTAGCAGTCTATTACTAATTGTGGTTTCCTTATTCAAGGAATTTTGTTGGGGCGCTAGTTTGGCTGAAATTGAGAAAGCGAATACCAGCGAACCGGCCCTTGTGATTCATTTGCAGCTATTGAAGATAATTTCTAAATAGATTTCGGAGACCGCATCGCCTGCCTTTTAGTTCACGCAGGCAAAGAGTCTCGGTAAACGCTTTCCAGAATTTAGTCTTGCAGAAAATGGAATCGCTTCTAAATGCAAATTCAATGAGTATCGATCACCCGAACCACGACAATTACAGGCACTTCACGAAACGGCAAACAGTTGATAAAGCTGTCCATACTCTTACAGGAATGCTCCGAGGCGTGGCCATCGACGACGAATTGAATGCTGCAGAAGTCGCCGAGGTTTTAAATTGGTGCAATCAATATCGGGAGATTGCGAATAGAGCACCGTTTGATGAACTTGTGCCCCGACTCGACCAGATGCTGAAAGATGGCATTTTGGATTCGGATGAACTCGATGAACTTCTTTGGTTGTGTAAAAACATTTCTCCAGGCAGCGAGTATTATGATGAAATCACAAATGAGATTCAGAGTTTACAGGGCATGCTTCATGGTGTGATGGCGGACGGGCACGTTTCCTTGGAAGAAGCAACGCAGATCCAGCGGTGGATAAATAACAATGATTATTTGAAGGGCACCTACCCCTATGATGAACTTGACTCTCTCTTATTGACGGTCTTGGCTGATGGCGAAATCGATTCGGAAGAACAGGTTCTTCTACGGGACTTCTTCGAAGATTTCATTGAATACTCGTTTGCAAAGAAGGTTCGAGCGGAATCCGAAAGGGTGAAAGCTGGAGCACTAAAAGAGAAAACGCTCCCTGCAATTTGTTCGAATTGCCCGGAAATCGACTTTGATGCGCGCAAATTCACCTTTACCGGCACTTCAGCTAAGGGAACGAAAAAGGAAATTGAGAAACAAGTAATTGATTTAGGAGGGAGGGTGCTACCCAACCTCACCAATGAGACTGAGTTCCTCGTAATAGGAAGTGCTGGAAATCCTTGTTGGGCGTTCTCTCGATATGGACGAAAAGTCGAAAAAGCTGCAAATATGAGAAAGCAGGGTCACAATATTGTGATCGTCCATGAGTCTGACTTTTGGGATGCTGTGGAGGACAACAAATAAGCGCGGCAATCGTGAGGAATCATGCAACTGTCATTTGAATGGGCTTTATCTTGATTTGATCTGAGCTCATTTCTCCAAATGATAATTCGAGACGAGAGCGGGCAAGTGACTTTTGGGAAGTGGGAATTTTTTTTCCAAGCGGTCATCCTACTTAGCCTCCTCGACTTTGCTTTTGGGACGTTGCCTAATCTCTCTGATTCTCAAAGGTTCATCGTCGATTCCTTTGAGATATTCAGCATCGCAGTCTTTTCGATCGAGTATCTCATCCGAGCAACCTTCTCCCGTCCACGGCGCCGATACGTCCTTGGCTTCTTCGGAGTTGTGGACCTAATCGCCATCCTCCCATTCTTTATCGGCTTAAGTCTTGATCTGAGATCTCTGCGAGTCTTGCGACTTCTCAGGTTGTTTCGAGTTCTGAAGCTGGTTCGTTACAGCAGTGCAATGAAGCGCATCCACCGTGCCTTCCTCATATCACGGGAAGAATTGATTCTCTTCGGCATGACGGCCGCAATTCTTCTCTACTTGGCTGGAGTTGGAATCTACTTTTTTGAACACAAGGAACAACCCGAGGTATTCGCATCCGTTTTTGATGGGCTCTGGTGGGCTGCCGCTACTTTGACCACCGTCGGATACGGAGACGTTTATCCGGTAACTGGAGGGGGACGGTTTTTCACTTTCTTAGTTCTTGCCGTTGGTCTTGGCGTTGTTGCAGTTCCATCTGGAATTGTGGCCTCGGCACTTGCTCAAGCACGTGAGGAGGAAGGGAAAGATTCCCCTGACTCCGAGGAATCCTGATAGAAGAAAAATTAGATCCGTTGGATTCCACTCGATTTCGAGCAGTTGAGGCGGCAATTTCAATTTGATTAGCTTTAATGTGTCGCTAGAAAATAATCATCGGTTTGGCAAATGTTCCCCACTGCTCCGAGTCTCTCATCTCTCATACTATGTATTCGTTATTTTCACCCACCTATCCCGAATCACGAACCATGGATGTTCGTCATCCTCATCAAGAGAGATTCCCCACGTTCGGCACTCTCCCACGAAACTTGATCAGGTGGCTCCTGCCCATTTTCTTTGTCCTGACAATCGTTTCCAGCCTCTCCGCTCTCGACTTCGATCTTGCAATCGATTCCGATCCCGGGCGTGTCAGCGTCCCCACATCCAGTTCATCCTACGTGACGCGATGGCAACTTGTTGATATTTCGGAAACACGAGTGAAGTGGAGAACCTCAATAGCCGACGCTCTCGTTCCCGAATATGGATTTGATACAGGTGATTCCAACGTCCCGACCTCATCGTTTATTAACGAAACGAGGCCCCCTTCCATCGAAGGGGGGAAATGGCGATTCGAGTATCTTAGGTTCGATTCCGAAGGGAACACGGACGTAACATCGGGCATTACTCTGAACGCAGCGTGCTGGATCTGGGAAGCAGTCCCCACTTCTATCAATGCTCCGGCGCAAAGCAGTTTGCTCGGGGCGGTGGAAATCAATAGATTACTTACAAAGCAGAGATCTTCACGAAAAATCAGAATGTTGCTAAAACTCCAACGTGGTGTTCTGGTCACTGCACTGACTAATATGGCAAGGTCGGCAGATTTTTCAGGCGGATTTCTCGAGACCGGTCCACCAGCGGGTGGACCACGAGAAGGCTATTGGGATCTGATTGAGGCAAGTGACTCCACTGTGAAATGGAGGACTAGCGCCAGCCAAGACTTGGACTATTTTGCCAGGGTTTTCGAGGGATCCTACATTCCGCGAGAAAGATTCAAGATGGAGACCAATCCTCCGAATTTGGAGGGGGGGGAGTGGCGACTGACCTATCGCCGGTATGATATTGACTATTTAGACCGATTAGGATCCAAATTTGGGCAAAATTTTGCAATATTTTGGAAGTGGGATCGATACCCTGACGAGATAAAGCGCGAGGTCTCAAGGACCGTAGAACAGTCTCTTCGACTGAATTCAAGGATCAGCAAATCGAAGGAATCGAAGAAGCGAAAGCGGTTGCTACGAAAGCAAAGAGCAATCCTTATGCTCTAGCCACTAGGTCACCTATCACACACAATGCCTTCCGTCTAGTGATGTTGCTAGGTCTCCCGAGATCAGGTCAACTCCATGCTCTCGATCGTGACCTGGAACCTGGCCCGCCCACATTCTCTGTATCAATCCGGTGATTACGATTCCGCTCGAAAGGAGGACGGTCGATGCGTGGGGGGAATACAACAGGAACTGACTGACGACGATTTGAACGCGCTATGTTCCGAATAGTCAGCTCGTGTCAAAATAGAGGGGGGCAGTTTCATGGGTATCCCGGGCGGAAGATCGATATGCGCTCTGATAATGATCTGCCGGATTGACAGAATCCGTACCGAAATTACATTTCACTAATGGTTGCGAATAAATCTCCATCGCGGAATCGAAGATTGCCCGCGGTGTCTGCACTGATTGCCTTCCAGCTCGGCTGTGTGGTGATTTCAGATGCAGGAATCGTTGCTCAGTGGCTCTTTGAGGGAAACGCTGCGGACACGAGCGGGAACGGGTTTCATCTTGAAAATCACGGTGCTGTTTTGACTGATGACCGATTCGGAAACCCCGAATCGGCGTACTACTTCAATCCTGATGAGCAGGATTTTATGGAGGTTCCAAATCTTGAATCGTATTTAAACTACGATTCTGACTGGACCGTGAATTTATGGGTCAAGATCGACCGGCACGGGCCGATTATGGGTGGGGGTGACGGCGGATCCAATTTTATCCAATGGGGAATTTCGAGCTCTTCCACGAAGTTCGCGAACAAGGCTGAGCGCAATGATTTTCGAACATACTGGGGGCCAATCCGAGATACGCTCCTCTCGCGCTGGGTAATGATCACCGCGACCTGGGATTCGGCCGGAGAGACGAAAACCTATCACAATGGAGTTCTTTTCGAGTCCGACAGTATGGGAGTCGTGGATGATTTCTATCCAAACACTCGACCGATGTATCTCGGGGCGAGCAACTCCGGTTTCCTGAATGGGATCGACGTAGGGATTGAAGGTGTCATCGATGATTTGGTCATATACGACCGCGTGCTCTCAGGGCGAGAGATCGAAGCGATGTACCGCGACACCCTCTCGGCCTTGCGTCAAGGGGGGGAGTTCTTCGACGACTTCGACTACTCCGACCTCGATGACACTCTGGACGAAAGCGGAAACAGCCAACTCCGAGCGAAATTGACTGAGCGTGATTGGTACCTCCGCAGCGAGACGCGAAATGCCGGTGAGTCAGGGAATCCGGGGGTGAACGGTGCTGACTGGGATCCTGGCCTGATCTCCTTTGATCGCGAGCCTGTCAATGTGTTGGATCCAGACGGGCCACAACGGACGATCTTGAGACTTTGCTGCGCGACGACGGGGCAGGGGGACACGACGAGGCAGAGTGAGATCTTCACATCGAAGCGCTTTTTTCGCGGGACCTATGCGGTGCGTGCGAAGCTCTATGACGATACGACTTTTGATCCTGGGAGTGATGAAGAAAGTGAGAGCGCTACAATCGACACGGTGGTTTGCGCTCCGCTCTATACGATCAACAGCGAGTCACACGACCGGCATCGGTATTCGGAAGTGGATTTCGAGTATTATCCCAAATATGATCCGAATGATCCGCTTCTCGTGCCGTTTCTTGATTGCCTTTCCTGGCATATTCCTTTTCCCGATGATCTGGTGCTCCCGCCCATACGGTTTGAGCCGGTCATTAGGACGGGTGGTTCATTCGAGGGCTGGAGGACCTTTCTTTTTCAGATCTTGGAAGATGAAGTCGCGTTTTACGTGGATGGGAATTACCTCGGGTCAGTCGTAGATTCCGATTTCGTTCCGGAATACTACATGCAGATCTCCCTGCAAATGTGGTTCTATGAACTGCACCCCTCAAGTGGAGAACGTAAATCGAAGATGGGAATCGATTGGATCTATCATGCCGCGAACGAGGAGCTATCGACGGGGCAGGTTCTCACCATCGTTGAGGAGATTCGAGATCAGGCCAAGCTTGAAGATGAGCCTTCCTATCGGGACACCGTGAAGGATCCGATCGCGACGGCAAGGAAGCGCATTATGAGGAAGCTCTCCGGAGTCAAAAAGAAGAGCCGAAAGCTGAAAAAGAAGGGGAACAAGAGGAAGTTGAAAAAGCTGGCGCGAGCTGCAAAGAAGCTGCGTAAGCAATTGGCGTCGCTCTGAGGCAAATGGAGGCTGTTGATTATTTAGCGGTCCCGGCAGCAAATTCGGGGCGACTTCCCGTGAAGACTGCACCTGTAATTGTACGCGGAGCTTGCGGTAAGGTTGAACCTGAAAACTCTCACTCAAACCCTCTGGCAAAGCTCGAATTCGAGTCCGGTGAAAACGATGAAGTCGGGCGTAACTCCTGATAACGTTACGTAACGCTTGATAACGGGCGTAACGGGCAATATCACTCAGTTCAACCTCGGAATGTTTGCAAATGTTCGAGCGAAAGCTGAAAAATGCTGATGTCGTAAAACCTGGCGGGCTACGAAGGGTCGCCTCCTTTTCTTCGTCCGTCTTTCCGGCGGGGCCGCGATTCGTCCAGATTCCACTCCACGAAATCCCCGCACCCTGAGCGGAATGGAATTACTTCCATCCTCATATTCCGGTGGAATTCCGGTGGAATCGTTCGTGGAATATTTTCCATTCCGGTCCCTGTATGGGGTATTCGAAGAATGGAAACTCGAATTCTCTCTAATCCTTCCATATCAGAATCCCTTCGCTCGTTTCGTCCAGATTGCCTTTGAATCGTCCACCGGCGGATAGTGCATTGTAGGCAGCGGAATCTTTGCAACCCGTCGCAGCAATCAACCGTTTCACAGCTTGGCTTTTCGTTACTCCGCCCCCGACAGCATCCTTCACAGATGCCGCTTCAATTTTGATTCGCCCGCCGCCCCCGCTCTCAAAGAATTCCTCTAGATTGAAGGCTTCCGCCGGAGCGAATAATCCGTTTCTACGAAACCACGCGCTTGATCCTCCCTCGCGCCCGTCGTTATTTTTTGCACACGTCCAAACGACAGTGTCGTCATCGTCGTCCGGTGATGCGTGTTCAAGAACGAAAACGCTCCGCGCTACACTTCCAATCATCCCTGACCCGCTTAGCTCGGGAAGTAGCTCCCGGCCTCTCTTTCTAGCTTCTCCAGATGATTGCTTACGAAGGTGGGCGACAATGACAACAGCAGGCTTCCGGTTTGGGTCGCTTGGAAGGCAACTGTAGATCGAATCAATAGCAGCGCGGTAGTCCTTTTGCCGGTCATCTAGAACCATCCGGTTCCACGGGTCGAATACGATCACTCCGGGGTTGAGTTCCTCGATGTGATTCCTCAACTCTTCTCTGAAGTCTGCCTCATGCAATGGGAGGCCAAAATCAGGCTGCGGTGTAATTCGTACCCAATCGTCCAGGTTGACTCCTTCCGGGCATTCAATATCGGAGAATTCTGATTTGAGGCGAGCGGGCCCATTCTCAGCTTGGATGATGAGAGTTTTAAATCGGCTGTGAACCTTCAAGCCAAGCCAGTCTTCTCCGGTTGCGCCTGCAATCGCTAGAGCGACAGCAGCTCTGCTTTTTCCGCATCCCGGAACGCCACCAACAACCGAGATTCCTCCACGCGTCAGATGATTATCACCGGCTAGAACGTAGTCCTTTGGCATCTCCCATTCCCGGCATTCCGTCGGCGTGCGGAATTCGAGAAAAGGCTTTCGTGGAGCAGCTTCTCGTGCGGCTTCAATTAGTTTTCGCCCGCATTCGGTTAGTGAGAATTCCCGCGTCGCGTCGCTTGCTGACTTAATGAGATTATTCCCGACTTCGATAGCGGCCCTCCTGTGTGCGAGTTCGCGCAATTGCTCGACGGCATACTCGTAGTCTGCACCTGGTATCCGAATCTCGCCCTCGCCCAACAAGTCTTTCAGCTTGCCGGTGCCTCCGATACTTTCGAGCAATCCAGCCTTTTTTAGTTCTTGTTCTAGATTGACGAACGACAACGCTTTGCCGGAGTCCAGTGCTTGTATGGCCGGAAATATCTTAGAGTATGGAAACGTGAATAATTCGTCGGATAGCTCACGGCACAAATCTCTTCCGGGGTTGTCGAGAATTGTGCTTAAAACTGAGATTTCGAGTTTAGGATTCTTAGAAACGTTCGTTTTTTCCATAGCGTTTGCGAGTTGCAAACGCGGTCGGCGGGCGGTAGCCTAAAACTGTCCTCCAAGACAAATAAACTAACCCACCGGCCGCGTTCAGCGTGTTTCGGTGGGTTTGTTGTTTTTAGGGGCGTTGAGTCCTCCGTTTTCCGGCGAAGCCACTCCCGACTTGAGAGCCTCGGTTATTTCTTCGGGGTCGAAGAGTCGGCGGGTTCCAACTCGAACGCTGGGGATTTTCCCCGAAGCGACGAGTGAGTCGATTGCTCTGGTCGAAAGGCTAAGAGCCTTGGCGATTTCTGCTTTGCTGAGTAGATAGTGCTTATTCATAGCACCACTATTCGAGCAGGTTCACGCCCTCTGTTTTATTGCCGAAAATATAAAAAATCGGCAACAAATAGAGAACTACCCTATTTCCGTTTCGGGCCGCGTGTAGCTTCAGGAAGTCCCTGTAGTCCGTATTTTTTCAGCCATTTCGAGAAAGTGGTTTCTTCAACCGCGACGGTTTTCCTAACAGTCTCCAAGAGCTCTTTTTTCAAAGGCAGTCTCCCCGCACGACGGAAGGAGAAAAACCGCTTCAGCATAACCGCTGGGCCATCTGCCATTCCCATTTCTTCAAGAATCCGATTTTCGTATCTGTCGCGCTTCTCAAGCATCTTTGAGAGCGTTCTCAAGGATGCCCAATCATTTCCACCCACGATGGCGCAAAAGTTCACTCCAAGTTTCAAGGCTTCTTCGCCGGAAACTTGATGTGAGTCGGTAACCCGTAGAATCCATTGGATCGTCGGATCTAAATGACGAAAGCTCTTACCGAAAACTAAAATGCCGCGCGCTTGCTCTGCGCCCCAATCATAGAAGCAGTCAGCCCAAGCTATTACTTCCTCCTCAGAATGAGCGGGAAACTTCTCGCATTCCTCATGAATCCAATAAGGTGGATCGAGAAGACTGCATTCTTTCGCCTCTTCGGGACGTCCGTCGGGAAAATAGAGAGGCATCACGCTACCTCCCCCTGCTTCATCGCCACCACGTTCCCCGCCTTCGCTGGTCGAATCTGCCAATAGCATTC
>JARGOD010000113.1 GCA_029210205.1 Verrucomicrobiales bacterium | reverse complement strand
GCCGGCCAGTCCAATCCATGAGGTTATTGCTTGAGTCATTGGTCTTTGCACCTCAGAACAGGATGAGAAATTTCGGGTATGGAGTCAAACCCGAGCAGAAAGAACTGGAAATCGTTTAAGACTGTAGAACCAGATCTCGATACTTATTCTCCACCGTGAGTGAATCCCATACGAATCCCCCTCTGCTTTGCATACACACTCTCAAGGCGCGGAACGTTGGCAAGCGCAATGCGACGGCATTCTCGGAGCAGATCCAGCACACTCTCTCGACTTTCTCCCTTTTTCACCAAGGCACTGACTGTCGTCTTCAGTGCCGAGATCTCGGATCTAAGCTCAACGAATTCGAAATGCTCCGAAGCCAGTAGATAACCAGAAACTGGGAGGATTCCATAACCTCGGCCAGAACAGACTGCAGCGATCATGCTTTGACATGAATTCGCGTACATAGAGGGTCGATAGGGGACGCCTTCAGCATCAAAGAGATTGCGGACCATTGCCTCACAGTATTTCTGATTTTGCGAATCATAAGAAATGAATTCGCGCTCCGTTAATTCTTTCAATCTGATAAAAGGCTGCACAGCGAACTCATCGTTTCTCGAAACCACTGCCGCCATCTTCACTTCACAGATTTGAAAAACGTCGAAGTCTTCTACCAACTCGTCCTCTGCTCGATGAGCGATAATACAAACGTCCTTCTCTCCTGATCTGAGCGCGTCGACTTGCACGTGAGAGGTGAGCTCGTAGGGACGGATAGCCAAATTTGGGTGACTTTCATTCAGAGTGGCCATCGCTAGACCGACAAAAGCTTCAAGTGCGAACGGCACATAGGAAACTTCCAGCGTGGCTTCCCGCCCAGAAGCCATGTTCTGAATAGAAACCATAGAACGTTCCCAGATAGCTAGAATTTCTTCAGCAGAATCAAGTAGCTCCTGTCCTGCCTTAGTTAATGAAATGCCGGATGAGTTGCGATAGAACAGCTCTGTTCCCACTTCAGCCTCTAAATCCTTGATGCTCCTACTAAGGGCCGGCTGACTCACGTTAAGACTCCGAGCAGCGCGGCTGATGTTGAGCGCCCGAACCGCTGTGACAAAATATTTCAATCGCTTCAAGTCCATTCAAAAAGTGCGAACACCAATCAATACTGATACCAGCAAATTAAAAGTGTCTGGCCATCCTTCTGGTGCCTTTTATGGCTAATTCAGGATAACTGAATCTAGATCCCATCACAATCAACATTGAGCGGCTCCATAAAGCTCATAAGAAAACATGATAGGCTTATACCTTATCGGTCATAGGTATTCACCCGGAAATCTTCGATAGGTGCTTCATCAAAACGATTCCTCATCCGAAAATCGTATTTTGCTCAGCAGGCGACCGGGCTAAAAATTGCCTGTCTTGGGAACACTTTTGCAAAAAGATTACTTTCAGGGAAAACTTCTTCCCTGAACGAGATAGCATCGCAAATCTAGATGAAGTAGAGGGTACCCACTTCGCTTCAGGAAACGGTTCCAAGGACTGTTTTCGTCGAAAGCTTCTTGAATCTGGAATGTCGGAACGAGCATTTAGGGGTTCATACATCCAAACACATTACTCGCGATCCCAAATCGAAGACTTTGAATTCCACTTTCTTCGGCTTTCCCAGGAATCACTAAACACATTCCTAACATGACAATAAGATAACCAGTAACTACCTACCCGATAACAAGATGAAAAATACGATCAAATACGGAATGATGATGACGGCCCTGGCAGCAATTGCCGGGTGGACCATCGCGCAGGAAGAAGAGAAGGCCATGGGCGCCGAAGGCGACACTGTGGGCCATCCTGAAAAATGGGCTCCTGGCGGGGAGAGAGAACGGCTCACTCCGGAGAACTGTGCCGTGCTCTTTGTCGATCACCAGGCAGGTCTCATGAACCTGGTCGATAACGTGGAAATGGATCGCTACAAGGCGGACGTGATGGCGAAGGCCAAAACTGCCAAGCTCCACGGTCTCCCTGTTGTCTTGACCACCTCGGCCGAGAATGGCCCCAACGGTCCCAAACTTCCAGAGCTTGTAGAGATGTTTCCCGATGCGCCCCTGATCAGCCGGAACGGACAGATCAACGCATGGGACGATCCGAACTTCCGCGCTGCCGTAGAAGCGACCGGTCGCAAGAAAGTTGTCGTCAGTGGTATCACTACCGATGTCTGCGTCGCATTTGTGACTCTCTCTATGCTCGAGGCAGGTTACGACGTCTACGTCGTTGTCGATGCCTCCGGCACCACCAATCCGCTCGTGCAGCAGGCCTCTCTCATGCGCATGGCCGCAGCGGGTGCAGAGATGGGTAACTGGTTTGCTTTCGCTTGCGAAATGCTAAACGACTGGCGCAATCCCGAAGGTGCCGGAAGCGCCGGACTGTTCAAGGACCACATGCCCGGATACGCCGAGGCAATGGCCAGCCACGCCGCATTCAGCGGAGACAACTCCGGCAAGGTCGAGTAAGCGCCTGAACTTTTGGCAAGTTCAGCTACTTCGCCTCTCTGTAGCGGAAGATGCCAAATCTTCCGACCATCGGTGCAAAGGTGAAGCCAGCTCAACGACACCACCAGGAAAGCCGAACCCAATTGCACCTACTACAAGAGCCGTCCGCAGATCAGCGGGCGGCTCTCACCTACCTCTTTCCACCTCAACCCACTCATCAAAATGAAAGACTTCAATCGCCGCGATTTTCTGAAGACATCGACCACCTCCACGCTCGGAATGGCTCTCGGAGCCTCCGCCCTCTCCGCTCAAGATGGTAACGGGAGAACTCCCCTCGTTATCACGAATGCCAAAGTGCTCACCGTAGACGCCCAGGATCGCACCGCGGAAGCCTTCATTGTCGAGGGAGGAAAGTTTACCTACGTAGGCACAACGGAGGAAGCACTGGAGAAGCAACCCGCCGGCGCCCGGGTCATCGACGCGCAAGGTGCCACGATCATTCCAGGGCTCAATGACTCCCACACCCACGTCGTCCGCGGCGGCATGATGTATGCCATGGAGTTGCGGTGGGATGGCGTCTCCTCCGTAGAAGAAGCGCTTGAGCTTCTGCGTGCCCAGGCCGCCCGCACTCCAAAAGGTCAGTGGGTCCGCGTCGTCGGAGGCTACAGCTACGAGCAGTTCAAGGAAAAGCGCATTCCGACGCTGGACGAAATCAACGAAGTCGTTCCCGATCACCCCTGCCTCGTAAAATACCTCTACGCCCAGTCCTACCTCAATGAAAAGGCGGTCGAGGAAATTGGATACAACGGTCCCGACGCGCCCACTTACCCAGGCGGCTACATCGCCCGGGACCGTCACGGCAAAGCAACCGGACTCATCCTTGCGGATCCTTCCGGCCTCGTTCTTTACAAGACCCTCGCGAAAGCCCCAAAGCTGACGCACGAAGAGCAACTCATCTCCAGCCGTCACTACCACCGCGAGCTGAACAGCCTCGGAATTACCAGTGTCGCCGACTGCGGCGGTGGCGGAATGGAATTTCCCACCGCTTACAACGTGGTCCAGGAGATGCACGACCTCGGGCACCAGACCGTGCGGATCGGCTACTCGACCTTTCCCCAGGTCAAAGGTCAGGAAGACGACGACTACCGGCGCTGGACCAAAGAATGGAAAGCCGGCCAGGGAGATCACATGCTGCGCTTCATTGGCGCGGGCGAGAACATCTGCTGGGCAGCCTACGATTACGAAATCTTCGCAATGCCTCGCCCTGACATTGATGCGGACGCAGAGATCCGGCAGGAACACATTCTGCGCACGATCCACGAAGCCGGCTGGCCCTCACGCCAGCACATGACCTACAACGAAACGATCGACCGCCTCCTTCCTGTCTACGAAAACGTAGCTCACCAGCTGGGAGGTCTCTCTTCACATTGGTGCATCGATCACGCCGAGACCATTACCGAACACAACATGGAAAAAATCGCCAAGCTTGGCGGCGGGATCGCGATTCAAAACCGGATCGCCTACCAGGCCGAGGACTTCCTCAAACACTACGGATCGGAAGAGCTTGCGCAGACGCCTCCGATTCGCAAGATGCTCGAGATGGGTCTCCCTGTCGGCGGTGGAACCGATTCCACGCGGGTGAGCAGCTACAATCCCTGGCTCTCTCTGGAGTGGCTCGTCACCGGGAAATCCGTCGGCGGTCTGCAGATGTATGGCGACGAGAACCTTCTCAACCGCACCGAAGCACTTCGTGCCTGGACCAAAGGCAGTGCCTGGTTCACGAGCGAAGAAAAAGACAAAGGCTCCATCGAGGTGGGACAACTTGGTGACTTCGCCGTCCTCGACCGCGACTACCTGAATGTCCCCGACGCTGACATCCGAAAAATCCGCGCCGAGATGACTGCCGTCGATGGCAAGATCGTCCACGGATCAGGTCGCTTCGCAGAATATGGCCCTGAGTTGCCCGCGCTGAAGCCGGAATGGTCGCCCGTGAATGAGTTTGGGGGGTATTATCCGAAGGCGTAGACGGCAGGTTTACTCGATAAATCAAAGTTCACTTAAGGTTCATTCGTGATCCGAACCATTGTAATAGAAAAAATTCGCGGCCATTCGCGAGCCCCCGCGAACGCGGGGGCATTCGTCTCCAATTCGCGTCAAGATCAAACCAGGGAACGCGAATTTCCGCGAATGGGAAGAATGGGAACGAATGCCAAACCTACCACGCAGTCCCGGAGAGCCATGAAAGTCTTCTCTTCTTTCTGTGTCGGGGCCGTGTTCATTCTACCCGCCGCAGCCACGGAACTCCCCGGCTTCGACGTTCTTCGCTTCAACGACGACGTCTTCGCCAATGAAGCCATCGCCAATGACCCCGGGTGGTATCCCCAAATCAAGTACTACCCTCTCAGCGTGGGCGAAGATGCTTTTGTCAGTATTGGCGGAGAAGTCCGGCAGCGCGGAGACTACTTTGAAAACCCGGACTTCGGAGGCGCACCCTTCTCGCAATCCAGTGCCTGGCTACAGCGCTACGTCCTTCATGCCGACGCCCGCTGGAACTCCGCCGTCCGGACCTTTGTCCAGGTTTCCGGCGCACTGGAGGAAGGACGTGAAGGCGGCCCCAGTCCCGTCGATGAGAACGGTTTCGAGATTCAGAATGCTTTTCTCGACCTATCCCTTCCCAACGAGGGACTCCTCCGGCTCGGGCGCCAGGAACTGAAGTATGGATCCGGTCGACTCGTCGATGTCCGCGAAGGACCGAACGTCCGACGCACCTTCACCGGCGGTGTCTTGAGCTTCGCGCTCGCTGATCTGGATGTCGATCTCCTCTATGCTGTTCCGCAACACCCAGAGCTTGGCAACTTCAACGACGATGCAAACGACGACGAGTCACTCTCGGGCATCTACGCGACCCAGGCAATCCGGGATGGTTCGGCTTCGCTGGAGTGGTATGCCCTGCGATTCGAGGACCAGGCCGGCAGGCATATGGGTGAAGTCTCCCGCGAAGAGCGCTACTCACTCGGCACTCGCTACTCGGGTCGGCGTGACGAATTTGACTGGAACACCGAAGCGATCATCCAGTTCGGAACCTTCGGATCGAAGGACATCCTCGCATGGACCGTTGCGAACCAGTTCGGCTACACATTCAGGCGTCTCCCGATGCGCCCCCGAATCGGACTGAGCACTAACATGGCCAGCGGCGACAGCGATCCACTCGACGATCGTCTGGGGTCGTTCAATGCCATTTATCCAAGAGGAAACTACTTTTCGGAAGCCGCGATTCTAGGCCCCCGAAATTTCTTCAACGTCCATCCTTCGGTTGAGTTCCAGGTCCGGGACAATGTCAGTCTCGTCTTTGATACCAACTTCTTCTGGCGCCTTGAGACCGGTGATGGCGTCTACGGCCCGCCCGGGAATCTGATCCGAGGGCCGGGAGGCAGTGATGAGCGGTTCGTGGGACAGAGCATTTCCGCAAACTTGGCTTATCAACTATCGCGAGAGTTTTCGGTTGGTTTCGTTTACACCCATTTCTTGACCGGATCCTTCCTCGAAGAAACCGGCCCTTCAGAAGACATCGACTTCTTTGAGCTAACGGCGACTTGGAAGTTCTAGACGAGCTCAAAGGGATGAGGCGAATCCGACTCGGTCTGACAAATGGCCCGATCACTCCGCCGCAGCCAGATCCTCAACCCGCTTCTCCCGGAAAGTCGGATGGAGCGTGATCTGAATCGCAATATCCCGAAGGGTCGGCTCGGACGGGCACTCTTCAAGGATGTCAGCGATCATCTGCTCGTCACTGAAAGTCGTCCGCCTTCCCAGTGCGTAGGCGATAAGGTGCTCAGCCGCGCCCTTGATGAATTGCTCTCGCCGTTCGAAGAGAAGATCCTTCACTCCGGGAACACCCTCGAACCTGGTGCCGTCCGTGAACTCGCCCGAGGTATCGATGGGGAGCTTCTTGCGAAAGCCAACCTTCTTCCCGTTCTTGTTGATTTTCCGGCCCATCACTTCTTCCATCTCGCGCCAGCGCCCGGTCGCATCATAGTGCTCGAAGGCAAACCCTAACGGGTCAATACTGCGGTGACACTGGGCACACTGCGCTTCCTTCGTGTGCTGCACGAGCAACTGCCTTGCCGTGATCGGCTCATCAGTATCGTGCTCCAGCTGAGGAACGTTGGGTGGCGCGGGCGGAGGCGGATCATTGAGAAGATGACGCAGGATCCAGGCACCCCGCTCGACCGGCGACGTCTGCTCCCCGTCGGAGCCCATCATCAGCACGGCAGCGGTTGTCGCGAGACCGCCGCGCGATTGACCTTTCGGAACCTGGACCGGTCGGAAGTACCCGCCTTCGACGCCGTCGATGCCATAGTAATCAGCAAGGAGATCGTTCACATACACCTTACCACTCTTGAGGAAGCGACCCAGCGGGAGCTCTCCCTTCAGGCTGGCCTCAACCATCGCATAGAGTTCTTCTCTCGCTGCTTCGCGGACACTTTCGTCATAGCCGGGAAATCGTTCTGCCGAGAATTGAAAGAAATCGAGTCGCTTCATGTCAAGCCACTGGTGGGCAAACCCCTCGACGAGAGCACGGCGATTGGCTGATTCCAGCAAGCGCTCCACCTGAGCCTCAACGATGGCAGGCTTCGCCAATTCCCCTGACCGGGCCTTTGCGCGGAGGGCTTCGTCCGGCTGGGTGCTCCAGAGAAAGTAGGAAAGGCGCGAGGCGAGTTCCTCCTCATCGATTTTCCGCGAGTTGCCCTCGCTCGGGGCTGTCTCGGCCAGGAACAGAAAACTCGGTGATGAGAGCGCGATCGCTAGCGGCGCGACGATCGCCTCGCGAAACGATCCGGTGGCCTTCCGTTCCTCATCGAACACCTTGATCAACCTGTCGAGAAAAGCAGGCGAAATGGAGCGCTCGCGAAAGGCGTGTTGGGCGAAGTTCTGGATCGTCCGCTTCGCGAGGTCGCGATCTTGCTCTCCTCCTTCTTTCCGCTGAGGAATAAGAAGATTTCGCTTGGTGATGAGTTCGCTGTTGGGGAGCGGTCCCTCCCACTCGATATAGTCTACCCAGAGAGTCGGCTCGGGCAGGAGATTCCCGCCGAACAGATTGCGCCGCTGCGACGCAGACAATTCCTGTGAAGTGGGACCACGCTCGCGGATCGAAACCATTCGCTTCTGTCCTTCTTCAAAGGTGAGTTCGAACTCGAGGACCTGAGGATCTTTGATTGTTCCCTCGATCTTGAAGCAATCGATCGGGACGAAGTCCTGTCTCGGAGTCGTCGCGACCTGGAGAAACCTCCGGCTCTCCGGCGCATCTTCCCTGGCCCCAATGCGAATCCTGACCCGATACCTGTCCGTGTCATTCCTCGAAGGCAAATTCACGGAAAGACAATGGCTTGCCTTCGGCTCAAACTCCGTAAGCCAGACCCCGGTTTCGGTGTGATCCAGGGTCATGTAGTTCGTGCAGGCCAGGCCAATGAAATGAAACTGATCGCGCTTCACTTTGACATCCCCGGTATCGATCAGACCGACTTCCCGTGGGTTCGGCTTCCCCTGTTTTTCCCAGGCAAGCACCTTTCCATATCCCTCGGCGGTATCCCGATAGGCAGCTGTCACCTTTCGGTTAACGTCTTCCTCAAAATGTATTTTTCTCTTTTGTGCTGCAGCCGGTTTTCCGGTGGAGTTGATCACTTTCCCGATCGAATCCGTGGCGATGGCGTGATACATCTCGATCTGATCCGGGGAGAGAAAAAGCGACGCACCGAAGGTATCAAATCCCCTTGTCACTTCATCCGCCGGGAGCAGGGACGGATCAATCGAGACGCCGAGGAGGTCCCTCATCGTGCGGATGTATTCCCGCCGGTTGAGTCGGCGCATCGTGATTTCTCCGCCACGATCGCTCAACGATTTTCTCGCCTCGACCATGGTGCGGGAAAGCTCACGGAGAAACTCTCCTTTCTTCTCCTCGTTCGGCTGCTCGTGATCCGGCGGCGGCATTTCCTTCCGGTTCACCGTGTCGAGTATGTTCTGCCATGTCGCCGCGCTCTCGAGCGAGTCGATTTGAAACGATAGTGTCTCGAGATTCACTCCACCTTCTTCGGTGAGGAAGTCATGACACTCGAAGCAGTTCGCGACGAGGAAGTTCTCCTGGTGCTGAGGCACCGAAACCAGCGGCGCTGACTCGGCAGCAGCGCTCAGCGGGAGAACAGAAGTAACGAGAAATCCCGGCAGCCACTTCATGACATGAGAAGATCACCAATGATCCCGGTGCTATCGCCGTGCTCCTTCACATCGAGCCCTGCTCCTTGCATCAGGGTCAGCCAGACGTTACAGAGCGGCGTGTCTTTTTCCTGCGACACAAAATTCTGTCCCGGACGAATATGGCTGCCGCCACCGGTGACGAGCGTGGGGCAATTCGTCAGGTTATGACGGGTCTGAATGTTGCTACCGAAAACGAGAGTCGTATTGTCAAACAAGGTTGAGCCGTCCGGCTCTTTCCACGCCTTGAGCTGGTCGATGAGCTCGGCGAGCAACTCGGCCTGCTTGCGGTCGCGGAGACGCGACATCTCGCGGCGCTCTTCACTCGCGAGGTGACTCATATTGTGGCCCGTGATGCCTCCGCCGAAATCCTTGAGCATTCCCTCGACCGGTTGGCGGTAGGTGAAGACTCGGGAGCTGTCGACTTTCATTGCCGCAATGATCATTTGATAAGTCAGACGAATCTCTTCTTCGCCCTCGGTTCCTTTGCTCGTGAATTCATTCAAGGCCCAGTTGTGCTCGCCACGAATCTCTTTACCTACCTGAGCGCCGAGGCTCTTTGGCGGGACGCGGACACCCTCGGGTCGCGGTTTAGGGACATCGATCCATTCCAGTTCCTTCGAGAGCGACGTCTCGATGTCCTGCACTGAGGAGACGTACTCCTGGAGTTTGTCGCGATCCGTCTCACCGAGCTGGCCGGAGAGCTCCTTTGCATCCACTGCGAGCGCGTCGAGGACGCTCTGCTTTTTTTCAAATTGCTTCTTCTGCTCTTCGAGAGGGCGGTCTTCGACGCCAAAGAGCTTCTGATAGAGCGCGTAGGGGCTATTCACCCCGGAGACCGGTTTACCTGCACTATTCCACGCGAGTGAAAGTCCGGGGCCGTGACCTGAGGGCTCAGGATTAGCACACCCGATCTGGACCGATCCAAAACGGGTGTCGCTTCCCAGGAATCCCGCAATGATCTGATCGGCGGAAATCGAATTGTGAAAATTGCGACCGGGGATGGCGTATTGATCCGCTCCCGTGAGCCAAAAGGTGCTGCCCCAGTGCGCTTCGTGCGAATGCTTATGACGCGTGTTCTGAACAAACGTCAAACTTTCACGATGGCGCTCCAGCGGAGCCAGGTTCGCGGGGAGGGCCTCGAGTGCGCCCGGCTTCGTCAATGAAGGAAGAAACTCTCCTTCAGTTCCACCCCAACCATGGGCCAGAAAGATGAAGCGCTTTGGCGCTGAAGCAGGCTTCTCTCCCATCGCCAGCGAGGAAAAAACGGGCAGCGAGAGCATCGATGCGTGGGTCGCAAGGAAGGAACGACGGGAAATTGGAGAAGCTGGCATGGTGGAAGAATCGGTGATGGCACGAATAGAATCAAACTCCGCAAATCAGTAAGGCCGATTTCTAACGGAGTTGGACATCAACAGCGATATTGCAGGGAACGTCACAGCACTCAAGAAAGCCGTTTATCTCAGACGGATGACTCACCACAAAGACTCGCGTGGTCCGTTCGCACACGCTATAATGGCACCCCAATATGAATACTTTCTCTCTACCTATAATTTCCGCCCTGCTCCTGAGCTTCACCGCTCCTTTTTCTCATGCAGACGAAGCCGAAGAAAACTGGATTCCCCTCTTCAATGGCAAAGACCTTTCCGGCTGGACGCCGAAGATTCGCTACGAGGCCTACGGGGAAGATTCACGGAACACCTTCCGGGTCGAAGACGGGATTCTCAAAGTCAGCTATGAGAATTACGAAGAGTTCGGGGAGTCCTTCGGTCACCTCTTCTTCGAAACCCCTTATTCAAATTATCGAATGCGCCTTGAATATCGATTCACCGGCGATCAGGTCAAAGGCGGCCCGGGCTGGGCGTTTCGGAACAGCGGGGTCATGATTCACGGCCAGGATCCCGCGACGATGGTGCTTGATCAGGACTTCCCTGTTTCTATCGAAGTTCAGCTTCTCGGGGGGGACGGAGAAGCAGAACGCACGAATGCCAATCTCTGCACCCCGGGCACCCATGTCTTCATGGATGATGAGCTCGTGAAAAAGCATTGCATCAAATCGAACTCAAAAACATTTCATGGTGACGACTGGGTCACTGTTGAAATCGAAGTTCAGGGCCATGGGATCATTCGGCACATCGCGGAGGGTGATGTCGTGCTCGAATACACGAAATCTGTGCTCGATGCCGAGGACCCTAATGCGGCAAAGATTGTTGAGAAAGCAGGCGGCAACATTGAACTCTCGGGAGGAACTATTTCCCTCCAGTCCGAGAGCCATCCCGTCGAATTTCGGAAGGTGGAAATTCTTCCTTTGGACTGATTCTATCGGCTTTCGTTCCGGAGTTTACTATCTAAATCATTGATCATGACTCGATATTTTATCATTCTGCTAGTCTCAGCTTGCTTCATTCAGTCAGCCGACGCCCAAACGCCTTCTCTTTCTCAACTGGCTTCATGGTTGAAACGTTTTCCAGACGCGGACACCAATAGAGATGGGATTCTCTCTATCGAGGAAGCGAACACTTATCGGAAGAAACTTCGCGAGAGCGCCGTTTCCGGAGACCGGAACCCCGGCGCGCCGCGAGAGTTCGAGGTCGATCCCGGTTGGGACGCCGAACGCTTTCCTGAACACGCCATTTCCTACCTCGAGCCCGAGGCAATCGCAGCGGAATATTCGAAGCAAATTCACAAGGGCGAAGAAGCGGTGACCTCTTTTGAAAAGCCGGAAAGCGGTGCGCTTCGCATTGTCGGAACAGGCCACAGCTTCATGGCTCCGGGCTACCGCACGCTCCCCCAAATCACCAAGGCCGCAGGATTTAAGCAACCGCTCTTCACCCACACCGGCGGCGGCATGACTGGCAGCGCTCGCTATAAATGGGAGCAGGAGAACGGTATCTTCCAATTCGACAAGAACCCTACGCCTAAGTTGCTCGCCTCGATCGCCAATGCCGATTGGGAAGCGATGATATGGGG
>JARGOD010000112.1 GCA_029210205.1 Verrucomicrobiales bacterium | reverse complement strand
CGGCGGAGTTGCCGATCGCCGCGATTTTTTCGGGATCGATATTCCATTTGTCGGCATTGTGGCGGATGAACTGGATCGCCCGCGCACAGTCGTTCACCTGGGCCGGATGCACGGCGACATCGGTAAAGCGGTATTCCACGGAAACTACCGAATACTGCCCCCGGGTCACTGCCGTCCGGAGGTAGGTAGGGATCCGGTTTTTCGAGCCGGCCCGCCAACCGCCGCCATGGATATAGACAACCACTGGCAGGGGCGTTTCTGACTTTGCCAGATAGACATCCAGCAACTGAGCGGGATCCGCACTGTCGTATGCGATATTGGCGTGAGTAGGAGTTAGCGAGGTGCCCTGCCCGAGTACAAAACAGGGCAGGAAGATCGAAATAACAGCGAAAAGTCCGGCGCGTAACATGGCAAATCTATCATCTGGGAAATATGATTGGGCAAGAGGATGAAAAGGCTGCTTTGCGTCAAGAGGGAGGGTCTTTCAAATCGCGAGGTCTGCAGGTGCATCGCGGGTTTGATCGAGGTTGGATTGGATGGTCCGTCTCAAGCTCTTTCAAATCGCGAGGTCGGCAGGATATCCACCAGCGGTTGCATGGTGTTCTTTTTCGACCGTCTCAAGCTCTTTCAAATCGCGAGGTCTGCAGGGGTTGTTGTGGGTTGCAACTCACTTACCTGACTCCGTCTCAAGCTCTTTCAAATCGCGAGGTCTCCAAGCACCTTCCCTTACCCTCCTTATCGGTTTTTGAACCGTCTCAAGCTCTTTCAAATCGCGAGGTCTGCAGGTTCGCATTCTTCGTAACCGTCGTCGAGTTCGTTGTGCCGTCTCAAGCTCTTTCAAATCGCGAGGTCTGCAGGGTTCGTCACCCGCTGCGCCGCCTGCGCTGCGATAGCCGTCTCAAGCTCTTTCAAATCGCGAGGTCTGCAGGCAAATGCCCCAGTAACCATTTACCGAGTTGTGCCACCGTCTCAAGCTCTTTCAAATCGCGAGGTCTGCAGGCTTCTGCGCCGGGGTCATATCGCCCGAGGTATAGTCCCCGTCGCAAGCTCTTTCAAATCGCGAGGTCTGCAGGCGAAGTGGATGACCTCTGGACTATCACCCTTACTCCGTCTCAAGCTCTTTCAAATCGCGAGGTCTGCAGGAGCGCCTTGACATTTGGAGCGGCGGCGGCATCCCGCCGTCTCAAGCTCTTTCAAATCGCGAGGTCTGCAGGCTTTATCTCCCGCGCCCGGTCTCCGCCCTCGTGAGTCCGTCTCAAGCTCTTTCAAATCGCGAGGTCTGCAGGCTTTATCTCCCGCGCCCGGTCTCCGCCCTCGTGAGTCCGTCTCAAGCTCTTTCAAATCGCGAGGTCTGCAGGTCTTTGCGTCCGGGGTGGCCGGCGGTGGCTTGCACCCGTCTCAAGCTCTTTCAAATCGCGAGGTCTGCAGGTTTGCCATAGTATGGTTGTTGGAAAAATGTCTATTTCCGTCTCAAGCTCTTTCAAATCGCGAAGTCTGCAGGTTATCTGATTTTCTTGAGTTCGGCATCGTTAGGGCCGTCTCAAACTCTTTCAAATCGCGAAGTCTGCAGGGATTTACCGCGTGATTTCGCCTGTCGTAGAGCGACCGTCTCAAGCTCTTTCAAATCGCGAAGTCTGCAGGTGTATATTGTGGATTAGAGAATCTACCATCTAAACCGTCTCAAGCTCTTTCAAATCGCGAAGTCTGCAGGCCTGAAGCAGCGGAACAGAAGGAGGAATCAGCATCCGTCTCAAGCTCTTTCAAATCGCGAAGTCTGCAGGACGGCCCTCAAGTCGGAAATACAAGCGGCCCTTCCGTCTCAAGCTCTTTCAAATCGCGAAGTCTGCAGGTAGATACCACGGGCGATCTAAAGCCAAGGGTATACCGTCTCAAGCTCTTTCAAATCGCGAAGTCTGCAGGCGTGTCTCTGGATATGCGGATTGGTTTCCTGTCAGCCGTCTCAAGCTCTTTCAAATCGCGAAGTCTGCAGGGAGCACATTCGCAACAAGAGTGCTGACGACGCAAATCCGTCTCAAGCTCTTTCAAATCGCGAAGTCTGCAGGCTCCAACGAAATTAGAAACAAATTTCCCAGTTTTGCCGTCTCAAGCTCTTTCAAATCGCGAAGTCTGCAGGAGCGCAGTTCTAGAGAAGGAGAAAGGGTTTTTAAACCGTCTCAAGCTCTTTCAAATCGCGAAGTCTGCAGGTCAAGAAGAACAAGCGGCCCTAGACGCACTAGAACCGTCTCAAGCTCTTTCAAATCGCGAAGTCTGCAGGCTCAAAACAAACGGTGAAAAGGCGCTAACAATGCGCCGTCTCAAGCTCTTTCAAATCGCGAAGTCTGCAGGAACTTACGGTGGGGAAGAAATACGTTGTTCTCGTCCCGTCTCAAGCTCTTTCAAATCGCGAAGTCTGCAGGCGCTTCCATTCCGCTTGCACGGCGGCGTGTTCCGCCGTCTCAAGCTCTTTCAAATCGCGAAGTCTGCAGGCGAAATGCTGCAGAGGATCGGTGAGCGGCTCAAACCGTCTCAAGCTCTTTCAAATCGCGAAGTCTGCAGGCCGCGATGGCCTCATTCGAGATCGCAGACGCTATCCGTCTCAAGCTCTTTCAAATCGCGAAGTCTGCAGGATCATCGTTCGCGACTTGCACTACATACGCAACCGCCGTCTCAAGCTCTTTCAAATCGCGAAGTCTGCAGGTCGCCAATAAACCGAGTTCCTCGGCGGCGGCGATTCCGTCTCAAGCTCTTTCAAATCGCGAAGTCTGCAGGCAACAATCCGCAAAAGCGGAAAAAGAATTAGCCAGGGCCCGTCTCAAGCTCTTTCAAATCGCGAAGTCTGCAGGCGATGCCACCTACGCAAAAATCGCGGTTGATCTGCCGTCTCAAGCTCTTTCAAATCGCGAAGTCTGCAGGAGAGAATAAATGAGGACTCTCCAAATGCATGTCGTCACCGTCTCAAGCTCTTTCAAATCGCGAAGTCTGCAGGAGTCGTGGTATAAAAGTAGTGTTACGGATGCCGCCCCGTCTCAAGCTCTTTCAAATCGCGAAGTCTGCAGGATGGAGAGGCTGGCGAGATTGTGAACATCCTTTCTCCGTCTCAAGCTCTTTCAAATCGCGAAGTCTGCAGGCGCTTTACGACGCCCACACCCTTTCCGACCTTTGCCCGTCTCAAGCTCTTTCAAATCGCGAAGTCTGCAGGTCCACCGTAGCACTGGCCGACCCTTGAAAATCCACCGTCTCAAGCTCTTTCAAATCGCGAAGTCTGCAGGTCAAGTAACGATGGCTGAATTTCATAATTAATATTCCGTCTCAAGCTCTTTCAAATCGCGAAGTCTGCAGGATCCGCCACCGAAATCAAAAAATGAATCATCCCTGCCGTCTCAAGCTCTTTCAAATCGCGAAGTCTGCAGGTGAGGTTCCGCTGGTGGATTTTCTCGGGGATCCGCCGTCTCAAGCTCTTTCAAATCGCGAAGTCTGCAGGAAGGATTTGCTAAAATCGGAATTGCGGAAAATATTCCGTCTCAAGCTCTTTCAAATCGCGAAGTCTGCAGGATCCAGCGTGGCATCATTATGCCCGGTCACTACCCAATCCGTCTCAAGCTCTTTCAAATCGCGAAGTCTGCAGGTGCGGCGTTCGCGGCTCGTTAAAAATGAGTCCCTTACGCCGCGTTTTGCGAGGGTTTCGCAAATTCCAATTCCGTTTTTGAATTTGGACAAAGCGATAAACGCCCTCGCACCGTTTGCGCAAACGGCTGCGAGCGTGCCCTGGGTCTCGCTGCGGCACCTCAGCTCTCGCGATTTCAAAGATTCTTGTCCCTAACAAAGACGGAGTTAGAGAGTTCGGTGGCACGTGGCCGTCGAAATTTTACGTCTCCTTTTCATTTTCTCAACTCTAAATCACAGTGATCCTCGACCGTTCGGTGTAAGGTAAACCGAGCGATTCAATCCGGAAGGCGGACTTCGAATCCTCTTTACCCAGCGACACAAACAGCACTTGATCTGCAGTGTGGTTAATTACTTCATCCAATTGGCTGCGGAGCCGTTTGCAGCTTAATTGATCCAGGGGGCATTCAAAGACGGAGTATTGAATTCGGCTTCCGAATGATTCACAGATTTTCGCCACCTTTCTAAGGCGCTTCGGATCGGAAACATCGTAGCAGACTAGATATCGTGTTCGGTTCATGTGGGAGAATTCAGGTTATCGAGTGGTAAATCCATAGTATGAATCGGTGTCGCCACGCATGATTCGCCAAAGTTGCCGCGCCTGAACATCCATCATACGCCGGTAACTCATCCGGTATTCAAACTGAGGATGTTTGACTTCTGTATCGAGTCGTCGAAACCACGCTCTCCAGAATTGTTTCCTCCCGCTATCCGAAAGTACGACGCCTTTCGAGGTATATCGAAAATCGGATTTTCCGATCTCCCCGCGATTGATCAGCGCCATTGCTACGGAATCTGCGATAAGGGGGCGGAATTCTTCCATCAAGTCCAGGGCGAGTGCAGGACGGCCGTAGCGGGGTTCGTGCAAAATACCAATAAAGGGGTCGAGACCAACAGAGTGACAAAGCCCGGTAAGTTCCTTGGCGAGGATGGAATATCCGAGTGAAAGCAGTGCATTGACCGGATCGGTGGCGGGGCGTCGGTTTCGTCCGTCGAAATCAAACTGATCAGCTCCGTAGCCTTTGATCATGGTGCTGAAATTTTCAAAGTAGATTGCGGCTGCCCGGCCTTCGAGACCCCGTAAAGATTCTGCAGAGGAACACTCAGGGCAACGGTCTCGGAGGACGGCCAGTTGTTGCAGGGCGGTTTGGGCGGCTTTTCCGTTGCGCATCAGCTGGACCCGCTGGTTGTGTATCTTGCTGCGAATCATTTCCCGGATTACCGGGAGACTGAGGGAGCAATCCTCGTAAAATTTCACCTGCCCGACCCGCGCGTCGATCCCCGAGGCGGGAAGTCCCTGGGTCATACCAAGAAACCGGCCGGCAGGGGAAAAGTATGAAATCGGTATGGTGTGCTGCAGCAGCAGCTGTGTCGCCTGGGTACTGATCTGCACCGCGCCGTACAGGTAAACACCATTGACCTGCTCGATAGGGTGTTTAGAGACAATCTCTTTGTTGATTCGTACCTGAATCTCCCCTCCGCGAATACCGACGTAGCCTTTTGGATCCTGCACGATGACAATTTCGCCGTCATCTTTCGGTGGTCGTGGAGGAAGTTTTGGTTTTGGTGGTGGCGCTGAGGCGGCTTTTTTCTCCATCCAGAATGTGGATTCGTTAGGCAGGCAAATCGAATACGCTGAGCAATGCAAACATCTGGGATCGTTCTTTAGAGGAGGTGGGCACTTTTCGCGGAGAGCTGTCTTCCGGGCCTCTATTGTTTTGGCTTCGACGATTTGAAACAGGTCATCAGTCAAATCCACCGGAACCCGCGTTTTTTCCTCCGCGTAGTAGATCGAGGCCTTTTCGACGCGATGACCCTTTTCCCGGAGGAGAAGGCAGTAGGCTGCGACCTGAATCGCATCGTTTTCTTTCGGAATCCGTTGTCCATCGAGATCTTTGCGGGCAGCTCCTTTTTTGTAGTCGATCACTTCCATGCCATCATCTTCCGATTCGACGAGATCGATTACGCCGCGAAGACCGAGCTTTTCCGACTCGATAGAGATGGACCTGACCCTGGCCCGGTCGGAAAGATCGACCTCATCTTTCCAATGGGACGGTTTATCGGTGCTCCGGTGGGTATGAGAGCCTGCTGTGGTGTCGGCATTTTCGACCCAGAGGTCTTCGACCCACTGGAGATAAAAAAGGCGTTCACAATAGATGTAGTTATGAAGCCGGCGCACCGGCATGATGGGTTGAGTTTCCGTTTTCATGATTTTGTGGTGTGATTTCCATTTTTGTGCGGCTGTCGAAAAGTGGAACGAAAACGGATGAAAAAAGGTGCAATCGGGGACCGCACCCTGTTAAAAGAGCCTGAAAGGAACGTGTAAACAGGCTTACGGTGAGAAGATAGCAGGTTTTTCGAAAATGCAAAAAATTGTATTCAACATGAAAATGGAATTGACGTTTCGACAGGGCTCCGTTCATTGAAAGGCTTAAATAAAAACCCGTTTATGAACGAACTCTCCCGCATCTATCAGGGTCGGATTCACGATCTCGACCTTGCCACAGACGATAACGACAAACCATGGCAGACTGTGGATCGAAAATTGGTGGAAGCTCAGGGGCGAGGTGCTCCTCTGTGGTGTCATCATGAGGTTTTTCAGGCTGCAGCCAATTACTACATGATGGCCCTTGCGGCGATGGTAGATCCGAATGGTGACGGATTGTTGGTGACCTTTAGGAAGCAAGTTGAGAATTGTTGGAACAGTGTTCCGCACCGTCAAGGGGAAGGGTTTCAATCGTTGAAAAAGTCCGTTAGCCGATATTTAGATCTCAATCCAAATGCTACATGCGATGAAGCGTTTGAACGAATATTGAGAGAAAATGATACTTCGAAAGAAATCCTGAATGCAGCAGTAACAGGACTCGCGGAGCAACTGTTGAGAGGTAAGGGAGGGGCAAATGTCCAGCAGCTTGGTCGGGGTGAACTGCCAAAATTTTGTAACCCGCAGTGCACTGCGAATTTTGCGAACGATCCGCTTCTTCTGAAGAGGGCATATCACCAGAAATTATTGCCATGGACACTATATCATGCAGATTCCGTATCTCCGGGAAGCCCTCTGCTGAACCAATTTGATGTGTATTCGATTGCAACTCCCAACAAAGAAAAACCGTTAAAGGAAGGAATCGAAGTGAAACAGCTTTTTGGGGCAGCTGTGGCGGAACTTCGTAAACAATTCCCGGAATTTGCCGACGAGTTTGAAGGGCTCGAAACGCAGATCAACGAATTGGACGAAAATCAACTGTCTATTCCAAACTATATTGGTTCGGCAGCGAAAGGAGTCGTTAAGTTAAGATTGTATGCGCTGCTTCTTTTTAAATATGTGCATAAAGATTCGTTTACACTAAAACTACTGAAAGAAACCCATGGTGAGCCGTCAGAAACCGAGCCGGAGGTAGTCGAGATTGATGAAAAAGCGGTGGACCCATTGGAAACCGCACGTGGCGAGAGAGGGTATGTATTTTGCTCGTTCACTGCATTGCCAATTTGGAAACCGGATCAAGAAGGCGCACCAACCTGGACGGAGTTCGACATCGCTGCATTTAAGGAGGCCTTGAAAACCCTAAACCAGTTTCGCCAGAAAACCGAAGAGCGCACGAAACTACGAGGCCGGTCAGAAAATCTGAAGCGTTGGATTGAAGAAGCCGACGAGGACGCACTGAGGAATTCTGTGGATAGAGATTCAGGTAAAGAGGCTGCTGATTCTGAAGAAGGCGAGTCGCATTTTACATTCTGCGGTGACAAGAGAATCGATCTTATCCGAAATCTGACTGCAGAAATGCATACCAGGCAGGAGGAGGTTCTTCCGCCGCTCGATAAGATGATTTGCAACGACGATTCGCCAAAAACAGGTGGTTATCGAATTCTATTCGGAACATTGCGGGGGGTTTTCGATTTACGAGAGGAGTGGCAAAGAATTTTTAGAGAATCGAATGGTGCCCCTGAAGAGGAAAAACTACGGGAAGCCGTTCGGGACAAGCAGCGGTCCGACCGCTACGGAATTGGTTCCGCGCCACTGTTTTTCCGTCTCTGTGAAAAAGAATATTGGGATCTGTGGCGCGAATTGTCTCCGGATGAGGAAAGTCAACGATCTATTAATAACTGGTCGAAGAGCCCCCTTCATGGTTGGGCGCAATACGGAAATATCTGCGAGGAAATTGAACGGTTGGGCGAACCAATTCAATTTACACCGGCCGAACCACGGCGATCCAGGAGACTTTCGATGCTCTCGGATTTCGCAGGCCGTTCCAAAACGGTTTTTGGTAACGAAGCTGAAAAGGGAATGTTTGTGGAGTGTTCCCTTGCGGTTGAGGAAGAAGGACAGCTTAAAGAAAAACGGGCCCGGCTTTACTATTCTGCGCAACGAATGAGGCGCGATGGAATTCTGATGACCGAAGACAAACGTAGTTGGCTCCAGCCGATGGTTAACGCATTTGGATTTCGACTGCCGGAAGAGTCGATGCTGAAAAAGGATCCGGCTGTAGCACTTATGCCGCAATTAGGAAGATTAAAAGGGGAGGAAACGGTAAAAATGTTACTTAATTTTCCCATTCAGATTGATCCTGCGTGGTTGGTGGAACAAATCGCAAAGGAACGTTGGTCGACGACCACGAAAGAGGGCCGCGAGTTGGAGATCGCCTCACAATGGTTGGGCCGGACAAACTTCAACAATCACATTCACTGGGAGGGAGTGCGAGGGACGTTTAAAAAATCGAAAGGGAAGGGGTTTCCGGACCGCGCATTTCATGAAGATCCTGACATTGTAAAGAACGGTTTTTCAGTGCTCGCGTTTGACCTTGGGCAACGAGATGCCGGAGGATATGCGTTGTTGGAGACCAGGTGTGATAACGAGCCGTATTTTCGGAACCGCCAACCGATTCACACAATCGGAATTGACGAGGGCGGTAGAGAATGGAAAACCGCTGCAGTAGATTTAGGACTTTTTCGTCTTCCAGGAGAAGACGCTAAAATGTATCGGCCAAAATCGAGGGCTGATAAGGATAATCATCCGGGAAAACAGTTTCGAACTGAATTTCATGGAGGGGCTGGTCGAAATTCAAATGAGGCCGAATGGAAAGATGCCAGAGCGATAGCTGCGCGTCTCGGAATTAGAAACGAAAATCAGCTTTCGGAATGGTTGGGACGGACTGCCGTGACCCATTCGTATCCGGAACAAAACGATAAGTTGATTTTAATTTTTCGGCGGGCTCAATCCCGCCTGGCTACATGGCAACGATGGTCATGGAAACTCAAAGATCCGGACTTCAGTGATTCCGGTTTGGACGAAATCGTAAACACATTCTCCAAGTCTGAGGATTTGTCCCTGGATGCGGCAGAAATTGGCTGGTCAAAACTCGCAGAAGAGGGGGATGCTGATCAATTGTCCGACCTCATTATTAAAGCAGTCACAGATCTGAAACAATGCCTCAGGACTGAAATAGTGAATATGGCGAATCGAATTCTACCGTTAAGAGGTCGTTCGTGGGTTTTGAAAGACAGGGGCGACGATGGCGGGCATATCGAACTGGTTCCTGACGGCGACGGTCCGGTCCGCAGGATACGGGGGCAAAGAGGACTTTCAATAAGTCGGATTTCCCAGTTGGAAGAGTTTCGCAAGCGGATTCTATCGCTAAATCGTTCGATCGGACATGTCCCGGGTGTACGGCCTAAGTTCGGAAAGCGAGGCCTCGCTCCTGAGCCGTGCAGGGAAATTCTTGATCGACTCGACCGTCTCAAAGAGCAACGGATTAATCAGGTTGCTCATCTAATCCTGGCTAAGGCACTCGGTGTGCAATTAAAACCTCCATCAGACGATACTAAGGCTCGTGCAGAGAGCGATCTCCATGGAGAGTACGAGCGAATTCCCGGTCGTAAGCCTGTCGATCTAATCGTGATCGAGGATCTCAATCGATATACCAGTTCGCAGGGTAGATCCCGGCGGGAAAACAGTGCTTTGATGAGGTGGTGTCACCGGTCGGTCAGAGACAAATTAGTAGAGCTTTGTGAACCTTTCGGAATCTCGGTACTCGAAGTTCAGCCCGCATACAGTTCCAGATTTGATGGAAGAACCGGACATGCGGGATTCCGCGCCGAAGAGGTTGCACCACTTCCCAACGACCATTTTCTCAGAAAGAAAGTGAGTGAAAATATTGTCAGAGCCAGGACGAATGGATCGGTTCCCAGTGATAATGATCAAAATTTTTTATGGATTTACGAACTGCTTGAACAGGTGCAGGGAGCATTGGAAAAATCCGGAAAAAGACAAAACAAGCATACAAGGACTCTCATCGTTCCCCGGGAAGGAGGGCCTCTTTTTGTCAGTGCTAAACCGGGTGACGGAAGTGGTATTCAGGCAGACGTGAACGCCGCGGTCAATCTTGGTCTTTCAGCGATAGCGAAACACGACAATTTAAAAATCCTTCGAAAGATTCGATCCGAGAAGAACAAAAGAGGTGAATTTCGACCACGGCACACTGCGGGGAATTTGCGGGAGAAGGCTACATTTACTGCAAGTTCTGTAATAGAGCCTGTAGCCGCGTCAGGTTTCGATGAAAATTTTCTGAAGCAACAGCGACCGAACTTTTTTGTCGATACCGGGCTTTTAACCAACTTCGACCGGGTATCAATTCCCGGCATTGATGAGAACATAGTTTCCGGGCGCGCGTTGCTTGGCTATGTCAAAGCCCACAAATGGCAGCGCTGTTGGGAAATCAATTTTGATCGAATTAGAAAGAACCAATGGCTTGGCGATGTGGAAATTCGGCAGTGGGAGGAGAAAACCGGCACCGGGGAATTGTAATTCCGATTGAGCCCGTTAAAATGATCTCACAGAGACGGTTTATCTATCTACGGCAAACTAAAGATCCCAATTATGTCCGTATTTATTAGCCACAGTAGAAATGATCAGGATACCGTTCAGAAAGTATGCAAAGGACTTCTCGACACCAACGTTAAAGTTTGGCGGGATTCCTGGAAGATGGCAGCAGGAAACAATCTTGGGGAGAGTATTTTTAAAGCCATTCGTGATTCATATGTTTTCTGCGTGTTGCATTCGGAAGATTCAGTCAATTCGGAATGGGTTAAAAAGGAGACAGCTTTTGCACTTGAGGAAAGTCAAACGCGCAATCTCGTGATAGTGCCCCTACTCCTGGATGACACGCCGCTTCCTGACAATCTTGCAGACCTTCTTAATGTGGATCTGCGCACTGATTTTGATAAAGCGATTCGTCGAATCAAGCAATTCGTGGACACGGAGCATGCAAAACGATATAGCGGTAAAATCAAAGAGGCTTATCCGTATATCTTAAATTGGGGGCGTGAGATTTTGGAATCTGACGGCAGAATGTTTATGCAACTGGACACGGTTGGTACGGATGCTGAAGCTGAGCATATACTTCTAGCACAATTTATGTTCACTGAACTCGAAACGGGAGGACGGGAAGCCCTGAACTTCAATGATTCTGATGACATCAGCTACTCGTTGATTCATCATTGCGCTAATGAGTTTAGGCAAAACTCCAGCCATGTGTCACTCAAGTCGGGGGAAACCAGGCGTGCTTCTCTTACTATATCGGATTCCTCAGGCAAAGATGTATTTAAACTGACGTTGCGAATCAGGAGACTTGGGGTAGTTACGCAAACTTCGCAAGTCGTCGATGTCGGTGGAATACTCATACGTATCGATGATGAAATTTCAGGTAAAGAAATTTCGTGAATTGAACGGCTTTAGTCGTTTTCTGCGATTGAAGTGGTTGATCCTGCTCATCGCTTTTCCGGCATTTGTGATTTGGCTGTTCTGGCCGGTACCGACTTATGATGGATATGCTCCTACCTATATTGCTGTGGACAATGGAAAGGATTTTCTCGGGGTAGTGACTGTTACGAAGTTTGCCAATCCGTGGGAAGCCGCCGCGTTTGTTTCCGATGAGACGTCGCCGGCTTTTCGGGAATTATTACTGAAGGACTCGGGGATCAAATGTGTGTGGTCTACCAAAAAGGGGACGAGTCTTCCCGGGGATCTGTATT
>JARGOD010000111.1 GCA_029210205.1 Verrucomicrobiales bacterium | reverse complement strand
CCGGGCAGCTTCAATTTCATCGAATGAGGATTGTGGCAGTCGGTGCAACGAACGTCAGCGTGGAACATTTTGCTCTGAATGTAAGAACCGTAGACATAGACCTCTTCGTCGACCTGCCCGTCATGATGATAGAGCTGATCAGAAATGACGGAGGGTTGGTAGCCGTCGTGAAAAGGTTCCCCCGCAGTGTGATGAGGCTCGATCAACTGGCGATGCGAATGACAACGTGCGCAGGTCTCAACCTGCACGTCCGAGGCGATCGGCTGTGTTCGAACGGGGAGATTCGTTTCCGGGTTTACGGTCCAGGCGCCCTCTTCAGGTTCTTTAAGCGTTACAACGAGACCCTTGCCGGCAACATAATCTTTCAGCTCGGAAAAATCGACTTCGCTGCCTTCGCCTGACTCAACTTTCTCATGCGCCTCAGCCCATTTGACGTGCTCGGATCCGGGACCGTGGCAGGCCTCGCAGGTCACGTTCATGTCGGACCAAACCGTGTTGTAGGTGAGCGTGTCAGGATCGAAATTCTTTTTCAGGTTGGTGGAATGACAGTCGGCGCACATGTAGTTCCAGTTGAAATGACGACGGGTCCAGTGGAGGAGATCGTCTGCAGGCACGGGCTCGTCAGGGTAGAGGTGATACCAGCGCTGACCGCCTTCCTCGACGGGACGACTGTCCCAGCAAACCTGGAGGGCTTGATATTTTCCGCCCTCAAAGGGAATGAGATACTGCTGTAGTGGATCGTGACCGAAGGTGTAATCGATCTTCATGTCCTCGTATTCGCCGTCTTCGTTTTGAGCATTGACCCAGTATTCGTCGCCCTTGCGAAAGAAGCGGAAGATTTGCCCAAAGTGGTCGAATTCGGCATCGTCGAAATCGCCAAGGACAAACTCCTCGGTGGCGGGATTCATCGCGAGATGGTGATCACTCAGGAGCCAATCGTCATACTCCTGTTCATGGCAGGAGGTGCAGTTCGCGAGGCCGACATAGGATGCCTCAGGAACGTCATGGTAGGGCGTGTAATCTGACTTCGATTCGACAGCTTCAGAGTCTTTCTCCGGCCCACAGGAGGAAAGCAATGTAGCGACGAGAATTGAAAGAACTGCGAGAAAGCGTGGCATGCGACTGTTTTGAGGGAAGGAAGGGATCGGTTCAAAAACACGGTGAGAGTGCGATCAAACCCTCTTGAATGATAGACTAAACCCTGTTTAATCGCTCGGGACTATGCCTGATTTACGCGATTTTCTCCACGAGACTTTTCGGAAAGCGGGGGGAGCCATGCCTTTTGATCAATTCATGGCGATGGCACTCTACGATCCCACTTTTGGCTACTACATGAGTGGGATTGAGGACGTCGGCGGGGCACGGGGAGATTTTTCAACTTCGGCAACCCTGTCCAGTGGCCTCGCGAAAGCGATTGCAAAGTGGATTGCCGAAGAGCGGGAGCATCATGAGTGGGAGGCGCCTTCTTCTGTGATTGAGGTGGGAGCTGGAAACGGGGCTCTTGCTCTCGAAATACTGAAGTCCTTCGGATGGTGGAAGCGTCGTCAGATTCGCTATCACATTGTCGACGTATCGGCTCCCCTTCGCCAAAAGCAGCAGGCCGCTCTGAAGTCTTACCCAGTGGAATGGCATTCGAGTGTTTCTTCAGCACTTGAGACGACGGAGGGAAAAGCCCTCATTTTTTCCAATGAGCTGGTCGATGCGTTTCCGGCGAAATGGCTCCGTTGGAGTGAAATCGAAAAGTGCTGGCTCGAGATTTTTGTGAGCTTCGATTGCGAGAGCGGTCTTGGGGAGACCTTTAAACCCTTGCCGAAAGGATTTCCTGACTACGATTACTCAGCACTCTCCCTGAAAGAACCTGCCTGCGGGCAGCGGGTCGAGATCCAACCGCTGTTTCAGCGGTGGCTCGCTAATCTCGCGGAGAACCTGCAGTGCGGCTCTCTGCTCACGATCGACTACGGAGGGCGACCACATGAAATGTATCATCGACATCCCGGTGGAACTCTCCGGGCCTATCATCGGCAGGAACGGATCGAGGGAGGGGGAGTCTATCAGCGCTTCGGAAAGCAGGATTTAACCGTCGACGTAAACTTCGGCGATCTCATTTCGTGGGGAGAGGACTTTGGGCTCGAAACCGTTCGTGAAGAATCGCAGTCAGAGTTCTTTGAGCGATTTGGAGAAGGGAGTGACACCATGGCTCAGAGCGGGGTTGGTGAAGCCTTCCGTGTCCTCCTCCAGCGTCGAGATTGAGGCTGGACAGCCACGTCTTTGACTCTAAATTTGAGGCACGGATGAAAGTCACGACAATAAGCACCGAATCAATCGTTCTCCCGCTCGCTCTCGAGCTGGTGCTACTGGGCTAGTCTGCTCAGTATTCGTCTTTTTTCCCAACTCCCCGATTTGTCTTATCGGGATCATTGCGCTCCGCCCTCTTTTGCTCTTTTCTATCCCCCGAATCCATGAAACCTGAATCCATCAAAAAATATCGACCGTTTCCGGCGGTCGAGATGCCCGACCGCACCTGGCCGGACCGGACCATCACGCAGGCGCCGATCTGGGCGAGCGTGGATCTCCGCGACGGAAATCAGGCGCTCCCGGTTCCGATGAGTGTGGAGGAAAAACTCCGTCTTTTTGATGAATTGGTTAGAATCGGGTTCAAGCAGATCGAAGTCGGTTTTCCATCCGCTGCTGATACCGAGTTCAACTTTCTCCGTGCTCTCGTCGAGCAGGGGCGCATTCCCGAAGACGTCACGATTCAGGTCCTCGTCCAGGCTCGTGAGCAGCTCATTCGCCGCACATTCGAAAGCCTTGAAGGGGTTAAGAAAGCGATTGTTCACTTATATAATTCGACGTCTCCATTGCAGCGTCGCGTCACTTTTGGTGATGCATCGAAGGAAAAGATTCGCGACATCGCAATCGATGGCGCGAAGTTGATCAAGGAACTCGTCCCGACGCTGCCGGGGACGGAGATCACTCTGCAGTATTCGCCGGAGAGCTTCTCCGACACCGAACTCGATTATGCGCTGGAGGTTTGCAATGCCGTCTCAGCCGTCTGGGAGCCTAATGACGACAGAAAAATTATTCTGAATCTGCCCGCCACCGTCGAATGGTCGACGCCGAATGTACATGCCGATCAGATCGAGTGGTTTTGTCGGCACGTGGACAAGCGAGAGCATTCGATCATCAGTTTGCATACGCACAATGATCGCGGGACCGGCATAGCCGCGACCGAGTTGGGATTGTTGGCGGGTGCGGACCGCGTCGAGGGAACGCTTTTTGGAAATGGTGAGCGAACTGGAAATCTCGATCTCGTCATTGTCGCGCTGAATATGAACAGTCACGGAATCGATACTGGATTGGATTTTTCCGACCTCTCTTCAACCCGACAAATCTACGAAGAAGTGACCCGCCTCGTCGTTCCTGAGCGACAGCCCTATGCCGGCGAGTTGGTTTTCACGGCTTTCTCTGGCAGCCATCAGGATGCGATCAAGAAAGGATTTGATCGTCGTGGTAAGGATGTTGATGAATCCAATGACAAAGATTTCCCCTGGGGTGTTCCATATCTCACGATTGATCCGCAGGACATCGGGCGCAGCTACGAGGCAATTATTCGTATCAACAGTCAGAGCGGTAAGGGCGGCGTCGCCTACATCCTCGATCGTGAGCACGGATTCGATCTTCCCAAGTCGATGCATCCGCAGGTCGGAAAGTTTGTCTATGACCGCGCCGATCGGGAAGGGCGCGAGCTGAGTAATGACGAGATCGGCGACATCTTTGCCGACAAGTTCGTGAACATCGATGCGCCACTCAGTCTCACCAGCTTTGAGCTCGATCACACAGCGATGGCTCGCGGCGAGGTTGTCTGCCACGCCACTGTTGAAATCAATGGCGAGACCATCTCCGGCACCGGAAAAGGCAATGGTCCGATCAACTCCTTCGTGAACTTTCTCGAATTGTCGGAGCACAAGGATTTCAGCGTGACTGACTATCGTAGCCAGGCTCTGCGCGGAGGATCTGATGCTGATTCGGCTGCCTACGTCCAAATTCAGCACAGTGATTCAGGGAAACTGCTCTGGGGTTGCGGGATCGATCCTTCGATCGAGATGGCCGGATTAAAGGCGCTCATCTGTGCCTGGAACTTACTCCGGAAGGAAGAGGTATGAATCCTGACAAAGCCATTATATTTGACCTCGATGGTACCCTCCTCGACACACTTCGCGATCTTGCGGATTCAGGAAATGCGGTCCTCGAAGCGCGGGGATTTCCGACCCATCCGAAGAAGGCTTACCGAACTTTCATTGGCAATGGGATGATGAATCTGGTTCGTGATATCTTTCCTGAGGGTCATCGACCTGAGCTTGGAGCGGAAACCGACGTTGTTCTTGCTGAATACCGCGCTGCATACGGTGAGCGATGGAAGAACACCACCGTCATTTTCCCGGGCATTGCCCAGTTGCTCAATGAGTTGACCACGAAGGGGATCCCCATTGCTGTTCTTTCCAATAAGGCTCACGACTTTACGGAGAAGTGTGTCGAAGCATTTTTGAGCGAATGGAAATGGGATGTCGTGCTCGGCGCCCGTGAGGGAGTTCCGAAAAAGCCGGACCCCGCAGGCGCGGTCGGGGCTGCCAAGGTCCTTGGTCTCAATCCTTCCGACTGTTTCTTTATTGGTGATTCAGACGTCGATATGATGACGGCCGTGAACGCAGGAATGCATGCCGTTGGAGTGAACTGGGGATTTAGGCCGGTAGAGGAACTCCTTGGCGCTGGCGCGGAATTTATTCTGGAGGACCCTCATGATTTGTGTTCACTACTGGAAACTGAGATTTAATGAGACTTTTTCTTCCAACCTTTTTGATATTGCTGACCGCTTTCCCGGATATTCTTCTAAGTCAGGCTCCGACTTCGTTTCGGTTGGTGCCGTGGAAAGATGACATGTTCAAAGTCCCGAAAGTGATCGAGTCGAGACACGATGGGGACTACATCATTCTCGACTACGTTTCCTCACGCGATATCAACGGGCGCGATTCTATCCCGGAGAAACAGGCTAAGCCGGAAAGGGTTTCCCTGGATGTGAACTCCGCTCAGACTGATACCCGCCTGAAAACCAAGTTTGGGTCTATTCGGCATTTCGCAGTCGGGCGTACGACGAATGCCTCGATTATCGTTGTCTATCTCCACGGAAAAGGTGGGAGCCGTGATCAGGGCGTCGATGACAAAACGTTTGGAGGAAACTTCAACCGTATCAAAAATTTAGTGGCGCAGAGTGGTGGTCTCTATCTTTCTCCTGATATTGCCAGCTTCACGGGGCGCGGGGCTAAGCAAATTCATGGGATGTTAATGCATTATGCGGAGCTCTCCCCTGATGCAAAGATTATCATTTCATGCGGATCTGCTGGCGGAGTGGTTTGTTATCAATTGTGCAGGCAGGCTGATCTTGCGGCGCGACTGGGCGGCATTATTCTCCTTGGATCATTCCCGAATAATCAATTCATCGGGTCCGATGCGTTTCAAGCGAGGGTCCCGGTTTACATCGGTCATGGGAGCCGCGACTGGGTGTCTTACCTTCAAAAGATGGATTCGCTCTATCTGCAAATTCGATCAAAAAGTCCCGGTTATCCGATTCGATTCGAACGATTCGAAAGTGGTACTCATGGCACGCCAATTCGTATGATCGACTGGCGAAAGACAATTAACTGGTTTCTCGCCCAGAATTGACAGTTTTGACACAAGGTGTCATGTAGCATAGCCCACGCGCGATGAAGATAGTTCCATTTGTAACCAGCTACGGCCTCCTCTCGTTTTTAGTTGCTTCGTCGATTGGCTCGGTGCATGCCGCCAATGTGGAGGGGAGAGAGATTTCGCGTGAAAACATGCGGGAAATTCGGAGCGATCAGTTTTACCCTCGAACTGAGAAAGACTTCAACACGGTCTTCTACAAAAAGCATTTCACCTCGAAAGAGGAAGAATCGGATCTGTTGGCCTACCTCGTTGAAATGTCAGAAATTTATGATGTTTCCTCGCTCGCGGTGTTCGGGGCGATTATGGGAGAGCATTCGATGAACCAGCGCAGCACTCTGAAACAAGTTGGGGAATCAGGAATCAATTTGCTTGGGAAAAAGTTTGGGAAATCAGGAGAAAATTTCGTCAACAATTTGAATGTGAAGTTCCGGGGGGCTCATGGCGACGCTTCTTTCGGTCCCGGTCAGGTCCAGCCGTTTATTGCTACGGCGATGCAGTCCGAGATCGAACGAATCCGGCCAGATGCCACTGAAGATGAAATGGACAAATACTGTTGGAAGGGCTCCATCAATATCATCTGCGCTTACATGAATTATGCGGCCAACCGATATGACAGCGAGGGCTTTAATATTCGTGACGATGCACCTCTCCTCGTGACCTTGTTCAATATCGGAGAACGGAGAATGAGTTTTGCCCTTCGGGCCGCAGAGACTCGGGCGTTGGTTGATTCCGGTGAAAGAAAGGGCCCCTGGCTCAACTACTTCGGGTATTGGATTCAAAGAAATATCAAGACACTTGAAAGCAAGATGCAGCCCGCAACGAAGGCGATGCGTTGAGACGATGGCAACGCGCGGGGGAAGCTCAGAATTTCTTAAATCTCCACCATCGCCGGAACCGCACTCTCGAGTAGCGTGAAAAGTTCTCCTGCGGCATGCTTGCCTACTTCGACGACTTCCTCGTGACTGAGTGGTTGTCCGGTTAGGCCCGCCCCATAATTGGTGAGGCAGGACAAGCCGACGACGCGCATTCCCAGAGCGCGGGCTTGAATCGCTTCCGGCACTGTCGACATCCCGACTGCATCGGCTCCCATTCCTCGCAGCATTCTAACTTCGGCGGGCGTCTCATATTCCGGGCCGTTGACCCAGGCGTAGACACCTTCAAAAAGGTTGGAAGATGCCATTTCTGCCGCTTCTGATTTCAGCATTTCGCGGAGCGCGTGCGAATAGACTTCGGTCTGATCAATGAACGCTGGTACACCGGTGAGAGGGGACTGCCTCGTCAAGTTGAGATGGTCTGAGATCAGCATCCACCGACCGGGCTTGAAGTTTGCATTCACGATGCCGGCTGCATTGGTAAGGACCACTGTCTTGATTTCGAGCTGGTGAAAGAGGCGAATCATCGCCGCGGTTTCTTTCGCGGTCCAGCCTTCGTAAAGGTGAACTCGACCCTGAGCAATTGCTATTTCGACGCCGCCCAGTTTGCCAAGGTGGAGTTGCCCGGCATGGCCTTCGACATTGCTTTTTGGAAGGCCTTTAATTTCGGCGTAGGCAACCTGTTCGGTGTCAGTCAGGGTATTCACAAAACTCCCAAGGCCCGAGCCGAGGACAAGGCCGATTTTTGGAGCGTGGTCTCCAAGGTTTTCGGGGAGATGGAATTCGAGATCGCCCATGGCTTAAGATGAACGACTTTCCACGGCAGCGCAAATTTGCTGATAAAGACAGGTCAACTCCGGCATCTCGATTCCTTTCTCCTTCGCGCGCCGCAAGGGTTCACCCCAAATCGGTTCGACTTCGACTGATTGGCCTGCTTCGAAATCGATAAGGCTGGACGGACGATAAGCTCCCATTTCGGCAGTACCTGTGATGTTCCCCTCGGCGAATGAGGGATCGATTTCATAATCAAAGGCGGCGGCTGCTGCGATGACTTCGTTCATGAGTGCTCTCACACGGTCCACTCTTTTCGGATTCGCGAGAATCTGTTTTGTGTCGATGCAGCCTTCTGCGATGGAGAGGCCATTGAAGGGAATGTTCCAGATGAGCTTTCTCCATCTGGCGAGCCCGAGATTCGGAAGAAGGCGCGCATCGAGACCAGCACGGGTAAAAAGTGGTTGAACTTCTTCGACGGATCCGGTCCCGTTCAATTCGCCCATTTCGACCCTGCCATGAGCGAGGTGATGAATGACTCCGGGTTCTCCTCGGTTGATGCAGACAAAACAAAGGCCTCCGAGAATCGGATGTCTTGGAAAGTGAGCGCTAAGAAATTCTTCGTTTCCAAGGCCATTCTGCAAAGTGAGAATCCGCGTTTTGGCTTTCAGTAAAGGGGGAAGAAGTTCGGGGATTGCGTTATTCGAGGTCGCTTTCAATGCGATGATGACAAGATCGACGGGTCCAATTTCCTCCGTGGTCGGAAAAGCCAAAGTCGGATTCAAGTCGAAGTCTCCATCGACGCTTTTGATTCGCAGCCCCGCCTCCCGGACCGCCTTGAGGTCACGGCGCATGAGAAAAGATACCGTCGCTCCGGCTCCCATCGCCAATCTCGCTCCGTAGTAGGCGCCGACTGCTCCTGAGCCCACAATCGCAATGGTTTTGATCTCTGCCATGTTGCTCTGCATACCTTTTTCGAAGAAACTTCGCAACGGCTAGTTCTTGACGAAACCATTTGCTCTCTTTGAATGGCTTATGTCCCGATCCCTTGCACTTCTTAAGGCGACCGACTCGCTCGTTGCTCAATTAAGCGGCCTGACTTTCGAGTCTCCGGTTACCCATGTATACAACCCGCTCGAATATGCGCGAGCTTCCCATGAGACGTATGTGAAGAAATTCGGTGACTCGAAAAAGCGGGTTCTCATGATGGGGATGAATCCGGGCCCCTGGGGAATGGCTCAAACCGGCGTCCCCTTTGGCGAGATAAGCATGGTGAAGGACTGGATGGGGATTTCCGGTCAAGTCGGCAAACCGGAGAACGAGCATCCGAAGCGTCCCATCGTTGGCTTTGAGTGCGAAAAGTCGGAGGTCAGTGGTCGGCGTCTCTGGGGGTTATTCTCAGAAACCTATCCCAACGCCTTCGATTTCTTTTCTGACTACTACGTCGTGAACTACTGCCCACTAGTCTGGATGGAAGAAAGCGGGAAAAACCGAACGCCTGACAAGTTGCCCACCACTGAAATGGCTCCAGTATCCGCGGCGTGCGATAGCTACGTCGTCGAACATATTCGCCAGCTTGAACCGGAGTTTTTGATCGGGGTCGGTGCCTTCGCGGAAACCGGGCTGAAGCGCATCGCAGCATCGATCTCCTACGAAGCAACTTTTGGCCGTATCCTTCACCCGAGTCCTGCGAGTCCTGCCGCGAATCGTGACTGGCCAGGATCAGCGACGAAGCAACTTCGCGAAATCGGCGTGTGGAAATAGAGGTTTTCTGATAGGAATCTTCCCAGCCCATCATGCCAGAAGATCGCGCCAGTCCGTCACTCCTGAGGAAAGCCAGTTGGCTCTCTTTCTGGATTGGCGTCCTCATGCTCATCATCAAGATCACGGCATGGTGGCAAACGCGATCAGCCGCAATTCTCAGTGATGCCGCTGAATCTATTGTCCATGTCGCGGCGGTGGCGTTTGTTGTCTACAGCCTGCGGCTATCGCAGAAGCCTCCGGACGAAGACCATCCCTACGGACACGCCAAGATCTCATTTTTCTCCGCGGGCTTTGAAGGCGGGCTTATCTCTGTCGCCGGAGTCTTCATTCTCATTAAGGCTGTCATGCAGTGGAATGCGGGTGAGCAGCCTCATGATCTGGAATTTGGTAGCGCTCTTATTGCTCTCTCACTTCTCATTAACGGATGGCTCGGCTGGTACTTGATCCGTCTCGGTAAGAAAAGTGAGTCTCTTATTCTGGAGTCCAATGGAATGCACGTTCTCGTTGATGCGTGGACCAGTCTTGGTGTGCTCGTGGGATTACTCCTCACCTGGTTGACTGATTGGGCCTGGCTTGATCCTCTATGCGCGATTTTCGTGGCACTCCATATTCTGAGAAACGGAGTGAGACTTCTATGGCGAAGTGCCAATGGACTAATGGATCGTGCTGATCCTTCGGTGAAAGCAGTTGTTGTGGAGTGTCTCGATGAATCCACAAAGCAGTTCGGCATTACTTGGCACCATCTGCGTCACCGGCACCTCGGAGACGGACACTGGGTGGATTTTCACCTCGTCTTCGAAGATGAGACATCAGTGAAAGCGGCCCACGATATTGCAACGCACATTGAGAGGTCTGTTCGTGCGAAGCTCGGGGCCGGGACCACGGTCACTTCACATCTTGAGCCTGCGGAAGATCACGAAAGAATTCATGGTCATGCTCCGGGAGAGCGTGAGCCATAGAGTGGAATTCAGGTAACTATATAAATCATCGCTTGACTTTCGAGTTTAACGATACATAGTCATCAAACCAAAAATTACTCAAATGACAATCAGCTCACAGATATCAACTCCAACATTGGCGGTTTGCCGATGGGAGGCAGGCACGACCTGTCCGAGAGGATTGTATCATGTGCAGATGAAGAGTCATGAGGATCAGCGATATATCCAGTTACAAGGTAAAGGCGATATTAACGGTGAATTTGAACTTAAGACAGGGAGGGCCCGGTTGACGTAGGATCTATTGTAGAAATAGACGACGTGGACCCCGCTCTCTGAAAAGAGGCGGGTTTTTTTGTGCCTGGTTACCAGGGACGAAGACCTAAATGACTGAAAGTTAACAATTAAGAAAACTGATCGGATGAATTCTGATCCCAAGACAAACCATTTTTAAACAAAAAACCCATCCCCGGCGGCAACCGGAGACGGGTCGTAGAAAGCGAAGGATCTTTGGAATGGATCGCTTGCTCCCGCAGGGCAAAGATAGCGTCTATTCACAGTAGGTCAAGTTGAGCAGGTCGAGATGACTTGCTGCAGAATCTCTGTGTCTAATACTAGAGATACTTCGTGATGATAAAATTATTTAACTATATCACTAAAGGCTTCTCTGGGAGATGTGCCTGCTAAACATCGAAACGTCCGCCGGGAAATCCTGCGGCTATCTCACGGGAGGAGATAGCGGTGTTCGTTCTTATTATATGGAAAAAGCGAAGCATGTGCGATGGCTTCTCATATGTCCGGCTGACCGAACAGGACTCAAAATAAAACATGCAGGATCAGTCCCCTGCGGTCGACTTCCGGGCAACAAGGGAAGCTGAAAACCATGTTTCGCCATTTCTTGAATAGAAAATCTATGCCGTGCGCCAGCTGTGTACGCCGGTCTCCAAAATCGGCGAATCCCCGGGGCAGCACCGGGGCGGCATGGTTTTCATTCAATCAAGAGCTCCTTCTGAGAGGAGGGGGTTCTTGATTGAATGAATCAGGCTTTAAGCGAAGCCTCATCCGTGGCGAGGTCGAAGGAGTCGAGATACGGGTTTTGGAAACCCGGGAAAGCAGGTGCGAGTCCTGCCGCCGCGACCATTTAGATAGAGGCGTGCGCCGGAGTGAGAGAGCCGGACCGGTCTGTAAAACTGGTGCCTTGTGTTGAGTGGGTGCAAATCCCACCACGCCTACTGATTTCCTACCGTAGCTCAAGAGTAGAGTGTTCGACTGATAATCGAGAGGTTGAGGGTGCGAATCCTTCCGGTAGGACCACTTCAGGCTGGGTAGCTGAGACAGATTAGCGCGTCGTTGAAAGCGATGAGAGATCGGAGCATTGCCGATACCAGCCGCCATTTTAGAAGTCCCTGTGGTGTATGAGAAGCATAGCGCCCTACGAAGGCGTTGGATCGGGTGCAATTCCTGGCGGGGATACCATTTCAACTCTTCTGAAACATTAAAGTGATGTAGCGGTCTTTTAAACCGCTGAAGAAGGGGCAGTACCTTCCAGAAGAATCAATTTTAGGTTCTGAAGAGAAACAGCAGACTCGCTACGTTGTCAGCGTAGAGGTAGCCGGGGCAGCCGGAATGCCGGCCCAGACCGCTCAGAACCGCTAATTTTTAGACCCCGGTCGTGGTGTAATCAGCAGCATTTCACTCTGTGACAGTGACGGAGCGGGTGCAAA
>JARGOD010000110.1 GCA_029210205.1 Verrucomicrobiales bacterium | reverse complement strand
ATAGGCTCTCCGACGAGACTCTCGTCAACCTGCTCGAGCACTTCTCCGCCCACACCCTCAGCATCGCCAACGTCCCCGACGACCAGCTCGGCGATGCCTACGAATACCTCATCAAGCAGTTCGCCGACGACAGCGGCCACACCGCCGCCGAGTTCTACACCAACCGCACCGTCGTCCGCCTCATGACCCTCATCATGGACCCGCAGCCCGGCGAGAGCGTCTACGATCCCACCTGCGGATCCGGCGGTCTGCTCCTCAACTGCGCCCTCCAGCTCAAGGACGCCGGCAAGGAATACCGCACGCTCAAGCTCTACGGCCAGGAGATTAATCTCATCACCTCCGCCATCGCCCGCATGAACATGTTCATGCACGGCATCGAGGAATTCCAGATCGTCCGCGGCGACACGCTCAGCGAACCCGCCCTGCTGGAAAACGACACCCTCAAAACCTTCAACGTCATCCTCGCCAATCCACCCTACTCGATCAAAGCCTGGGATCGCACCGCCTTCGAGAACGATCCCTGGGGACGCAACCTCTGGGGCACCCCGCCGCAAGGCTGTGCCGACTACGCCTTCCAGCAGCACATGGAGAAAAGCCTCGATCCGAAAAACGGGCGCTCCATCTCCCTCTGGCCGCACGGTATCCTCTTCCGGGATAAAGAATCCACCATGCGCCGCCAGATGATCGAGAGCGACGTCGTCGAATGCGTCATCGGGCTCGGCCCCAACCTCTTCTACAACTCCCCGATGGAGGCCTGCCTGCTCATCACCAATACCAACAAACCCAAGAAGCGGCGCGGGAAAATCCTCATCATCAATGCCGTCAACGAGGTGAGGCAGGACAAAAACATGGGCTATTTGGAAGACGACAATGTTTCAAGAATCCACAATGCATTCTGCAAATTCGTCGACCAGGAAAACTTTGCTAAAGTGCTAACGCTTTCAGACGTCGAAACCGAAAAGTTCAATCTTGCCATTAACCGCTACATCCGGCCGGAACAACACGAAGCGGCCGTCGGGGAATTCGGCGCAGCCCTAGAAGGCTGGCGAACAAGCTCGGATGCTCTCAGCGAATCTATGAACCAACTCTTTACCACTTTGGAAGGAGGCCAGTCATAAGCGCCGAACTCCAACTCGACAAATCCGAATGGAAACCAGTGGCCTTCGGCGATGTCGTCAAGGAGATCCGGCAATCGACCAAAGACCCGATTGCAGACGGCATCGAGTGCGTGGTCGGACTGGAGCACATCGAGCCCGAGTGCATTCACCTGAGGAACTGGGCGTCGATCGATGAGGCGACGACCTTCACGAAAACCTTCCAGAAGGGACATATTCTTTTCGGGCGTCGGCGTGCCTACTTAAAAAAGGCCGCACGCACTGAGTTCGACGGCATCTGCTCCGGTGACATCACGGTGATGGAATCCAAGGACGGCCTGATCCCCGAGCTCCTTCCATTTCTCATCTGCAACGACAAATTCTTCGACTACGCCGTCAAACATTCGGCAGGGGGACTGTCACCCCGCACGAAGTTCAAAGATCTCGCTAACTACGAATTCTTCCTCCCGCCTAAAGACCAGCAAACCAATCTGGCAGAGCTTTTTTGGGCTTCAGATCGATCTTGTGAAGAGAACCAAAGACTAGCGAGGCGAATAGAGCGACACATCCAATCCCTTTTCAAGCATGCCAATTTTGTAAAATCTACAACCTTAGACCCACACTTCGGAAAGCTGCGCTCAAAACATCCTGTTGCGAAAGCGGGAGATCACATCACTCAGCTTCAATACGGAATCTCTGAAAGCCTAACTGAATCCGAAGGGATCCCTGTATTGAGAATGAACAACCTCCAAAACGGGGTTCTCGATTTGCGAGACTTGAAGTATTTCCCTGCCTCTCCTGAAGACCTTGAAGACGTGATTTTGAACAAAGGAGATGTGTTATTCAATCGCACAAACAGCTTCGATTTAGTCGGGAAGGTGAGCTTGTTCGATGTCGAAGGGACCTACACCTTCGCGTCCTATCTCATTCGGATCAAGACTGATGAGCGAACCCTTGATCCAAGGTATCTGAACTTCTTTTTCAATACAGAACTCGGGAAGGCGAAAATCCGTCGTTACCGAACTCCCGGAGTAAGTCAGAGCAACATTAACGCTCAGAACATTCGCCAAATTCGCATACCACTGCCGCCAATTAGCGAACAACGATCTCTAATGGATAAGGTCGATTCGGAACAGGCCCTTTTGGAGACGGCTGTTCAAGCCGTTCAGAATGCGAAGCAACTCCAGAAATCCCTCATCAACCAAATCTTCTAACCGACTCAACCCTGTTCCCTCGTCAACCCAACCCTATTGAATCACCCAGCCTGAACCCGATCACCAGCCAATGTCCCTACTACTAGAAAATGCTGCCAATTCAATCCGTCTGGGATTAGAAGACTTCGATACGGATGAAGACGACCGTTTACTTTCAGCTGCAAGAAACCTCCATGCCGGACTTTTATTACTTTATAAAGAAAAACTTCGTCGCCTTTCACCTACGGGTTCGGATGAAGTTCTATTAAAACAAAACATCGAACCGATATTCGATAGCGCGGGCAACCTCACTTTCGTAGGCAAAGGAAGGAAGACGGTTGACACACAAAAGATCAAAGAGCGATTCAAGTCGCTTGAGATTTCTGCCGACTGGAAATCACTCGATGAAGTTACGAAAATTAGAAACGAGATTGAACATTACTTCACAACAGCTGGAAAGGATGCAGTGCGTGAAATAATTTCGAAAAGCTTCATCCTGTTTCGCGATTTTACACGAGGTGAACTGAGCGAGGATCCGAGAGATTTGCTGGGTGAAGATGCGTGGCTTTCGATGACTGATATTTCGGAGGTCTACGAACAAGAGCGAAAGGAATGCGAAGATGCCATTGAAAACTACGAGTGGACAGCTTCAGAGCTTCAAGATGCAGCACTTAACACATCATGTTTAGAGTGTGGCTCCAGTTTGATCGAACCGATCAACGATCCAAAAAGGCCTGATGTCCGGTGCAGATCATGTGGGAAAATACAAATCTTTGAGGAGTTTGCCGAACATGCAATGGCTGAGGGCATTGATCATCACTCCCATATAAAGGATGGGGGCGATTCCATTGTGGTTATTTGTCCAAACTGCTCACAGGAGACTTACCATTATGAACTTGGGATGTGCGTATCATGTGAGGAGTCAGTAGACCATGATTGTGATCGATGCGGATCCACTATTCCTCCTGAAGAGCTTGACTACGATAGCTTGTGCGGGTACTGCCGTCACATGATGTCGAAAGATGATTAACAAGAATTATACCTCTTGAACACTTAACGAAATCATTTAAATGAAATCTCCAATTCCCGATCGCTTAAAAAAGTCACGGAACGACCTCTCAGATTATCTCTGGCATTTCTGCCGGGAAGATAAACAAACCAAAACTACTCTTCTCTCGATTCTCGATCAAAAGGTGATTCGGGCCGCCAAAGATCCCGGTAGTGGAGAAAAAGTTGTGTGTTTTACTGAGGCCCCGTTGGAAGAAATGAGAAGGCAAGCTCCTCAATTGAGAAAAGCTATGTATAACCGATTCAGTCTGTTCGGAATCGGATTTCGTAGGGATTTCGTTTTTAAAAATGGAGGGTTGCCGGTGGTTTATCAACCTGCAGTTCAACTGAATAGTTTACCTGCCGACTATAGGTGGAGACATGTTGAGTTTGATTTGCAGCAAGGGATTGATTATACGTGGCAGAGAGAATGGAGAATCAAAGGTGATTTGGATTTTCGGGAGGCATCAACGAGGGCAACAGTCGTTGTGCCAGACGCAGGCGATTTTGTGGGCGAGCTTTTCGATATTGAAGATGATGGCGATGTTGTAGATAAGGAACCAGTATCCACTCCTTTTGTTCGCGTTTATTGGAACTTCGTTTCACTAGATTGGTATCCAGAACCCCTCGACGATTCGCGAATCAAAGTGGTTACTTGGACGGCATAAGCTTTCAAATCAAATTTTCTAGAAGATATGTCCTTCAACGAACTCAACAGCGTCGAGTACTACATCATTCAGAAGCTCAGCGGCATGAATCTGAATGCCGCCGACGCGTCGTCCCCTTCGGGCGCGTCGCTCGTGAAGGAAGACGCCACACCTTACGGATCGTTCCCGTGGCAGTATCGTTCCGCCGAATCTCTAAACCGACCGACCGATCAGGTCCTGCTGGAGGGCGAACTGCGCGAGGCCTTGATCCGGCTCAATCCCGAAATCAATGCCAACCCCGCCCTCGCCGACGAGGTCATCTACAAGCTCCGCGCCATCTTCATTGCGGCTCACCAGACCGGCCTCGTCCGGGCGAACGAGGAATTCTACGCCTGGCTCAGCGGCGACAAGACGATGCCCTTCGGCGAGAACAACCGCCACGTGCCGGTGCGCCTGATCGATTTCGACACCCTCGACAACAACCGCTTCGTCATCACCAACCAGTATGCCGTCAAGGCGTTGGAAACCAAGATCCCGGACATCGTCCTTCTCATCAACGGCATTCCCATCGTCGTCGGCGAGGCCAAGACGCCCATCCGCCCCTCGGTGAGCTGGCTCGATGGCGCCCACGAGGTGCACAATATCTACGAGAACAGCATCCCCCAGCTCTTCGTGCCGAACCTGCTCTCCTTCGCCACCGAGGGGAAGGAGCTCTACTACGGCTCCGTGCGCTGCCCGCTCGAGTTCTGGTCGCCCTGGCGGCTCGAGAGCGAGGCCAATGACCTCGTGCAGAAGCTCGGCCTCGGCGAAGTCGGTAAGCAACTCACCGACCTCCTCCAGCCGCAGCGCCTGCTCGACCTCTTGCAGAACTTTTCCCTATACACCTCCGACAAGAAGAAGCGCCGCATCAAGATCATCTGCCGCTACCAGCAATACGAGGGCGCCACCAAAATCGTCGACCGCGTCCGAGAAGGCCGCCTCAAGAAAGGGCTCATCTGGCATTTCCAGGGCTCCGGCAAATCGCTGCTCATGGTCTTCGCCGCCCAGAAGCTGCGCAAGGCTCCCGAGCTGAAGAGCCCCACCGTGCTCATCCTCGTCGACCGCACCGATCTCGACACCCAGATCACCGGCACCTTCAACGCCGCCGATGTCGCCAACGTCGTCACCACCGACAGCATCAAGGAACTCCACGACCTGCTGGAGAAAGGCACCCGCAAGATCATCATCACCACCATTCACAAGTTCCGCGATGCCTACCCGGACATGAACACGCGGGACAACATCATCGTGATGGTAGACGAAGCCCACCGCACCCAGGAAGGCGACCTTGGCCGCCAGATGCGCGCCGCTCTGCCCAATGCCTTCCTCTTTGGTCTCACCGGCACCCCGGTCAACAAGGCCGACAAGAACACCTTCTGGGCCTTCGGCTCGGAGGAAGACGACGGCGGCTACATGTCCCGCTATTCCTTCCAGGACTCCATCCGCGACCGGGCCACGCTGCCGCTGCACTTCGAGCCCCGCCTCGTCGACATTCATGTCGACAGCGACAGCATCGACGAAGCCTTTAAGCAGCTCACCGAGTCCGCCTCCCTCAGTGACGAGGAAGCCGACGCCCTCAGCAAGAAGGCGGCCAAGATGTCCGCCTTTCTCAAGTCCCCCGAGCGGGTCCAGACAATCGTCGAGGACATCGCCAGCCATTTCCAGGAAAAGGTCGAGCCACACGGCTTCAAAGCCATGATCGTCACCCCCGATCGCCACGCCTGCGTGCAATACAAGGAGATCCTCGATCCGCTGCTCGGCGAAGACGCCAGCGCGGTCGTCATCTCCACCACCGCCAACGACGACTTCGAGTTCAAGCAGAAGTATGCCATGGACAAAGGCGTCCAGGAGAAGCTCCTTGAACGCTTCAACAAGAAGGAAGACCCGCTGAAGATACTCATCGTCACCGCCAAGCTCCTCACCGGATTCGACGCCCCAATCCTCCAGACCATGTATTTGGACAAGTCCCTCAAGGATCACACTCTCCTTCAGGCGATCTGCCGCACCAACCGTCTCTTCCCTGAAAAGACATTCGGCCGCATCGTCGATTACTTCGGTATATTTGATGACGCCGCCGCGGCCCTGCAATTCGACGAAGAAAGCGTCAAACAAGTAATCTCCAACCTTCAGGAACTCGAAGCCAAGCTTCCTGAAGCCATGGCCGATTGCCTCGCCCATTTCCCCGGAGTCGACCGCACGCTCGATGGCTTCGAGGGATTGGAAGCCGCGCAAAATTGCATCGGCGATGACGAGAAGAAAGACGCCTTCGCCAAGGACTACGTCTTCCTTTCCAAACTATGGGAATCCCTTAGTCCTGCCGACGTTCTCAACCAATACCAAGCCGACTACCGCTGGCTCACTGGCGTTTATCAATCCGTCAAACCCACCGGCGACAATATCGGCAAACTCCTCTGGCACAGCCTGGGAGCCAAAACCTCCGAACTAATCCACCAGAACATCCACGTCGGAGGCATTGTCGATGAAATGAAGGAATACATCCTCGACGCCGAAGTCATCGACCAGATCGCCGGCAGTGGCGATCCGAAGAAAGTGAAGCGACTGGAGAAAGAGCTCGCGCGCCGCCTTAAAAAGCACGACGACGATCCCCGTTTTAAAGACCTGAGTGAACGACTCGAAACACTTCGGGACAGGGCCGAACAGGGGCTGATCCAAAGTATTGAATTCGTCAAAGAACTCTGCAAGATCGCCCGCGAAACCGTCGAAGCCGAGAAAGACGCCCTCACCGAGCAAGAGCAAAAAGGAGCCAAAGCCGCCCTCACCGAGCTTTTTCTGGAACTCAAAACCGATCAAACACCCGCCGTGGTCGAGCGCATCGTTAACGACATCGACGAGATCGTTAAAGTCGTCCGGTACGACGGCTGGCAAGACTCCACGTCAGGCCAAAAGACCGTTCAAAAGGCTCTCCGTAAGTCCCTCCTCAAATACAAGCTTCACAAGGAACAGGATCTCTTTGATCGCGCCTACGCCTACATCCGGGAATACTATTGAGATGATTACACGGGAAGATTGTGACCGAATAATGCAGATCCTTACAAAGGCTCTTGATTCGAACGGCCTGGGATGGGTCTTGGAGGAGTTTGAAACACACCTTTCACTAGGTAATCTATCGGTTAAACGAAAAATGGTGCATCGAATGTTGTCAGAACGAGTTGGGAACGATGTAGTTTCATCCACCGAATTTGAAAGAGATAAAATACCAGGATGAATTTAGAGAAGTGAATTTTTTAACACGAATTTTCTTTTGCCGAAGTAATGAGACACGGGAATGAACACGAATAAAAAACAGGCTCCGTCCGGGAGCTTTCTGCCGTTTCCCCTTGTCGCTTTTTTTCGGCTACCTGGCTAAATATCCGCAAGCTCCTGCACCAACTCTACTCGCCCTGCTCGCGCTGGAATTTCTCGCGGATCAGGGTCGCCCGGTAGATATCTCTTTCTGCTGAGGTGAGCAGAGGAGAGCGTGAAGCAGGTGAATCTGAGCAATGTGTAGCGGAATTTGCTAAAAATTCCGATGAGATGGTTTCGGGAACATGGAATTTCGTCCGCTTTGCTGTCGGAATACATCTTTGCTGTCGGAATTTTTGATGTCGGATTTTTTGCAGTCGGAATTTTTTGCAAATTCCGCTACGCTTACTGGTATGATTGAAGAGCCGTGGGAGACGCATTCTTATTTGAAGCGATTGCCTCCCGAAGCTTATCGAGGACATGCTGTCGTGCATTGGTCGATGGCGATCGATCAGCGTAAGCAGGGATGGCTGAATGATTTGTTTCATGCTCGATTTCGGGAGGTTTTGACTCATACGGGGTTTCGATACTGTCTGGCTTGCCCCTGCTATGTCTTAATGCCCGATCATGCTCATCTCCTCCTGATGGGTTATGACGAAGAGGGGGCGGATCAACGGCGTGCGATGCGATATTTGCGGAAGCAAATCAATTGGTTGCTGGCAACAGAGGGATTCAAGCTGCAAAAGCAGGGTCATGATCATGTGCTGCGGGAGGAATCGAGGCGCCAAAGTGTTTTTCAGACGGTGGCGGGTTATGTCCGGGAGAATCCGCTGAGAGCGGGGCTGGTAACGGAGGACAGTCTTTCGGAATACCGCTGGGGCGGGTGCCTGGTTCCCGGGTATCCAGAACTGGATGTCCGGGCAGACGGTTTTTGGGATTCGTATTGGAAGATCTACTGGCAATTGAGGGACTCCGAGTAGCGGAATTTGCGAAAAATTCCGATTTTGGATGCGGGGAGTCGGAACTTTTGGCAAGTTCCGCTACTGCGATCCTCGTCGGCAAAGTGTTTTTCAGACGATGGCGGGACTCCGAGTAGCGGAATTTGCGAAAAATTCCGATTTTGGGTGGGGAGTCGGAACTTTTGGCAAGTTCCGCTACAGCGATCCGCAGCGCCAAAGTGTTTTCAGACGGTGGCGGGGCTCCGAGTAGCGGGATTTGCGAAAAATTCCGATTTTGGAGGCGGGGAGTCGGAACTTTTTGCAAGTTCCGCTACAGGGATCCTCGTCGCCAAAGTGCTTTCAGACGGTGGTGGGACTCCGAGTAGCGGAATTTGCGAAAAATTCCGATTTTGGATGCGGGGAGTCGGAACTTTTGGCAAGTTCCGCTACTGCGATCCTCGTCGGCAAAGTGTTTTTCAGACGATGGCGGGACTCCGAGTAGCGGAATTTGCGAAAAATTCCGATTTTGGGTGGGGAGTCGGAACTTTTGGCAAGTTCCGCTACAGGGATCCTCGCGGGTTATCGTGAGTTTATCATGGTTCGGTCACGCCGTGGATGGTTGCGATTCCGTCGATGCTGAGAGATCTTCAGAATTTTCTTCGTTGAGATTTTCGTTTTCTGACGTATTTTCCTTGAGATAATGTTTTAAATCTCTTCTTTTAAATAAGTTATGAGTTTTAAAGATCTTCATTCACATCTTCACTATGAGTTCGGTCGAAGTCTACAGAGACATTGCTTCAATGGAGCCGATGCTCCCTGACTTGCAATCGGCTGAGCTGGCGGAGTTGAACCAAAAAGCGACCCTGGCTATTGGCGAGTTGAACGCCCATCTTCCTTCCCCGGTGGTGCGGGATCGGGTGAGCCAATTGGTAAGGAAGATGAATTGCTACTACAGCAATCTCATCGAAGGCCATAAGACGCTCCCCCGGGATATCGAGCAGGCCGGAGAGCGGCAGCTCGCTGAAGGGTCCCGGGAAGAACGCGACAAGCAGCTCCTGGCGGAGGCACACATCCAAACCGAAGCGGTGATGACCGAGCGTCTGAATTCGGAAGAGGTAGTGAATGTTTATTCTCCCGAATTCATTTGCTGGATTCACCAGACATTCTTCGAGCGGTTGCCCGAGTCGATGCGTGAAGCGCGAACGCGCTCAGGAGAGACTTACCAGATCATCCCGGGGCAAATGCGCGACTTCATGGTGGACGTCGGAAGGCACACACCTCCGGATCATGCCGTGTTGCCGGAGTTTCTGGAGCGGTTTCGACTGGTTTACGGCAATGCCAATATCCTCGCCACGCAGCAACTCGCGGCCATCGCAGCAGCCCATCACCGTTTGACCTGGATCCACCCTTTCGGTGACGGAAACGGACGGGTGATCCGGCTTCACTCTCATGCCCTGTTCCACCACCACAATTTGCATGGCCATGGACTGTGGACTCTTTCCCGCGGACTGGCCCGCAACCGGCAGCGCTATTTCAATCACCTGCAGGCGGCGGACCACAAGCGGGAGAACGATTTTGACGGGCGGGGAAACCTCAGCGCCCGTCAACTGTCTGCGTTCTGCCTCTTTTTCCTGGAGACTGTGTTGGATCAGGTGAATTTCATGAATGGCTTGCTGAACCTGAAGGATCTGCACACCCGAATTGAGAAATACTTCCGATATGAAGCGCTACATCTCGGTCGACATCAAGAAGCCATCGGCACGATCGTAACCACACTGGCCTACGAAGGCGAAATACCCCGTGAGCGGGTAAAAACCCTGACCGGCAAGGGGGCAACAACCGTCGCCAGCATCATCAAGCAGGGGCTTTCCGAAGGCTATTTCACCTCACCTTCTCCCAAAGGTGTCCTTCAATTCGCAATACCTGAAAATACGTGGAGTTCCTATTTTCCCCAACTATTTATCGACCTTCCTGAAAAAGACTGAAGCCTCGGCAAAAATGGGCCTGGTTTATCACCTCGGCAGAAACCGAACCGCCTGAACCCGACGCGGCCAAAACGCCCATCCGCTTTGTGCCGAACCTGCTCTCCTTCTCCTCCGACGGCAAGAAACTCTACTACGTCTTTGTGCGCTGCCCGCTCGAGTTCTGATTGCCATGGCGGCTCGAGGGAGCGAGGCCAATGATCTCGTGCGCATTCAAAAGGGTGTGATCGATATCTTTCGGTTAAACGAAAGTGTGCATCGAATGTTGTCAAAACGAGTGGGCAAAGGTGTGGTTTCATCGATCGAATTTGAAAGAGATAAAATACCAGGATGCATTTCGAGAAGTGAATTTTTTAACACGAATTTTCTTTGCCGAAGTAATGAGACACAGGAATGAACTCGAATGAAATGCAGGCTCCGTCCGGGAGCTTTCTGCCGTTTCCCCTTGTCGCTTTTTTTCGGCTACCTGGCTAAATATCCGCAAGCTCCTGCACCAACTCTACTCGCCCTGCTCGCGCTGGAATTTCTCGCGGATCAGGGTCGCCCGGTAGATGTCTCTATCTGCTGAGGTGAGCGGTTTGCCCATGATCTTCTGCAGATGGGCGGGCTGGATGAGGATGAACACTTCGTTGAGGGAGCGGTAGTCGAGATCTTCGATAATCCCGGCATCAACACCGAGGCGCACCATCGATACCAACTCAATGGTTTCATGACTGGATATGACCCGGGCGCTGTTGAGGATGCCCCAGGCACGACAAATCCGGTCTTCGAGCATGGGACGGCTGGTTTCGAGCAGAAACTCGCGGGCCTGTTGCTCTTTTTCAACCACGTCGTGGATGAGGCTGTTGATGTTTTGTATGATCTGTTCCTCGCTCCGCCCGAGGGAGACCTGGTTCGAGATCTGGTAGCAGTTGCCGATCGCTTCACTGCCCTCGCCGTAGTAGCCCCGCGAGGTGTAGTTGAGCTTGGCGAGGGCGAGTTTGATGCTTTCCATCTGCCGGGTCATCACCAACGCGGGCAGATGCAACATGACCGAGCCGCGCATAGCGGTGCCGGTGTTGGTCGGGCAGGCGGTGAGAAATCCAAAGTCGGGCAGCCAGGCATAGGGCAACTGACCGGACAGCTCGTTGTCGATCGCGTCGATCACTTTCCAGGCGCTGTCGAGGCTGAAGCCGGACTGCATCAGCTGAATTCGCAGGTGGTCCTCTTCATTGACCATCACGGACAGCATCTCTTCTTTGGAGACAATGACCGCCCGGCCCTCCGGATGCTCAGCGAGGGCGGGACTCATCAAATGACGCTCGATCAGAAACTGCCGGTCGACCGCTGTCATTTCCTGCAGCCGGAAAAAGGTCGAGTCTTTGAAGTGCGGGATCCGGGATACAGCGGACTCCACCGTGGCCAGCACCGATTCCAGCTCATCCAGCGTCGCCCGGTTGGTAAACGGCGCGGTGGTGAGATTGCGCGCCAGGCGAATCCGCGAGGAGAGCACAATATTGGCATTCGGGCCGGAGCCACGCAGCCACTCGCCGGAACTGTGGATCAAATCATTTAGATTCATTGCTGTGGGTGCCTTTCTCCCGTTCTCTGATTTGATCGCGCAACACGGCGGCCTGCTCGAAATTTTCCTCTTCAATCGCTGCGCTCAGCTCCTCGCGCAGGG
>JARGOD010000109.1:3734-12111 GCA_029210205.1 Verrucomicrobiales bacterium | reverse complement strand
TCCGCGTTGAGTGGATGGAACGCTCGCGGTGGATGAGGAAGCTGTTTCACAAAACGCTCCCAGAGATACTGGCGAAAGGACGCCGGGTGATCAATCGGCAGGCCAACATACTCGTCGAGGTGGAAAATGGTGACTCGCTCCCAGGCAATGTCGGGTTCCACGATGAGATGTTTCAGCATCTCGAACTGCGAAGCGCCGGTCGCGACGATGATATTCGCGCAGGAATTGTCAGCGAGGGCTTCTCTGAGCTTATCGGCACCGGTTTTAGCGGCAAGCGCTCCTGAAGTCGCCGGATCAACTGATCGATGGATGTTCATGGCTGAACTCTAGCGAGCTTCATCGCCTGCGTCACGCCCGTATGAACGCGGTTTACAAATCCGCCGGATTCTGCAACAACTCTCCAACGCGCTGTAAAAGTCGGCCCGCGGCACCACCGTCGAGGATTCGATGATCAAAGCTGAGAATGAAATTCGATTCCATTTTCGGCTGGAAACTGGCGCTCTCCTTGTCCCAGATTGGCGTTTGACGACCGGCCATGAGGCCGAGGACGAGATTTTGTTCAGGGAGTGGAATCGGAGTCGCCGCCGTGATTCCAAAAGGGCCGACATTGGTCACCGTGGCGATGCCTGCACCGGTTGACTCGGGCGGCAACTTGCGCTCCTGGCTTTTCGTCACGAGGTCGATGTAAGGGGATTGAAGATCTCCCAGTGTCTTTCCATCGACGTCGCGAATGACCGGCACCAGTACTCCGTCCGCCACTTCAACAGCGAATCCAATATCAATCGCATTGGGATGAACGATCCGGTTTCCGATGAGGCGTCCTGCAACAGCCGTGTTTTCTGAGATCGCCAGAGCAAGGGCGCGCATCGCATAAAGTGTGACCCCCGGTTTCGCTTCGAGCGATTTCCGGTGCGCGAGAACTTTATCGAGGATGATCGGGACGGTCACTGTCGCAAGGGGGCGGGTCCAGCTTCGGCGCATTGAGTCCGCAACGGCGATTCGCATCGGGGATGCTTCCGTGGTGCGGTTCTGCTCGATCTCAGAAATGAATTTTTCAAAGTCTTCGACGGTCACTCTTCCGCCTGCTCCACTGCCGGGAAGTCCGGCGAGGTCTGCTGAGTTCAGACCGAGTTCCTCCATGCGGTGACGCATGCGGGGACTCAAGTAGACTGAGGAACGAATTGGAACCGGGAGTCCATCTCGAACCGTCGGCGTCACCTCAAGGGGAGCGGTGGGGTCGATGATATCTTTCTCATCGATGGCGAAGTGCAAATTTGCTTCTCCATCGTCTATCGAGGATGACTCATCGGTTTCAGCCGTATTCTGTGCTCGAATCAGACCAGCTTTGAGGGCATCGTCTTCGGTGGCTTCGATAAACGCGAGATGGGAGCCTACAGCGTAGCTGGTCCCGATATTGGCTGAAATTTCAGTAATTTTGCCGCTGCAGGGCGTCGTCACCTCCATCATTGCTTTGTCGGTCTCAACCTCGAAAATATTCTGATCGGCTTTGACTTCGTCGTCGGGAGAAATGAGGATTTCCCGAACGGTCGCTTCGGCCATGGACTCTCCCAGTTGGGGCATCTGGATCGGAAAGCGTGGCATTTCGAAAAAAGGATGGTTGAGAAGGGATTCTGGTCCGGACTGAGCCGGTCAACGTAATCTCCTACGGTGTCGAGAAATGATAGCGCTGCAAGTCTCCAAGGTCACAAAATCATACGATAAAGATCCCGTTCTCCGAGGAGTTTCTTTCTCTCTCGAAGCGGGTGAGCGTGCTGCCCTGATGGGACCATCCGGTTCCGGGAAGAGCACTCTCCTCAACTGTATCGGGGGGATTGACCGACCCGACGAGGGTGAGATCACGATCCAGGGCCGTTCGCTCAAGGGGATGGATGAGAATGAGTTGTGCCAAATCCGGCGCAGCATGGTGAGCACGGTCTTTCAGTTTTTTCATCTTTTGCCAACCCTGACAGCGGCAGAGAATATCGAATTTCCACTCCAGCTTTCCGGAATGGAAGAAAAGGAACGCCGCGAATTGCTTCCGTCTTTGATCGAAGAGGTCGGGCTTTCGCATCGTTCTCACGCGATGCCTCACGAGCTGAGCGGTGGAGAAATGCAGAGGGTCGCGATCGCACGAGCGCTTTCGATACGTCCGAAATTGATCCTTGCTGACGAACCGACCGGCAATCTCGATTCAGCGACCGGGGAGATTATCCTCGATCTCCTCGAAGAGTTGAGCGAGCGCCATGGTATCGCGATGCTTCTCGTGACGCACAGCCCCGGGGTAACCCGAATTTGCGATCGGACCCTTGAAATGCAGGACGGAGTATTAGTGGATCAATCGACTGCCGTTGTTTGAATGGGAGCGAGTGATTCCAATAGCGAGCGACCTGCGGCAATTGGTCGGCTCCTCTGGTCGAGGATCATCTGGCGGCATTGGCGTCGCGAGCCTCGCTTGACCTTCGTCCTCGTCGGGATTCTTGCGCTGGGAGTGGCGGTCTTTCTTGCCGTGCGACTCGCGAATAAGGCAGCCGTTTCCGGTTTTGGAATGTTCACTGAGTCGATTGCGGGGGAGAGCGATTTTATCCTGCGGCCACGAGCGGGGACTCTTCAGGTTGAGGTCTTACGGCAACTTCGTGACGAGGCGGGCGCAGTTCCCGTTGGCATCTTTCCGGTCCTCGAAGTCTCAGCGGCGCTTTCAGAGCGGCCGGAGAACGGACTGCTGAAACTTCTGGGCGCGGATCTCGTTGCGCTGCAAAACGCCGGGACATACGCCGGCGGTGGCACTTCTGTGTCGGGCGATTCGGCGGGAGGTGATGACAGCATTCTCGGCCTCCCGGATCGCGGATTTGTTGGCGCGGCTTTTGCCAAGCGCTTCGGGATGGAGAAAGATGAGCAGCTCAGCGTGATTGTGAACGATCAGATCATTGATTTCACGATCGCCGGAGTCGTGCCCGAGGATCCGAACCGTCCCGCCGTTCCCGATAATCTTGTCCTCATGGACTTACCCGGCCTGCAGAAACTCTCGGGGTTGGAGGGGCAGCTCACCCGCGTCGAACTCCGCATTGCGCCGGGGACTCAAGCTGAGCAGAATCGCCAACGAATCGGCGCGGCGATGTGGGATCTTGCGGCCGCGCACGGCTGGGTCCTCGAAACACCGGAGGACCGCAAGTCGTCGGTCACGCAGATGAGTGCCGCCTTCCGCCTGAATCTCACGATTCTCTCCGGACTCGCCCTTCTTGTTGGGATCTATCTCATCATGCAGGCGATGGAGGCTGCGGTCGTGAAGCGTAGAGCCGAAATCGCAGTGCTGCGTTCGCTCGGGGTGACACCTGCACAGATCCGAGCAGCCTGGCTCTGGGAGGGGCTTATCCTTGGCGTCGTCGGTGCGATTGCGGGGATCATTCTCGGGCGTCTCATGGCGGTCGGACTGGTCGTCGCAATTTCCCGGACTGTGAACACGCTTTACTATGAAACGACGACTTCGGCGGTGACCTTGGAGACAGGCGAAATGGCTTTCTCACTGGTTTTCGGAATAGTCGCCAGCCTCACCGCTGCTCTCATTCCCGCTCGCGAAGCATCGCTCACGGCGCCAGCGCAGTCGATGCGACAGGGTGGTCAGGGCGGGGGACTCGCGCTGTTGCGAAACTGGCCGCTGGGACTGCTCCTTCTCGTTGCGGGAATCGCGTTTGCTTTCGTCCCGCCGCGTGTTCTCGCCTCCGGATCGATCGTGCCGGTTGGGGGCTATGTCGCAGCGGTGGTTCTCGTTCTCAGTGCAAGCTTGCTCATCGGACTTCTTTTTCGCCCACTGGCATCTTTGTTAGGACGTGGAAAGCGCGATGCGATGAGGCATTACGCGGCGAGTCAGTTGCGGCGACCGGAAGGGCGACATCGTCTCACTGCGGCCGGACTCGCTGTTGCGATCGGGATGTCGGCGGCAATGGCGATCCTTGTCGCGAGCTTTGAATCGACGCTCACGGGCTGGATCCAACAACTCCTCAAAGCAGACATTTACGTCGCGGCCGCCGGATCGAATTCGGTGACGAATGAAAACACTCTTTCCGCTGTGACCTGGCAGGAACTCGAAAAGATGGAGGGCATTGCGGGGATGGATAAACTGCGCCGCTACAAAGTCTCGATTGGGGATAACGATTTCTTTCTTGGAGGGGCCGACTACAACGACGATCCCGAGCGATTTCTCCAACTCATGTGGCTAAACCCTCCGAAAGTGAAAGGGCCGAACTCGCTCGAAGTTCGCGAAACGGAGCCCTTTCCCGGTTGGATCAGTGAAAGTCTCGCACGGCGCTTTTCTCTCGAAGTCGGTTCGGAGATTCCGCTCCCGACTCCTGACGGAACCAAGAGGATTGAAGTGACGGGTATCTTCGCCGAATACGGGAATGAAACCGGCACCCTTGTCATTGCCCGAAATCTGACGCGCGATTGGTTCCAGGATGATCGGGTTTCCAATATGGCCGTCTACGCTGATCCGGGCGCCGATATAGATGCTTTGTTAGAACAAATTCGTGAAGCTTTTCCCGGAGTTGTCGCGAGGTCGAACGAGAACCTGAAAGCGGAATCAATCCGCATTTTCCATCAGACCTTTGCGGTGACTTACGCGCTCGAAGCGATCGCCGTGATCATCGCCGTCGCGGGTCTCGGTTTGGCTCTCGCCGGATTGCTGCTCGAACGACGAGGAGAACTCACGACCCTGAAATCGCTCGGGGCGACGCGAGCAGACATCGCCCGTGCCTCGATGTGGGAGGGCATCGCTCTTGCTGGAGCAGGACTCGTCGGAGGCTATCTCCTCAGTTTTCTCCTCGGCTGGATTCTGATTTTTGTGATCAACCCGCAGAGCTTCGGTTGGACGCTCAGCTATCGCGTGCCCTGGCTGTCTTTCATCGGCCTTGCGATCATCACCCTCATCACTGCCGGAGCCGTGGCCTGGGCCGTTGGCCATCGGAATGCAAACCTGCCCGGAGAAAGAGAAGAATGAAACGCCTCCTCCTCATCGTTACTTTGCTCGGTGCTTCCCTTGATTTTTCTGCGGGAGACGAGTTGCCCTGGAATGTTCCACGCGTCGGCCACAAGCTGACTTTTCCTGCTGATCACGGCAGTCATCCCGATTTCAAAATCGAGTGGTGGTATCTTACCGGGCATTTGTATGACGGAGATCGTCGCTTCGGTTTTCAGGCGACCTTTTTCCGCCTCGGACAAAAGCCCGTCGATGTGGCACCCGGGGACGCCTTCGGTGAGTCGCAGATTTACATGGCTCACATGGGGCTGAGCGATCCGGAGACGGGGCAATTCATCCACGAAGAGCGTCTCAATCGGGGAGGTTGGGATGCCGGGGCCGAAGTCGGTAATCTCGACGTCTTCAACGGGGATTGGAAATTGAAACAGGCTGGTAACGGGATGCAGCTTGTCGGCTCGATTAAATCTGAGGCCGGTTTTGATCTTAAACTCCTGCCTCACAAGACTCACGTCATTTTCGGGGAAGAGGGGATCTCCCGAAAGGGACCGGAAGGAACCGCCGCGAGTTACTACATCACCTTCCCGCGGCTCGACGTCGATGGCACTCTCACGCTTGGTGGAAAGACTTTTGAAGTCTACGGCGAAGCCTGGATGGATCACGAGATCTCAAGCAGTCAGCTCGATCGCAATCAAGTTGGCTGGGACTGGGCCTGCTTGCAGTTTTTCGATGGGCGCGAGATCATGGGCTATGTCCTCAGGACCGACAGCGGCGAACCGTCCGAATATTCCAAGCTCGTTTGGATTGATCCTGTCGGCGAATTGACCCATCAGAAACTGGGCGAGTATCGTTGGATCCACGAAGGCGATTGGGAAAGTCCGACAAATGGTGCGGTCTATCCGATCACGCCAATCATCGAGACGATCGATCCGGAGAGTGGCATCAAGCGTCGCTTTCAGCTGGTTCCCACGATGCCAAATCAGGAGATGGCGAACGGCACTGGTGGGGTAAGCTATTGGGAGGGAGCCTGCGATGTGATCGATCTCAATAGTGGTAATGCCGTCGGTCGGGCATTTCTGGAAATGACCGGTTATGCTGACAATATCGCGGAGAAGTTGCGGTGAGGATTGGACATCCCTTTTTCCGGTGACTTGGCGTCGCAGTGATTCGGGGTATGATCGGGCATCAAATCACATCTCCTTCAGATTTACCGCCTCGCGGTGCTGCTGACGATAGCCTGGCTCATTCGTTCGCATCACGAGCGTATCCGCGTCCTGGGAGATTGGCCGGTCACGGTGGCTGAGGTCAAGGAACTCCTCCCCGAAGCCCATCGGCTCAAGGTCGATCCTGGACCTCGCGGAGGACTCGAAGTCTTCGATGCCGCTGGAAAGCGAATCGGTTACGCGGTGCGCACGATGCCTGACTCGCGTGAAATCGTCGGCTACTCCGGGCCGAGCGACGTCCTCGTCGTTTTCGATGCCAAAGATGAAGGCGTCGGGATCGCGATACGTCAGAGTTACGACACTCCGAGCCACGTCGATGATGTGAAGCTGGACTACCTCTTTATGGAGTCTTGGAACGGGAGAAGCTGGGACGCCATTGCCGAAGTGACCGATTTCAACGAAGCCGAAATCTACTCGGTGACCGGGGCGACGCGCACGAGCGAAGCGGTCATGGAAAGCGTGACACATCGTCTTGCGATCACAGACGGGGGAGAGGGGCTTGAGCGGGAAATGGAATTTCACTGGAACGATTTTGCTTTGTTAGGGTTTCTCGGCGGGGGTATCGCTTTCGCCTTTTGGAAAAAGAAATCCTTTCAGAAGTGGCGGTGGATTTTCTCGGTCGCGACGATTGCTCTGCTGGGACTCTGGATGGGAGACCTCATTGCCCAGTCGCTCATGGTTGGGTGGGTTGAGAGTCGCATACCGTGGGAAGCGACGCCCGGGCTCGTTATCTTTGTCGTCGCCGCATTTCTCCTGCCGTGGTTCACGAAGCAGCCGGTCTATTGCCAGTTCATCTGCCCGCATGGAAACCTCCAGCGCTGGATGATGAAAGTCGTCCCGGCGACCTGGAAGCGTCCGCTCCCCGGTGATGGGAAGTGGATCGGACGCTGGATTCCGGTGATGCTGCTCGTCGTCGTTGTCGCGATTTCATTCCTCCAACTCGACTTTGACCTTGCCGGGATCGAGCCCTTCGACGCTTATGTCATTAAATCGGCCGGCGTCGCTACGATCTCTGTCGCCATTGTCGGCTTGTTTATCTCGCTCTTTTTCCCGATGGCTTATTGCAAATACGGGTGCCCAACAGGTTGGCTTTTGGAGTTTGTGAGGAAGCGTTCCGGCAAAGATAAATTCGGAGAGCGCGATTGGGCCGGTCTCGGGCTTCTCGCAATCTCATTGGCCCTGTACTTGATTCCCTTAAGTGTCTGGTTAGGATGAAAAGAGCCGCTTCGATCCTTATTCGCCTGGTCAGCCTTCTCCTCCTCGCGGCGGTGGCGACCCTTCTCATCGGGCAGCCGCTTTTGGAGAAACGCGAAGAGCGCCGCGTGCGGGTCATGCTCCTCACGGTCCAGGAGGCTTTGCAGAATTACCATGTCAAAGAGGAGATCTATCCCCGTGATCTCATGACCGGCGCTCAGCTCGTCCATTTCCTGAAGAAAGAAGGCTTTCTCGAAGAGCCTCTTCAGAATCCGTGGACGCGGGAGGCCTTCGGCAACAAGGACGAGCCCGACGGTTTGCGCTACCGCACCGATACGATCGCTGAGACCTACGAGCTCATCGTCTACAAGCCCGGAACTGAGATTGAGCAATTCCGTCTCGACAGCACCGAGAATCAATCGTTGGAGTAGGGGATGAATATCCTCGAATACAACCGGAACGCCTGGAATCTGCAATCGCAGGAAGGCTGCCGCTGGAGCACCCCGTTTCCGGACGAGGTGTTCGAGCGCGCCAAAGAAGGTGACTGGTCGGTGATCCTCACTCCCAACAAGGCGGTGCCGGAGTCGTGGTTCCCGGCTCATCCTGACCTCTCTGGAGTAAACATCCTCGCCCTCGCGTCCGGTGGCGGGCAGCAGGTCCCGACCTTTGCCGCGGCAGGTGCCGAGGTCACGAGCTATGACGCGTCCGATATTCAGCTCGAAAAAGACGAGGATACCTGCCGGAGAAACGGCCTCGAAATCACGACTCAACAGGGTGACATGGCGGACCTAACAGGGTTGAATGACGAATCGTTCGATCTCATTTTTAACCCTGTCTCGAATGTCTTCGCCGAAAAGTTGGAGCCGATCTGGAATGAGTGCCATCGCGTCCTCAAGCCCGGCGGGGCCATGCTTTGCGGTTTCATGAATCCTGCCTTCTTTCTCTTTGATCACGAGATTCTCGAAGAAACCGGCAAGCTCATCGTCAAAAATCG
>JARGOD010000109.1:0-3634 GCA_029210205.1 Verrucomicrobiales bacterium | reverse complement strand
GGTTTCAGGATCGGGTAGCCGATCGCATCATATTTGGCGTCGTCGTTCCCTCCGCCGAAGTATTCATCGAGCAGCTCCGTGTCGACGAAGCCGGGAGAGATGCTGCTGACACGCGTCTGGTTGCCGGCGGCACGGAGTTCCTGGCGAAGTCCCTCGGTGATAGCACGCACCGCAAATTTGGTCGCGGCATAGAAGCCGCCTTTACCCGGGACGCGATGGCCTGACATGCTACTAATGTTGACAACGTGGCCGCCTTCTGTCGGGAAGTAGGGGAGGGCTTCTTTGGTGACGACAGAAAGCGCGAGGACATTGATGTCGAGCATCGTCTTCCAATCGGTGATGTCGCCATCGATAAGCTTGGCCTGTCGTCCCACTCCGGCGGCGTTGATAAGGATGTCGAGCCCATCGAGACTGCTGGCGGCCATGTGCACTGCGTCCTGCGTGAGATCTGCTTTCGCGAGATCGGCAGGAACGCTGAAGGCATTGCCGCCTTTTGCGATGATCTCACCACTGACTTCGAGGAGTCGGTCTTCGCGCCTCGCAAGCAGCGCGACCGACGCGCCTTGCTCGCCGAGGGCGAGGGCAATGGCACGACCAATGCCGCTTGAGGCGCCGGTGACGAGAGCCTTGCGGCCTGAGAGAGAAACGGGGGAGCTTGGCATACCCTTTTCGTGCCAGTGATTCGGCAGAATTTCCAAGAAAAAAGCATCCTTGGAGGTGGATTTGCCCCTACTGTTTTGAGATGAAGTGTTTTCGATATGAATGGCTCGCCGTTTTGGCTTCTGCTGCGCTCGCTGCTGACGCGGCGGACTGGCCGCATTTTCTCGGGCCTGATCAGGACCTTCACAGTGCCGAAACCGGCTTAAACCTCGCGTTCGGTCCCGAGGGGCCGCCGATTCTCTGGGAGATTGAGCGTGGCAAAGGGCATTCAGGACCAGTCATCTCCGATGGAAAACTGGTGTTCATTCATCAGGTCGCAGAGACCGAAGAGATCCGCTGCCTCGATGCGGTGACGGGAGAGGAAATCTGGAAGCACGTTTATCCCGTCGACGTTTCGCAGAGCTATGGGATCACCGACACGCCACGGTCGAGTCCGGTTATCGATGTGGAGACCAGTCTTGTCTACACCCTCGGGAACGATGGTGACCTGATCTGCTTTAATCTAAAGAGCGGTGAGGTTTCCTGGCAATTGAAGCTGGAGGATCAATTCGGTCCTTCGCCCTTTTTCTTCGGCTACGGGTCGTCTCCTCTCGTCTACGAAGATAGGTTGATTGTTCAGGTGGGCGCCGAGGAAGCCTGCGTCGTCGCTTTCGATAAATCGGATGGAAGTGTGATCTGGTCGGCAGATCATGAATGGAACGGCAGCTACGCTTCACCGGTAGTTATGCCGGTGAATGGTGAAGACCGGCTTCTCGTTTTCGCCGGAGGCATGGTTAAGCCTCCTCACGGTGGACTTCTCTTGATCAATCCGGCCGATGGAACGATCAACGATGCGTTTCCGTGGCGATCAGAGAACTTCGCGAGCGTCAATGCCGCGACGCCCGTGCCGTGCGGGCCGAATCAGGTTTTTATCACTGAGGATTATGGAAAGGGCGGGATTATGCTCGAGTATGACGCCAATTTCCATGCTCGCATCCGCTGGCAGTCACCGGAGTTCGGGTGCCAGTTTCAGACGCCGATTTATCATGGCGGGATTGTCTACGGATTCGGTGGCAATGGCGGGCTCATGGTCGCATTCGATGCTTACTCGGGGCGGATGCTCTGGAACGAAGCTTTTTACCAAACGACGATTCCATGGGACGGGAGAGAAATTCCGATCAGCCTGGGGCACGCACACTTGCTCCATGTTGATGGGCAATTTCTTTGTCTCAGCGAAAACGGGGCCCTTATTCACATGCAGCTCGATGCGAGCGGTTTCCGTCTCGGTTCAATGGCACGTCTCTTTTATGCTCCGGAGACGTGGGCGCCGCCTGCCTTGAGCAACGGGCTCCTATACATCAACCAGAGTGAGCTTGGTTCACGGATGATTTGCTATGATTTGCGCTGACTTAACAGGGTTAAGTCGATGACCTAACCCTGTTAAGTTTCGATGCGGGAAGGATCACCCAAATAATTGGTTTCAATTTGAGCGGTGGGGGATACTTTTCGCGCTCCCGCCATGAACCGTGCGGGAGGGTTAAGTGACTATGAACGATCAGACTATCGACGGAGTTTTGCTGGTGGATAAGGGACAGGACATGACCTCTCACGATGTCGTGGCGGTGGCGCGTCGGACCTTGAACACAAAAAAGATCGGCCATTGCGGGACGCTGGACCCGATGGCGACGGGGCTCCTCATTCTCGTGGTGGGCAAGGCGACGAAGATTCAGGATCTTCTCATGTCTGAGGATAAGGAATACACTGGCTCTCTGAAATTCGGGGAAACGACGAACACCCAGGACGCAGAAGGTGTCGTTGAGATCGAGCGCGAGGTTCCTGAATTCACGGAAGAGCAGATCAAGGAGTCATTCGATAAGTTCAAAGGGGATTTCTACCAGATCCCACCCATGGTCTCAGCGATCAAGAAGGACGGGGTGCCGCTCTACAAGCTCGCTCGCCAGGGCAAAGAGGTGAAGCGCGATCCACGATTCGTTCATGTCTTCAGTTATCGGATTGATGGAATCACGCTACCGACGGTCGACTTCACGGTGAAGTGCAGCAAGGGCTTTTATGTTCGTACCTACGCTTACGACATCGGCGAAGACCTTGGCTGCGGGGCTCACCTGTCCTCGCTGCGACGGACTCGTTCCGGTAAGTTTGATCTGGAGCGTTCAGTGACTTTTGAAGAATTGAAACACGGAAACCGCGAAGACATCATTGCCAAAATGATGACTCTCCCTGACGTCTCACGACTTCGTGGAGCGTGAATTTCTCGGCGTCCGAGATCGAACCATGGAGGTCCTGTTTAACATAGCGGATTTGAATCGGCTCCCCGGGCCCCTGCATCTCGCGATCGGTGTTTTCGACGGTGTCCATTTGGGCCATCAAGCGGTGATCGAAGCGGCGAAGGAATCAGCTGCCGAGCAGGGTGGATCGGTCGTCGTTGTTACGTTTGATCCGCATCCTGTGGAGGTGCTCTCCCCGCGCAGCGCACCGCGTCTGCTCACTGCGCCGAGGCACAAGCTTGTCTTGCTCGAGCGATCAATGGGAATTCGGCAAGTACTCGTCGTTCCCTTTGATGGAGATTTTGCGGAGCAGACCGGTGAGCAGTTCATCGAGTCAATGATCGCGGCTTCACCGACGGGCGGGATCAGTCGCATCTGTGTGGGACAGGATTGGAAGTTTGGAAAAAAACGTTCCGGCGATGTTGCTCTGCTGGAGACTCTAGGGACCCATCACGGATTCAATGTCACTGGCGTAGGAACGGTCGAAGTGAATTCGATGCGCGTCAGCAGCACGCGGATTCGCGAAGCCGTCGGGGCGGGGGATTTTGAAATCGCAAAGTCACTTCTCGGACGTGACTATACGGTTTTCGGAACGGTAATCGAGGGTCGAAAGCTAGGTCGGACGCTTGGCTTTCCGACCGCAAACTTCACCGTTCATCGTGAGCAATTACCTCCCACCGGTGTCTACGCGGTCAAGGCAATCGGAGCCG
>JARGOD010000108.1 GCA_029210205.1 Verrucomicrobiales bacterium | reverse complement strand
TCGCGATCCAGGAGCGGGAGAAGAATGGCGAATTCAAATCTCTCGAAGACTTCGCAAGTCGCCTCGACAGCAAGTCAGTGAACCGGAAGATTCTCGAAAACCTCATCAAAGCAGGGGCCTTTGACTTCACTTGGGAGCGTCGCGACGATATGTTTTCGAAAGTCGGACAAGTAATTCAGGGATCGAGCGCCGCCCAGAAAGATCGTGCGAGCGGTCAGACCTCGCTTTTTGACATGAACGATCTCATGTCGGCTGCGCCGGCTCCGGATGTCATTGAAGAAGATCGTGTCGTCTGGAATCAGCGCGAGTATCTGACCCACGAGAAAGACCTTCTCGGCTTCTACGTCACCGGTCATCCGCTCGACGAATTCCGCAGCGTCCTTGAGAAGGGCAGCTACTCCATGATCGGTGACCTTCCGCAGATGAAGCCCGGCAAAAGGAATCTCCGTTTCGCCGGCCTCATCAGTGAAGCGAACGTGAAATACACAAAGCGCGAAGGCAAGCCTTTCGCGATCCTCCTCATCGAAGATTTCAGCGGCTCGACCGAAGTCATGGTCTGGAACGAGACCTACCAGAAGTGTAATCCGATTCTCGTCAAAGGCGGCGTCATCGAGCTGAAAGCGAAGGTCGAACAGGACAACCGTTCCGAGGAAAACCGTCTCACGGCCGACGAGATCAAATCGATCGAGCCGGATCCGGATGCGGTGCAAGTTTCGGTGACACCGCAGCGCAAGGATTCAAACTCAACAGGAGCACAGGCTGCAGGGTTAGACCAGGCACCTAACCCTGTTGAATCCGCCAATGGAAACGGCTCGAACGGAAATGGCAGCAACGGTCATCACGAAAGCCCACCTTTTGCGACACCGGTTCTTCTCAAGCTGGACTCGGTTCGCGATGCTGTTTCAGTCATCACGACGATTCGCGACACGGCGAAGCAATTTCCCGGCGACCGACCTCTTCATCTCGAAGTCCGCCGTGCAAACGGTCAGCGCGTGATTCTCGAAGCGGGGACGGCCTACTGCGTGAGTGATGAGTTTACCGCATCGGGCGGGGTCAATGCGTGGCTCTAAAACGAGGCACTTTGCAGCGCGCTCTTGAGCTGCTTTCGGAACCAGGCTTGGTCTTCCGAATTTTCATTCGCGCCGTAGGTCGAGTGCGGGGTGAGCATCTTGCGTTTTTCGGCAGTTTCGTTTCCGACGACCCAGCTGGATCTTTCGTCGGCGAAACCAGCTCCCGGACGCTCGAGGACATATGCCTTGAAGCGACTACTGAGCCCTGCATCGGCGAGTCTTTCGTGCAGAACGTCGAAGCGCGCAATGGATGCCATCGGATCATCGACATAGTGGAATCCAAAAATTTTCTTCCGGGAATCGCGCCGAAGTGCGCCCTCAACGGATTTCCAATCGTCTTCTGAGATAGAGATCGCTTCCTTCTTTTCTTTCGATTGAGGGATACGCCCGGCGATTTCGTGAACTTGAAGCGCTGGCGTCGCGGGCTGCCCGAGAACGGCAACGCGGACAGATGGCTCGTCCAGAATCGCAAGTGGCATCATTCCCGTGAGGCTGTTTCCGATCACCGCAATTCGACGTCCTCCCTCTTTCTGACTGACCCAACGGGCAAGTCCAGCGACGTCATCGACAATGGGGCCCATCGTGTCAGTCGCGACCGGGTTCCAGCGCCCGTCTTTCTTTAGAAACTTGATCATCGCAAGCCCCCGGTCGAATCCGAAGGCAGGCTCATCCATGATCGGATCCCCGTAGAGGCTTGGAAGGTAAACTCGATAACCCCAGCGCTCCATCTCGAGAGCGAAGCGGAGGAACTTAGGGCTTAATCCATTGATAGGATGGAGTAGGAGAACCGGCTTGCCGGCGGAACGGGTGCGCCAGACGGGGTAAACCTCACCGGATCCGGAAATTTTTGCGCTGACTTTAACGAAACGCGATTCTTCAGGCGCTCCTGAGAGATCGACTTCAGTCTGATCGACAATCTTTGTTTCCCGGCTTGGAAGCGTGGTGCAACTGCTGAAGCACATCGACAACCCGACAGCGAGCAGCGTTGCTGTGAGTGGTGCAACGGCTACTTTTCGGCTGGAGCTTTGGCAGGGAAAGAATGGCATCGCAAATACTACGGACTAATTAAATTCATAACAAATATAATTTCCATCTAAAATAGGAGAATATTTGGAAGATTATAGATGAACGTAGTTTGTCGTAAGGTTCACTAATCTTTGTTCGTCACGTTTTCGTAATCGTTGTAATTCCATATCATGAACAAGTCAGCTTTTCTCGCCTTTTTTCTCATTCCTCTGATTACAAGAGCAGACGACTGGCCGCAATGGTTGGGGCCCGAGCGTGATGGGATTTGGCGCGAAACCGGTATCGTAGAAAGGCTTCCGGAAAGAGGTCCCGAAATCCTCTGGCGTGTTCCGGTTGGTTATGGCTACAGCAGCCCGACCATTTCGGACGGTAAGGTCTATTTGAGTGACTATTTGATCGAAGAAGGCGAAGTGACGAACAATCCAAGTGGTCGCCATCCGCTGAAGGGAAAAGAGCGCGTTCGATGCTTTGATGTGGTCACGGGAGAAGAGCTGTGGTCCTACGCCTATGACGAACCGTATTTCATCTCCTATCCGGGCGGACCGCGGAGTACACCGACGGTTGCTGATGGAAAAGTTTACGTGCTTGGAGCGGAGGGCAAGTTCTCCTGTCTCGATGCAGCATCGGGTGAGTTGATCTGGAAACAGGACTGGAAAGAGATTTACGAGATTGAGTCTCCAATTTGGGGTTTCTCGGCTCATCCATTGATTGATGGAAACACCCTTTATGCTGTCGTTGGCGGCGAGGGGAGTGTTGCTGTGGCTTTCGACAAAGATACCGGAGAGGTAAAGTGGAAGGCTCTCAGCGCTGTTGAACCCGGTTATTGTCCTCCCACGATGATTGAGCATGCGGGTGTGGAGCAGCTTCTAATCTGGCACCCTGAGTCATTGAATTCGCTCAATCCTGGCGATGGTTCAGTCTACTGGACGCTCCCGCTAAAGCCCAGTTTTGGCATGTCGATCATGGCACCGCAGAAATCGGGGAATAAGCTTTTCGCGAGCGGAATTGGCCGGATCGGAGCCGTCATGGAATTGGATGATGAAAAGCCGGACGCGAAGTTTTTCTGGAAGGCAAAACCCAAAGAAGGTCTCTTCGCCGCGAATGTGACGCCATTGATTATCGACGGTGTGATCTATGGCTGCGACATCGACACGAGTGCTTTCACTGCGGCAAGTTTGGAAACGGGCGAGCGGTATTGGCAGACAACGCTACCGACTTTGGGCGAAGAGAACCCAGAGCGCGGGGGCCGCCACGGCACCGCTTTTGTGACACTGCATGAACAAAGCGGAAAATTGTTTCTCTTTGCTGAAACCGGCCACCTCATCATCGCGGATGTGAGTCCCGAGGCTTATACTGAAGTGAGCCGGGCGAAGATTCTCGAACCGACGAATGAGGCCTTTGGCCGTCCTGTGGTTTGGGCTGCGCCAGCGTTTGCGATGAAGTCCGCATTTGTGCGAAATGACAAGGAGCTGGTGCGTGTGAATCTGGCGGCAGAGTAGAGTGAAGCCTACCCCTCTCTCTCGCCGGGGAGCGAGATCAAGTGGTGGGGCCGAGAACCCAGGTTATTTCTTAGCGACCGCTGTCCTGAATTTAACAACGGCTGCAGAAATTGACTCTGCGATTCGCTGACGGTGCGCTGGATCGTTGATCTGCTTGCCTTCTCCCGCATTCGTGACAAATCCGCCCTCGAAGAGAATCGCAGGTTTGTTAATACCGCGGAGAACGTTGAAACGCGCCCGCTTGATGCCACGATCAACAGACCGAAGCTCATGGATAACGTGAGCGTGCACCGCCGTTGCGAGAGCGATATTTTCTGCGTCCCGAACGTTACCGCTCAGCGGTGAACTCCACGGGCTGCCGCCATTGGTGGAGCGAGTTCCCTGGGGGGCGAGCGCATACGTTTCAATTCCGTTCGCATCGCGAGAGCCGGACGAGTTGAAATGGATGCTGATGAAAATGGCGTTTCGCTGTCCGTTCGCTATCGCGACCCGTTGTCCGAGGGTGAGGAAGACATCCTGACGGCGGGTCAGGAGCGTTTTGAACCCTTTCGACTTAAGGATTTTCTCAAGTCGCAGCGCCATGTCGAGAGCGTAGTCCTTCTCTCGTCCGTATGGTCCCACTGCCCCTGAATCGTGAGCCCCATGACCGGCATCAATCACCACCGTATCGAAGCTGATCGGTTTTTTGATATAACTGGGACGAACCACTGGATCCACCAGCTTAGCGAGATCGACCGTTGAAATCATTGCCTTTCCGCCATTGTCGACAACTGGAAAGCTGAGGTTGAACTTGATGTTGTTCACGTAGATCGACTGTGAGCCGATTTTCCACGTCATAATGAGGTGGGTGTGCTTGAAGATCCGGTCGGAACCTTCCTTCGCGAAACGCTGAAAACCATAAAACTTCGCGACGTTTTCATCGGTGACATACTCCCGGCCGCCAAGGCTGACTACGTTCCAGTCTTTAGCCGAGGCGGGAACTTTCGAGGACAAAATCGCGACGAAAGCCAGAGCAGCGCATAAAGCTGACGGGCTCGCGGGGCTTAGTTTTCGCCGGGGACGTTGTTGTCGCGCGAGGAATCGCATAGGAGTGTTGCCGGGGGGAACCGGGACGAACCATCACGGTCCGTCGGATTTCAGGGCGAAAATGTAAGCGAATCTGACATTGAACGCAATCTGCGAAATGGGGATTTCAGTTTTACAAAGGGGTGCAACCAAGAAATAGTTTCGCCCCCCGCTCTTAGAGGCGAAAAATCATGACAACAGAACTCTCCAAAGGCTATCAACCGGGCGACGTCGAATCTCAGTGGTACTCCCGCTGGGTCGACGCGGGTTGCTTTCGCGGCAATGAAAACGGTGAAAACGAGGCCTACTCCATTGTCATTCCGCCTCCAAACGTCACCGGAATTCTTCATCTCGGTCACGTCCTGAATAATACGATTCAAGACATCCTCGCTCGTCGCGCCCGCATGGAAGGCAAAGATGTCCTCTGGCTTCCGGGGACTGATCATGCCGGAATTGCGACCCAATCCAAGGTCGAACAAAAGCTTCGCAAAGAAGAGCGGAAGACTCGGCGCGACCTCGGCCGCGATGCCTTTCTTGATCGTGTCTGGGAGTGGAAGGAAGAGCATGGTGGCATCATCATTGAGCAGCTGAAGCGCCTCGGGTGCTCTTGCGACTGGGAGCGCGAACGCTTCACGATGGATGAAGATTACAGCCGCTGGATCTCGAAGATCTTTGTCGATCTCTTTGATGAGGGCCTCATCTATCGCGGTAAGCGCATGGTGAACTGGTGTCCGAAGTCTCTCACCGCTTTGAGTGACGAAGAGGTCATCATGAAGTCACAGCGTTCGAAGCTGTATTACATGAAGTATCAGGTCGTGGGCGAAACGGATCGCTGGCTCGAGATCGCAACTACGCGTCCCGAGACGATCATGGGTGACACTGCCGTGGCGGTGAATCCAAAGGACAAGCGCTATGCGGACCTCGTTGGGAAAACGGTGTTGCGTCCTTTCCCTGAAGCGGAAATTCCAGTGGTCGCAGACGAGCACATTGATCCGGAATTTGGAACCGGTGTTCTCAAAGTGACCCCTGCACACGATAAGGCTGACTTCGAAATCGGGCTGAAGAATGATCTCGAGATCATCGATGTATTTCATCCCGACGGGACCATCAATCAGCATGGTGGGCCTGAGTTTGAAGGCCTTGATCGTTTTGAAGCCCGCAAGAAAGCGGCGGAGCTTCTCGAAGAGATGGGACAGCTCATCAAAGTCGAGGACTACGAGAACAACGTGGGCTTCAGCGAGCGTGCTGACGTGCCGATTGAGCCTCGCATTTCGATGCAATGGTTCCTCAAGTATCCTTGTGTCGAAGAAGCGGCCGCTGCCGTTGCGAATGATGAAATTCACTTCCGTCCCGAGCGATGGAAAAAGACCTTCGCCCACTGGATGGAGGGGATCCAGGACTGGTGCATCAGCCGACAGCTCTGGTGGGGACATCAGATCCCGGTCTGGTACAAGAAAGACATGGCCGACGAGTTGCAGGCGAGGGAAAACCTGAGCGCTTCCGACGCGATCACTGATATCCATGTTGGCATCGATCCTCCCGCTGACGAAGAGAACTGGGTCCGCGATGAAGACGTGCTCGACACGTGGTTTTCAAGCTGGCTCTGGCCTTTTGCGACGATGACGAACAGCGACGAGGAGCCCTCGGCAACGGAGAAAAAGTTCTACCCGACGACCGACCTTGTGACCGCTCCGGAAATCATTTTCTTCTGGGTCGCCCGGATGATCATGGCTGGCTATCGCTGGCGGGGAGAGCTTCCCTTTAAGAATGTCTACTTCACTGGCATTGTTCGCGACGGACGGGGACGCAAGATGTCGAAGAGCCTTGGCAACTCGCCTGACCCTCTCAACATTATCGCCGAATACGGAGCTGATGCCTTGCGCTTCGCGGTGATGCGGACCGCTCCGCTCGGAGCCGACATCCGTTTTGAGATCACCAACGAGGGTGGTAAGGAAATCTACCCGCAAGTGGTCGAAGGACGAAACTTCGCGAACAAGCTCTGGAACGCTGCCCGCTACCGTCAGATGCAGGAAGGCGAGGGCGCGTTTGATGCATCTGCTCTTTCGATCTACTCCCTCGACATCCTCGCCAAGCTCGACCAGCTGGAGAAGGACATGGACGCCGCCTACGAAGACTACCGCTTCAACGAACTGGCGCAGTTGCTTTACGATTTCTTCTGGAGCAACTACTGCGACTGGTATCTGGAGTCATCAAAAGGAGCTTTCGCTGAGGGTGCTGATCCTGCACTGAAAGCGTCGACGCTCGCGACAATGGACCTCGTTCTGAAGCGGGTCCTGCTCCTTCTTCATCCATTTATGCCGCACATCACGGAGCAGCTGTGGGTTAATCTGAGCTTTCGCGAAGAGAGCGATCCGGAATTCCTCATGCAGACGCCGCTTCCTGGAAAGGGGATTCTCTCGGACCTCGAAGAGGCAGTGGTGAAAGAGGCTCAATCCCGCGTCAAGGCAATCTACGAGGCAGTCGGGCGAGCTCGAAATCTGAAAGCTGAATACGGAATCTCCGGCAAAAGCGGGGTGAAACTGATTATCGATCCTGAAGGCAGCTTTGAAGAGACGGATGTGTTTCAGCAGCTTGTCGGAGCCGAGGAAGTTACCGTGACTCCGGGCTTCGAAGCGGAGACTGGCGTCCCAACCGCTCTGACTGGGATCGGTAAAATCTACCTTCCTCTTGATGGACTCATCGACGTCGAGGCCGAACGCGATCGCCTCGGAAAAGAGCTCGAAAAGGCCGAAGACGAACTCAAAAAGGTGAATGCAAAGCTCGCTAATGAGAACTTTGTGACCCGGGCTCCGGAAGCAGTCGTTGCCGAAATGAAGGAGCGGCAGAAGCAATGGCAGGACCGCGTCGACGAACTTGGTCGCATGGTTGCCAGCCTCGGTTCCTAAGAGGGCGCGGTAAGAGGCACCCTATTTTAGACTATTCCGACATGGAATGGTCTAAAATAGGTGGATTTACGCATTGTATAATCGGGACGAACAACGTTTCATGAAAATGGGACTATCCACTTTCCGAAAAAATGGGGTCCCAGTGGATTCGTTCTGTAGCTTTCCAGCCTGGATGGAGAGGAGAGCTGAGAACCAGTGTTCAACTCGAGACCTTGTTTTTTTATTCATGAACCGCCGTCCCGTTTCCGACAGTCAACCGCATGGCTCAGAGGGCCCTCCGAATCTCAGCAGAGGTTCGGAGGCCCCCATTGAACCGGAGCCATTGCGGCTTTCCCTCAAGCTCATCTAGTCCGGGGAAGTAATTAGTGATTTCATGCGATGAAAGGTCCTGAACTATGGATGGCTGGACACAACCTCGTGCTTTCAATGCATCGGGCAGAGAGCTTTCCGAAGGCAATTGAATTAGCCGTCCTTGGCCTCCAATCCATTCTCCTCGCTACTAGTGTTGAACTTTTTTCGAAGCGCTTTCACCTTGATTCCGGTGACTGCGGGGGAAATGGCAGAGAGGTGCCCGCCTGTTGTGAGCAACCTGAGGGTTCCGGCGTAGTCGTGGAACGAATGATCTGGCCACGTGAAAATGTCTGCCTCGTCTTCTGCATTCGTTATCCAGGGAAACCATGCGCCGATGACGAAGTCATTGTGGATATGGTGCTTGAGCAACTTCTCTGTGCCGGGGAGCACCTTCCTGCAGCACCGGATAACGACATTGATAAATCTCTCCTCTCGAAAAGAGAGCGCGAAGTCCTTCCCCTGATCGCTGCCGCGAAAACGAACGGTCAGATTGCCAAACAACTGGGTATCAGTGAACGCACCGTCGAAAAGCACGTTGCCTCGATTCTCGAGAAGACCGGTCTTGGAAATCGGAAGCTCGTTATCGCTGCTTCTCAGGGCGGTCGGGCTTCCAGCCCCCGGCATTATCAGGAAAGAAATTTCTCCAGCTAGCCAGCTCGGAGAATCTAAGGAGGAGGCCCCCTCTGCAGGAATTCGTTCCCGCAGGGGGGGTTATCTTGCTCCAAAATGCCACGATTCCGCGCTGGAAATTTTGGAGATTAGATTAGGCTGTCCCATGGATCTCGGACTCACGAACAAAGGAGCAATCGTCATGGCGTCTAGCGGCGGAATCGGCCGGGGAGTGGCGATGGAATTGGCCCGGGAAGGAGCGAAGGTCATGCTGTTCGCCCGTGGTGAGGACAAGCTGATCGAAACTGCAAACTTGATTGAGGAAGAAACCGGAAACCGTCCCTTCTTCATGGTGGGCGACCTCACAAAAGCCCAGGATATTGAGGCGGCGGTCAGCGCCACCGTTGAGCAGTGCGGAGGGATCTGGGCGGTTTTTAATAACACCGGCGGTCCTCCGGCGGGGGAATTTGAGCAATTTGATGACGCCGCCTGGCAATCCGCTTTTGAGCTCACCATGCTTGGCTATGTTAGAACGATCCGTGCTGCCCTGCCGCACCTGAAAGCGGGAGGAGGAGGTCGTATCGTCAACAACACCTCCGTCTCGACGAAGCAGGCGATTGATGGATTGCTTCTCTCCAACGTCTTTCGGGCCGGACTTGTCGGGCTTGGCAAATCACTTGCCCGTGAACTGGGCGGCGAGGGCATCCTCGTGAACACGGTCGGTCCCGGACGAATCGACACAGATCGGATCGAACAACTCGACACGATCTGGGCCGAGAAAGCCGGAATCAGCTTCGACGAACAACGCACCCGCTCGCAGGCGTCGATCCCTCTCGGCAAGTATGGAGAACCTGCCGAGTTCGGGCGAATTGTGACCTTTCTGTGTTCCGAAGCGAATGCTTATTTGACCGGCCAGAACGTCCTCATCGACGGAGCGATGGTGGAGGCTTACTAGACGCCCCTGTGATTTAGATGAGAGCTCTCTCCGGAGCTGCTTCCGAGTCAAATGAGGCGCGGCTTCCGGTGTTCACAGCCTCTGCTGCTTTGATGCCGGCGAAGAGGGCGACATCGATGCCGGCGCGGTTCACATCATAGACATTTCCATAACGCCGTATCTTCTCTTGAAGAGCAATGGCAGGGTCAGTTTCCCAGGATTGATATTCATTCGAGGCCTCTGCTCCGGGGATGCGGATAAGGAGACGGTCTGCAATGGTTGAACGATCAAGAACTCCGGATGAAGTCATTTCCGATAGGATCAGCTCTTCGATCGCTTCGTCAGACTCGTGAATCAATTTATCTCCGGGATGCACAAAAATGGTTACGGCGAGACAACCCTTGCCCTCAGGGGCCATCTCCCCGCCGAAGGCTTCGTAGTTTGTGATCCGGCCGACTTTCAGGTCAGGACAGGAGACGTTTATCCAGGCGTGTTCTAATCCCGTGGGGGAATCGAGAAAGAGGTAGAGTAAAATGGTCTCACGATCCCGATTGCGATCCACTTGTGTGGTGAGCGCTTCGTCGTTCCCCAGAAGTGAAGAGAGGATAGAGACGGGAACGGCACTGATTACCTGTGATACGGGGATTCGTTCCCCGCTTTCCAAAATCACCCGGGTGACCAGATCCCCATCCGTTTCGAGAGATGAGACCTGAGCTTGAAGGCGAATCGTGCCTCCGAGTGCTTGTATGTTCTCGACGAGACCATCGACGAGTTGCTGAGTGCCGAATCTGGGGTGTCTCCACCGTTTGTCTATTGAAGCATCGGCGCGCAGTTTTTTCCAGATCGATCGAATACCGGCTAGAACCCCGGAATTTCTCTCCACGAGGTCTGACTTTCGGAGAGTGAAATCTGCGGGCAAATCTTTCCACAGGGTTCCGTAGAATTTCTCGCTGAATCCCTGCGATAGGATCCGTGACAGAGTGACGCCCCATGACCTGTGCCACCGTTCTTCGTAAGTTTGTGGAGGGGAACTTCCGATATATCCAATCTTCGACCGGAGAAGGTCTAAGAGAGCTTTTGCTATGAGGGGAATTGGAATTCCACGAAGTGGTCCGCGGAATGATCCTGAATATTCGATGATGTTTCCTCCGTGGAGAAGTCCAACTCGATGAGGATAGGAAACGAAGTCATCTTTGACCAACTCTTCCCAGAGGGCCGTGACCTCTGGAATTCGTTCATAGATTTCTTTTCTTCCGAGATCGACTGAAAAACCATTTTTGACGATACCTCTCATCAGCCCACCTGCCTTTGGTGATCTTTCCAGCAGAATAGGTTCTTTTCCTGCCTGGCTGAGTTTATAGGCCGTCGCAAGTCCGGCGGGACCGCCTCCAAGGATGACGATCTTTCCATCGCGATCAGGGTGCTGAGTTCCTGTCGGAGGGATGTCGTTTTGTTTTTGTGCCGCCGCCTTCATCGAAAACACTGATAATTTTTTAGTATTGTGACAATTTCCATATTTAGCAATAAAATTTGTGATTTTGATTGTTAGGTTACTTTGGATGATTACCTAACGTCCATCCACTCAGACAACTGAATTCGACGGTTGCCGGGAGGCATTTCCTATCGAATTTTTTGAGGGAAGTGGGAGGGGTTTCCCGGGTCACGCCAGATAGATGCCCCTGCATAGCCCGGGAAAATATCGTCGGATTCGTGCAGGGCAATCCAGGCGATATGATCCCGGCCGTTTGAATCGACGAGCGCTATGGCCCCGGAGAGGTTGATGGCTTTCGGTTTTTCCCAGAAGCGAATTATTCGACTATTGCCTGACAATAGCTCTTATGCCTGATGAACCCGCTCTCTAAAGTTGCGAATAAGGGGACATGCTCGCTGAGTGAATTCCCCTTCATGGGTGCTGATGGCTAAAACTGCAGGGAATAGCGGATGACCTTTTCAGCATCATTCCAAACTTCTTCCATCGTGCTTCCGAGTATCACGGCAAGAACCGTTTTCCCGTTTTCTTCAGCGGCGGCAACGAGGCATCTGCCGGCCGCTTCGGTGAAGCCGGTCTTCATGCCGACGCAGGCAGGAAAGGTGTGGAGAAGATCGTTGCTGTTTTTGATCGGGATCGTTTTGGCGCCGTGATAGGTGAAGCTCGTGTCGTTGATTCTGACGATGCGGCGAATTTCCGGATTCTCCCACGCCGTGAGCGCGAGCTTGATCATATCATTGGCGGTCGAGTATTGGCCTTCAGCTGTCAATCCGTGGGCGTTCACGAAGTGAGAATCCTTCATCCCCAGTGCAGCTGCCCGCGCATTCATGAGTTTGGCGAATGCGTCCTGGCTGCCGGCGTGGTCGCGAGCGAGGCATTTGGTGACATCATTGAAGCTTCTGATCAACATCATTTCGAGAAGGGTCCCGCGCCGGTAGGAGCTCCCTTCGGTGATCCACAAATTTCGAGGCGGGACCTGGCCGTCGGTGCTCTTGACGGGGATTCGTTCATCGAGCCCGCCTCCTTCAGCGATAAGTAGGGCGGTGAGAAGTTTTTGCGTGCTCGCGACAGGACGTTTCTCGTCGATATTTTTGTGATAGGTAACGATGCGTTGATCGACCCGAATCGCGAAGACACTCTCTGCTGCCAGCGGCAACGGAGGGACTGTTTCCTGTGCTTTCAGGCTGGCAGGAAACAGGAAGGTTGCAACTAAGAGGAACCCTTTCATTCCACGGGAACCCCTTTGAGTTCGGCCATCTTCAGGTGGCGGTCGGGAG
>JARGOD010000002.1 GCA_029210205.1 Verrucomicrobiales bacterium | reverse complement strand
ACTTCAGACCGTTTTCATCTCCTTCAAACCCTGGAAGGCGTTGAACTGATCGAAGCAGCCGTCCATGATGATTCCTCCACCGTTGGCAAAGCCGTTCGGGACATCAAGTGGCCAGCCGACTGTGTCCTCGTTGCACAACTCCACGGAGTGCGAGGCGAAGTACCGACCGCCGATGACATTATCAACGCAGAGGACAGCCTTTATGCCCTGGTGAAGCCAAAGGCGAAACGCGAATTCCTGAAGCTCGTCGCTCCCTGATGAATTTCCGCATCGTCATCAAGATTCTTGGGATCCTTGCGATCCTGATCGGAATCACCATGGGTGCCTGCAGCCTTTTTGCCTGGTGGGAAGCAGAGCAAGCTGATGCGACCTCATTGCAAACTTCTGCCCGTGATGCGATGGCGAAATCAACGGCTATTTCAATTGGCTTCGGTATCATTCTCTTCCTCGTCAGTCTGGGTGGAAAAACCGAAGTCCTCCGAAGAGAAGCCATTCTCGTGGTCGGCCTCAGCTGGGTCGAGGTGAGCGTTCTTGGGATGCTCCCCTACCTGCTTTGCCAGCATGGCCTCGGATTTTTCGATGCGCTTTTTGAATCGGTCTCAGGATTTACAACGACCGGCTCAACGATCATGACGAATATCGAGGGATACTCGAACGCCCTCCTTCTCTGGCGATCCGTCACTCAATGGCTCGGCGGGATCGGTATTCTCGTGGTGTTCGTCGCGGTGCTCTCTTTTCTCGGAGCGGGCAGCAAGTCACTCGTTGCCCAGGAGTCGAGCCTCAACATTAATGACGCGCGGAAATCTCGAATCCGCGATGTCGCGTTCTCACTCCTCAAAGTTTACCTCGGTCTAACTGCGATTTGCCTTACCGGTCTGATTCTGCTCGGCATGCCGGCATTCGAGTCTGTTTGTCATGCCATGTGCACAATCGCCACTGGAGGGTTCAGCCCGAAAAATCTGAGCATCGGACACTACAAAGACTTCGGAATCGAAATGTGGATCGCTATTTTCATGTTCCTCTCATCGATCGGCTTCATGCTTTATGTCTTTGTCGCGACGGGCAACTGGAAACGACTTCGAAAAGAAGAGGAAGCGCGCTACTACCTGCTCCTCGTGCTCGTGGCAGTTTTCGCCATCGCACTCGACCTCATGCTCGCCTCGACGCACTTCGGTTATCGTCAGGCCCTGCGCGACGGCTTCTTCAACGTCATCTCGATCAGTTCCACAACCGGATTTGGTGCGTCGGACTATTCAAAGTGGCCGCTCTTTTCGCAGATGCTTCTCATGCTTCTCATGCTGATCGGTGGCTGCGCCGGCTCTACCTCAGGCGGGATCAAGATGAACCGCGTCATCCTTTATCTGAAAACCGCACAGCGGGAACTCGTTCGCTCTTTTCGTCCCAACCAGGTTTTTCGGATTCGCCTCAATGGCATTGCCCCGGATGAGCAGGCCCTCACGACGACGTCTTTCTTTATCGCCCTGGGCTTCGTTCTCTCTGGTGCCGCCTGCGTGGTTGTATCATTGTTAGAACCGCAGCTCAACATGATCTCCACAATCGGCTGTGTCTTTGCGACGCTGTTCAACATTGGTCCCGGATTCGAGGCAGTCGGCCCTATGGAGAACTTCGGGTTTCTTAACCCGACGACCAAGGTCGTCTTAAGCTTTCTCATGATCCTTGGGCGTCTTGAGTTTTTCGCTCTCTTAGTGCTTTTTGTCCCTTCTCTTTGGAAGAAATACTGATGTTCTCATTGGACACGAGAATCGACGAGACGGGCCTCATCAAGCTCGACAAAAAAGCGCGCGACGGTTTCGAGAAGCTCGGACTAGTCACGATCGGGGACGCCCTCGCTCACTACCCTCGCCGATACGAAGACCGGACTACCTTCGACGTTTTTCCCGACGGCCCGATGGAGACCCCGGTGTGCCTGCACGTCGAAGTGACCGATTGCCAAAGTCGATTCGCTCGGGGGCGGGGCAGTCGCTTTTTTGAAGCCACAGTCGAACCTGCATCTGGACCTGACGTGCTGGGAAACAAGATTGTAGTTCGCTGGTTCAACCTGGCCTACATTCATAAAATCCTCGCGGTCGGTCATCGTCTCGTGATCTACGGAAAGCCGAAGGTGAGCGGAAAACGAATCGTGATCGATCAGCCCGATTTTGAAATTATCGACAACGATCCCGCTTCCGCCGACGCACACATGGGTAGGATCGTTCCCATCTATCCGCTTGTCAGTGGGGTCTCGCAAAAGCCACTCCGGAGCCTTCTTTTCCAACTCATCGCCGGGCTTAAAGACGAGAATATTCCGGACTGGTTACCTCCAGGAAGCAGCGAGACGGGATTGGTCCGCATTCAGGCGATTCGTTCGATCCACTATCCTCACTCGATGGAGGCGCTCGAGCCCGCGAAACGATACCTGGCGCTCGAAGAGTTTACTCAGCTTCAGATCATTCTGCAGAACCGCCGCGCTGATCACCGGGCCCGGGGAGGCAAAATCCACTTCCGCGATCGACTCCTCCTCAAGGCCTTCCTCGATAGACTCCCCTACGCTCCAACGAATGCTCAGCTCCGCACCATGGCTGAGATCCGTGAGGACCTGAGCTCGGCCCACCCCATGGTCCGACTCCTTCAAGGCGACGTTGGCGCCGGCAAAACCCTCGTTGCCGCTGGCGCCATCCTCATGGTCGTCGAGGCCGGATTCGACGCTGCCCTCATGGCTCCGACTCAAATTCTTGCAGAGCAACATTTCCTGACTTTCCAGAAGTGGTTTGAGCCGCTCGGGATCGAGGTAAAACTCAAAACAGGAAGCAAAGAAGCAGGGGGCGATTTACCGCTCTTCTCCGGCAGCACCCCCGACCATGGCACACTCCTCATCGGCACCCACGCACTCATTCACGATGACAGCGAATTCGTGAACGGCCTCGGTCTCGCGGTCATCGATGAACAACATAAGTTTGGCGTCGACCAACGGCAAAAGCTGATTCAGCGGGGCGACTCTCCAGACGTGCTTGTCATGACAGCAACACCGATCCCGAGAACCCTCGCCCTCGCATTCTACGGCGATCTCGATGTCTCGATTCTCGATGAGTTGCCACCCGGCCGCGGAAAAATCATCACCGGCATTCGCAAGACGACGCAGTCAAAGCAGGCTGCCGGTTTTCTCAAAGAACAGCTCGTCGAAGGGCGCCAGATCTATATCGTCTACCCGCTCATCGACGAGTCGGAGAAATCTAAAGCGGGAGCCGCCAGCGTCGAGTTTGAGAAATGGCAAATTCTCCTCCCTGAGGCCGACTTCGCCCTCATTCACGGTCGTCTTTCTGCCGAGGAGAAAGACGAAGTGATGACCCGCTTCCGCAACGGCGAAGCCAACGTCCTCGTCTCAACGACCGTCATCGAGGTTGGAGTCGATGTGCCCAACGCGAACGTCATGCTGATCTACAATGCAGAGCGCTTCGGTCTCGCCCAGCTTCACCAACTACGTGGACGCATTGGCCGGGGTGAGCACAAAAGCTTCTGTGTTCTCATGATCGATCCTGAGTCCGAAGACGCGAAAGCGCGACTCCAGATTCTCACGGAAACCAGAGATGGCTTTCGCATCGCCGATGAAGACCTTCGGCAGCGCGGATCCGGTGAAGTGCTAGGCACACAGCAGAGCGGACTCCCGGACCTTAAGTTCGGCGAGTTCATTGGCGACACCGCGCTTGTTGAGCAGGCAAAAAGTATCGCAGAGGGAATCGTCGCGATAAAGGAGACTTAACAGGGTTAAGTCGGTGGCCTGACCCTGTCGGTATTGCTCATCAATCTGTCCGGACAGTTTCCCTGCATCGTTTCAGACGTGATCGGAACATCTCGATCTTTGGGGAGGAGAGCGGCGTATAACTATTCGGGAAAATTGTTACCTGGTTCAGTCTCCACTTCCTGAGCAGAATTGCAGCTGGCTCAGAAGAACGAGCCAACTCACATATTCAGCTCTTCCTGAACCTCAGGATTAGCTCGCAGTGTGGCATAGGCTGCATCAAGCCTGTCAGACGCTTGAGTCAGCTGTTCAAGAGCAAGCTTCAACCGCGGGCTCGTAGCAGGCATCCCCGGTTCGATACTGGAGAGAGCTTCATAAAGATCTTCGATATTGTCAGACACATCCTTGGTTCTCGGGTCGAGTTGGGTCCGCATCCTGCGAAGATTGATAATTGAGTCCTTCAAGGGCTCAGCCTTGCTTGCAAAGTCTCGTGACTCTCTGACGGCGATCATCGGTTTTATGCAGCGGTCCAGCGCGATGAAAGATCCCGCGAGGCTAAGATGAGTTGGAGCAGAACCCAATGCCTTTCGCAATAGCAACTCAGCTGAAGCATGATTCGGCGCCAGCTCGAGAACGCGGCGCAAGCGCTCCACTGCACTTGGGTGAGATACCATTTTCTCGGAACCGGGTTTCTTTACCACATCCGCGATTTCATTAAAAAGAGCCATCGCTTCGATTAGCTGAGGATCACGAGACTTCGCATCTGCTGCCAGGCGCAAAGCCTGATCAAAATCGCTAATAGAGAATATTTGAATCTTGCAAACCGATGCAATTCCTTCCAGCAGAAAGATATCGTTAACTGACTTTATATTCTCCTTCGGAATCGCAACGTGGGTGCATCCGGCTTTCAAAGCCCCCCGGATTTTCCCGTCGATGCCGCCGACTGGTTGCACCGTACCGTCGGCGCTCATATCTCCCGTGACAGCGAATGTTTGATCCAACGGAGAGCCGGTGATAAGCGACTCGAGCAAAAGCGCACAGGCCACTGCGGCGGAAGGCCCATCTTTCATCGAAGTACGTTCATCAAACCCTATCGACACTTCTCTTCCCCGTGGAATTCCTCCGTGCTTTAGCTCAAGAAATTCTTCCACCACAGATAAGGCCCCGCTCATCATCGGTCCCACGCTTTGATTAAATCGAATCTTCGAAGCTCGAGAGCTGCCTTCATCTCTGGTAACCGTGGCTACCATTTTCGAAGCGCCACCAGCAAACTCAGAGCCCTCTATTTCCATAACAAGAAGCCCGTTTACGCTACTCTGGGGAGAGACGAATGACTTCTTCTCCTCCATATCTTCTCCCACACTTAGCTTCGGTACAGCAGCCGCAATCGGAGAACTACCCGAATCGTCAGGATCAATTTTTAACCAGACGAAATTGGCGTCTCGCGCGCCTTCGGGTGAAATATCAATTTCCAGGTCAGCCAAAAGGTCCGGGCTCATACCTGCTAACAGATCTTTGACCAACTCACTGATTCCCTGCTCCTCGGAATCGTTTATCAAAGCCGAACAAATTTCAGAACATTTTAAGACTGCCGCTCTAGCGCTTTTCGAAGATGGGTTTTCGACAAGGAATTCATCATTTGGTGGAACTCTTCCCAAACGCAAATAGAAGTCTGCGGCAATCACTTTGCTCCGGTCTTCTTCACTTCCAATGATCCATGCGAGAGCAAGGGCCCTCCTTCGTATCGGCTCATCTTGGTTCTGCAAGTTGATTGCTAGTTCAATCAATGAAGCTCCTAACTCTGTATTGGTGAGTGCTTCACGATCATGCACATTTCTAAGAACCCGTTCCGCAGCCGCAAAGTCTGGAGAATCGTACGCTGACAGTCCTGAAAACAGCAAGACAACCATGCAAATGATAATAGTAGGGAGAGCGAATTTCATCCGGGCTTTCAAAGTGAATATGATGAATGGGAAGCCGCAAGTATTGTTCCAAGACAATTCGGTTTTTATCCAAGCAATCTAGATCAACTTCCCTCCCCAGCTTTTACTTCATTTTTCTAAAAACACGCGCTGGACAATCTACTATAAGACCTCTTCGATTTTGCCAACATAGAGACCGAGACATTCACAGTGGACGAAAGCGGACGCCCACGCGAAGTAGCAACCGCACTGGACACTCGGAAGTGCACAACAAGTCGAGGCGCTCAAGCCCTGGCCGCTCTGAGTCCAAATGACTTTTCTGATTTTCCAGATTATACCACACTTAACCCGCACTCTCCGTCAGGGTTGAGAACGCTATGACGTTCAGCAAAGCAAGAACAATAGATCCGATGAACAAAAGACTTTGCACCCTTATTTTTGTAACGACATTGGCGGTGAGTCGGCATATGGACGGGGGTGAATTGGTTCCACCTCCCGATTTTACCACTTGTCGTGCCAACCTTGCAATCGACGCCTTTCTTCGACAAGCTAGCCATACCTACGCCACGATGGCTCGAACTGTAGAACTTCGCGGCGGGTATCGCATCGAAGACAAGAATGGAGTGAAGGGTGGCCAGTGGAACGGTGGAGAAAGGGCAATCCAACTAAATCCTCAACTAGTGGGGGCACACCGAGCATCAATCATCGCATTCGAGTTGACCAACGCCTATCATCAACCGCTTTTCACAGAGAACGATTTGGCAGCCATTTCGGGTGAGATTGAAACGAAAATGGAATTCGGATTACTCCAAGAAGTCATTGAGTATGACAGTTTACGGCTGCATCGCGATGTCCTCATCGAAATTGAGATGCAACTCGGCAAAATCCCTCCGGCATTTTTTTATTGTTCCCTTGAACCGAAGCCAGACTCGGTTGCGTCCTACAAACTACCGATGATCTCGATACACCTGAAGCGAATGAAAGCACTTGGGCACACGGCGAGCTATTACCAATGGTTTGAAACTCATGCGATGAAGAATCGCGGACATCAATCAAAGTCGAACAAGAGTATGCAGATCGACGCCTCACCTGCGCCTTGATTGCGAATACGAAAGGTGATTTAATCGTTAAAGAGGTATCGGGGCGGCGCGGCTGATGCTGAACGTCCGCTCTAACTATGGAACGACTTGAAACAACCGGATTGGTAATGATTGTCGTCTCTTTTGTCGGTGCAATTCTTCCTATCAAAATGTTTTTTAGAGGAACTGCTCCCGAAGTCCAGGCATACCAAGACTCAAAGGGATCCTGGCTCTCATATGGGTTAGCGAACACATTATTTGAACCAATCTATTTGGTTTCAGCAGTGATTGGGATACTTGGTATTTCGCTCGTGGTTGTTTCTCGAAAACTGGAGAAGCAACGCATCAGAAAAGTTATGGAGCGACGAAAGTTCGGAAACTGACGGGAAGGGAAAGTTCTTATCTGATTTCTCATCTATTCTATCATTCATCCACAGCGCACCCGATCGAATTGTTGCGCTTAGACGAGCGATAGAGAGCTAAGGCACCTATTTTGGCTTCCCCTCTAACGGTTCAAGCCTCAACCGCATACCACAGGCATCGATGATTGCCATCATGGTCCGTACGGTGGGTGAACGTCTACCACTCTCATAGTCGCTGATGTTTGGCTGAGGAACGCCACTTGCTTCGGCCAGCGAAACCTGGCTCAGTCCCGACTCTGACCTGGCCTGCTTCAACAGCATTGCCACGCTATTAGATGAGTCACCCATGAGCGGCCTCTGTGAAGATGCTGACAATCTCGTTCGCGAATCGCTCAAGATCGCCGGTATCGAAGGCCACAAAGGTCCCGTACCGCAGCTGGAAGTAGATGCCGTCGTCAGCCTCAGCAATTCCAAGCTCAAGGGGAACTTGATTGCGATCTTTGCCCTCACTCTCAACGGAACCTGTCCTTGTCGCCCACCAGGCCCCATCCCGATGGAGAACGGTGAATCCAGGATTTTCATTTGAGATCTCAAATCCGATTTCCTTAGCCTTTTCTACAGCTTCATCAATCAGCAGGCTCGTTTCAATCTTTCGCTCAACAGGTTTCCATCCTAACATAGCATCTTCCTTTCACTTTAATTTTAATAGCGTTTTAGCTATAACTCAATTATAGCGGAATAGCAATACGATTTCGAAATTATTTCGCAGAGGCAAAAATCGATCTTAGTGTATCGAGAGACCAAACAGGACAGTGATAGACATCCAGCCCAGGACCTTTGACTTTCGCTGCAGAAATGCCGCTCTTTCCAAAATTTAAGTTCAGGTGGCGAGAGCCTCGAATGTTTGTCGACGAGCGCGATTTTAATGAGCGCAAGACTTCAACGTGGTGGCATCAAGCTCTCGGTGTCGCGATCTGTACGGTTCTGATGCTGCTTCTATGGTTCCTCGCGACTCTCAATCCAAAAAAGGAACCTCCAACATTCGAATTTGCATTCTTCCTCGCCGTTCTGTGCGGTATTTTTGCCGTCTACGTAATTCCGTGGATGATCCGTCTCTGTCCCTCATGGATCGGGCTCACAGAGAACGAACTTAGAATAGTGCGCGGAAATACGGGGCGCTCTTTGAAATGGCAAGACGTCGAATTTTTCAATTTTGCAGAAGAACGTGATTTTCCCATCCTGCGACTGGAACTCCGCAAGGGCGGCGAATTGGAAATAGGCCTCGATTCCAGTGTGCAAGCGAATGAGGTTGGGCTTTTTCTACGTGATGTCGGCGTCTTACCGGGAAGCCGCGAACACTGCATCGATCGCAAGCCTGATCACAATCCGAGTTGATTGACTTCCCCCTTCAGAATCTATATCCTCGATCAGAGGTTTTGCTCCCGTTTACATGGTTGGCAGGCCTCAGACCTTGTAACTAGAAATGAAGATCTTCACCGAACCTTCTCAGATTGCATGGTCATTGATCTGGCGAGCGACACTTTTCAGCCCGGTTCTGCTGGCCTTCACCTTCATCTACTTTGGAACCTGGATCGCCAGAATCTTTCTTCCCGTTATGATTCTGATTTCCGTCTTAGCCCACGACTGGTTGCTAGTAGCGATCTGCGGAGGAGGATGGATCGTCTGCATTTCACTCTGGCAATGGAGGAGCTATCGGAACTTATGGGAAGAACCCCCATCGCTCTTATGAAGAAACGCCTCGAATCAAGCTGGATGCATCGAACGTTTGGTCAACAATACACATGAGAGTTCCAATCTTGATGACGAGCTCGGTTCTAGTGCTTTGCCTCTGGTTGCTCAGCCATTTCTATTTTTGTCATTACAGTGTTTACTATGCAAATCACGTTCCCACCATTGCCATTGTCGAGGGAGTCATTTCCATTTCTTATGTCAGGAATCCAGTCACATTCCCACTAATGGCTGACTCGGGAATGATGAAGTTTGAGGGCAACGAGGGGATCCTTCCGACTATATTCCCAGCATTCAAGATCACTGCCCTCGATCCTGGTTTCAATCTAGAAGATGGACTTCGGATTGGAATTCCGTTTTGGCTCCTATTCGTCCTATTGCTTATCGGTTTCTTTCGAAAAGGGACGCTCGCTTTGGTCGGTAGAATCAAAGGCGATCCCACCAGTCGGCCCGAGCAATCAGAGGAGGGCAAGGCTCCGACTTCCATTTTCTGATCGAAGCTGATGGAAAAGAAGTTTTGGAAAATCGCCGTCCTGATCATTTCGGTCCTCGCCATTGTTTCACTATACTTTTGGGCCACTCCGGAGCGAACCATGATCGCCGATGGTTACGAATTGATTCACTTCCGTGGGAACGGTGGAATGACCTATGTGATTAATGGTGGAGGGATCAAACTAGCCGGTCCGGTAATCAAGAACCTCACCATCGACGAAAAGCAAATCTCAGGGCTCGGGGGACCCAAGGGTGAGACACCCTTTTCGATTGATCGCCAGAGTGGTGAGGTCACTCACAGTGAGCTGATAACCCCTTAGTGATCAGCTAGCTATCGAGTCGGCGTGATCTCCGCAGGCAGCATGATCCCCTTAAGACCCCCGCGCTCAGTCAACTTCTCTCCCCAGCTTTCGCTGCATTTCTCTATAGAGGCGCTCGATCGCTTCCTCGGGTGACTCCATCATCATGCTCTCTTTAATTTTGCTGGCAAAGAGACCGAAGGCAAAGGGTGAGACAGCGGGAACTTCGACCAACTTCCAGCTTAGTTCCTGAGCTTCAGTGAGAAACTCAACTGCCCGATCTGTGTCGAGAAATGTGTGCGTCGCTTCGTGAACGGCCTGCTCGAGAAGCGGATGGTCCGGTTCGTGTTCGGCGAGGACTTTAAAGAGAATATCGGCGCTCCAGCGTAGTTGTCGAACTTTGCGGTCGGCACCCGGAAGATTTCGCGGAATCATAAGGCCGGTCTGGGCAATTCCGGAAAACTGCCACTTCACAAGTTGCGATTCTTTGAGCACAGACTGGAGTTCTTCAGTGGCTTTGTCAGGGCCGAAAAGTTCCTTCCATGCATCGACTTCGAGAGCCTGAAATTCTTTCACACTAAGGAGGAATCCATAGTCATCAATCGTCACGAGGGTATTGCCTCCGACCGCTTCCTTAAGCCGGTGCGAAACGATTCGTGAGAGGGCGTCATTGGCACTGCGGCCGATGAGACTGTGAAAAAAGAAGTGAACCCGCTCGTCTTCTTCTTCGGTCTCATCGACAAATCGCTCGATGAGAAATCGCTGCTGCGTCGGAATTTTCGAGATGAGTGACTGATTCTCAAAATGCTCAATGATCGCCTCCGCATTGGTCTGCGAAATCGACCATTCCTCAACGAGCCAGTCGGCGATGTCCTCGTGCCCATCTTGATCGACATTAAGCCTCGCGTCGAGCTCAGTTCGCAGTCGCGCTACCTCACGGGCGATCCCGGATCCGAGCGGCATCTTGCTGGCATTCCAACTCGGCACCGTCGGCATGCGGCCGGCGGCACTTTCAACAATGACTTCAGTCGGTGAGCTGTCGATCAGCTTTACGGTTTTGCCGGCGAGGACAAAAATGTCACCCGGCTTGAGTCCTTTCACAAACCGCTCTTCGACCGCGCCGAGGCGACGACGGTTGAGGAGAACGTTGACCATGCCATCGGCGTGGATCGTGCCGACGTTGACGAGGTATTCACGCTCGACCTTTTTCGAGACGGTGTGGTAGATCCCGTCTCGCTCCTCGATTTTCCCAAAGGTCTCACGATACTGCTTTTGGAGAGATCGCCCCCCGCCTTCGAGGTATTCGAGGATGCGATCAAAAGTCTCACGCTTCAGATCGCGAAAGGGGTAGGCCGAGCGGATCGTCGCGTACCCTTCATCCGGATCGACCCCTTCATCCATCGCCATGCCAACGAGGTGCTGAATGACAACATCGGGCGCGTAGTCGAGCGTCGCGACAGGTTCGAGCTCGCGCAGGTGCGTGAGCTTCGCACAGACGATGCACTCAATGAGGTCATTAATATTCGTCGCTACGAGGACCCCATGGCTGACCTGGTGAATCGAGTGACCAGACCGACCGACCCGCTGGAGGGCGCGGGAAATGCCCTTGGGCGTACTCACCATAATGACGGTGTCAATGTGTCCGATATCAATCCCGAGCTCCAGGCTGGTGGAGCAGACAACGGCGCGAAGATCGCCCATTTTGAGCCGGTCCTCGACCTCCTGGCGGATGTCGCGATCGAGCGAGGAATGGTGACATTCGATAGAAGCGTTGAGTTTAGGCAGGGCCAACTTGAGCCGATGCGTGATGCGCTCAGCTCCGGAGCGGGTGTTCGTGAAAATAAGGGTCGAGCGGTTTTCATCGACAACTCGAGCGATATCGGTGATGACCCGGGTCGCAGTGTAGCCGGCGGGCGGGTAGGCGTGCTTTCGCAAAGGGGTCATCACTTCGATGATGGAGCGGCGCCCTGCACTGGCCTCACGGACCATCGCTTTGGGTCCGGAACCGGAGAGGAAATCCGAGACGAGATCGAGCGGGGCAACGGTCGCGGAGAGCCCGATGCGACAAAGAGGAGTCTCCCTCATGCGCGCGAGACGCTCTAGCGAGACCATAAGATGAACGCCCCGCTTGTTTTCCGCAAACGCATGCAACTCATCGATGATGACAAATTCACATTGCGACAAGGCCTCTCGATACCCTTTTTGCGGCAGGACAATGGCGAGGCTCTCCGGTGTCGTGATGAGAATATGCGGTGGCTTTCGACGCTGCTTTTGACGCTCCGCTGAAGAAGTGTCACCGGTTCTCAGCCCCACCGTGACGACCTCCTCAAGACCGAGACCTGCGAGAGGCTGCTTCAAATTTTTCTCAATGTCGTAGGCGAGAGCCCGAAGCGGCGACACGTAAACGCAACGGATCCCCTTCGTAGAGAGCGTGCCGGCAGCGTGCTCCCGGGCGAGGCGGTCAATGATTCCGAGGAATCCGGCGAGCGTCTTCCCCGAACCAGTTGGCGATGAAAGCAGCACCGACCGCTGTTGCGCGATATCGGGAATACAAAGTCGCTGCGCCTCGGTCGGCTTCTCGAAGGTTTGGCGAAACCACTCCGCCACGGGTGGATGCAAGCTCTCCCAGAATGCAGCGTCTTCCTTCACGCCGATGGATACGACGCTGCGAGAGAAGTGGCAAGGCCTAGAACTCGCCGGAAAACTCCTGCCACTCGGGGTGACTCAGGATGACACTGAGGATGTCGTGGGTGACTTTCACCGGCGCTTGATTCGCATTGATGTCCGCACGGCGATCCGCATAATGATCAATGAGCTCCTTGGTCTCCTCTTCGTAGGTGCGGATCCGGCGCTTGATGACCTCCTCGCTCGCATCGTCCATGCGACCTTCCTTGAGAGCACGCTTTCGGATCCGGGTGATCAATTCTGCGCGATCCGGACAGGAAAGATGGAAGAGCTGAAGCACTTCGATATGCTCTTCGAGAAGCTTCGCCTGCTCGACGCTCCGCGGGATCCCGTCGAGAATGAGAATATCGATGTCCGGCTTGAACATGTGGAGATCGGCGCGGGCATCGATCTGGGTCTTGAAATAGCGCACCGTGAGTTCGTCCGGAACGAGTTCCCCGGCACGCGAGTGCGAGATGAATTCCTGTCCGATCGGAGTCCTCGTATCCATAGACCGGAAAGCATCGCCCATCGAAAAATGATAAAAACGGAGAATCGAGCCGAGAATCTCGCCCTGAGTCCCTTTTCCACAGCCAGGTGCCCCCATAAAGATAAAGGCTTTGTATTTCGGGGGACGCTCTCCAATCATGAGGTTTACTACAGGGGAATTAGACTATCGGATTCGGGATAAACGCGTAACGTAGCCAGAATTTTTCCCCTGTCATGCTTTTCAGCTCCTTTGTCGCGGCCCGTTATCTGAAGCCAAAACGAACTTTTGTTTCGATCATCACTGTGATTTCGATTCTCGGCGTCGCTCTTGGCGTCTGGCTCCTCGCCGTCGTGATCGCTGTTTTCACCGGCTATGGCGAGCGGATCAAGGATAGCATCCTAGGTTTCGAACCCCACCTCGTTCTCAAAACGGGAGGTATTGTTGAAAATTGGCCGGAGGCCTATGAGCGGGTCAAGGTCGAGGAAGGCGTGACCTCAGTGACTCCATTTGTCGCCGGCCAGGTCGTGATGCAGTTCAGCAATGAACGTGGAACCTTCCGGCTCGCCCCGATGATCCGCGGCATTCTTCCTCCAGAGGGCGAGGAGCTGGAGAGAATGAACAAGATGACGGCACGAAAGAAGGACCCTGACTTTCCTTTTGACCCGGATAAGACCCTACCGCGCGGCGAGTTTAATATCAGTGACTTCTATTCGGCCGTGATCGGAGATGGCTTTGCCGATTCCAACGGAATCGAAATCGGCGACACGATCCTGCTCTACGCGCCGAGTGATTTTGATGCGATCATGGATTCATTGAATCAGGCGGAAAATTCTGATTCCGATGAGAGTCGACGTGAGGGACTAAATGAAATCCGTGAAATGACCGCTCCCCAGGAGTTGACGATCACGGGCATCTTCGATTCCGGTCATTGGGACTTCGATTCGAACATCGTATTCCTACATTTGGAAACCGCTCAGATCCTCTACAATTTCGATCTAGAGGAGTGCCACGGATTGGCGGTGAGAACGAACGACGGCTTTCAGGCACATGCCTTCAAAGACCGCTTTTACGAATTTCTTCCTCAACAGTATCTCGTTTTAACCTGGATGGAGATGAATAAACTGATCTTCGATGCTGTCGCAGCGGAAAGACAAGCGATGTACTTGATCCTTTTCATGATCATGATCGTCAGTGGATTCTGCATCATGAACACTATGATTACGGTGACTTTTCAAAAGCGATCAGAAATCGGCCTAATGAAGGCGCTAGGGGCTCGCGAAGGCCAGGTCGCCTGGGTTTTCCTGTTTCAGGGAATCCTTGTCGGACTGGTCGGTGTCATACTCGGACTGCTTGTCGCCCAACTGACACTCTATTTCCGCAATGACATGGCCGGGTTCATCGGGAAAAATTTCGGAGTCGATATCTTTTCCGCGGAAATCTACAAAGTCGATGGAGGACTTCCAGCCCAGCAAACCGTGCGTGATCTTTCCATTATTTCGATCGGTGCCTTCCTCGCCTGTATCATTGCCTCAGTGATTCCGGCAACTATCGCTGCCTCGCTTCAACCCGCGAAGGCACTCCGCAGCGAATAAACCTCCCCACCTCCCCTGATTTAACCTATCCAGTTATGGATTTTCATATCTCCATCGACGGCCAAAAAGAGGGCCCCATCTCGCAGCTGAAGCTCGGCGACTGGATTGAGTCGGGCAAAGTGAGCAAGGAAACGCTCGGTTGGCATCGTGATCTTGACGAGTGGACCCCACTCGGTGAGATCCCAGCTCTCGATATATTCTTCGAGAAGCAAGAGACTCCGGTGGAACCGCCACCGCTCCCCGAAGAGTCTCAGAAACCGAGTCCGGCCGTAGTCGTCGAGGCATCCGAATTTGACGGTGATGAAAGACGCCCTTTTATCCGCTTCTTCGCGCGGATTTTTGACTACACGATGATCGCGGTGATCGTTTTTCTTTTCTCAGATGTCGAATTCCCGCAGCCGGCCCCCGGCGAGACTTTCGCTGACCTCTTGGCGCGCTATATGGAGCAAATGCAGCAGGAGGAGGCAGTCGTACTTGCAAGAACGCAGCTTATCGCCCTGATCGTCTGGCAACTGCTCGAGGGAATTCTTATCCACATGATCGGAACGACACCGGGCAAAGCCCTATTTGGAATCCGCGTCACGAAAGAGGATGGAGCCAACCTTTCGATCAAGACCTCAATCGGACGATCTTTCTATGTCTATGTGCTCGGTGCAGGATTCTATCAGTTCCCTTTTATTCTCATCGGAGGCATTTTCAGTTTCTTCCGGCTCAAGGGAACCGGCAAGTGTCTCTGGGACCAACACCTCCAGACCAAAGTGATGACCAAGTCCCTGAGCGCAGGCAGGATAATGCTGGCCATTGCAGCCTTTTTTGTCTTAGTAATGTTACAATCTGTTAAATTTTCATGAGTCGGAATTGTTCCATCGTGCTGAATGCTCACATCCCGTGGGTTCGGCACCCAGAAGTGCCTCAATGCCTTGAAGAGGATTGGTTGCACAGCACAATTGTCGAGACTCATCTGCCACTGCTTGAAATGCTGTTGCGCCTCCGCAACGAAAAGGTGCCGTTTCATCTCACCCTCAATTTATCACCCACCCTCCTGGCGATGTTCCGGGACCGGGTTCTGCGGCGGCGCACTCTTGCCTACCTCGATCGAACCCTTCGTCTCTGTCGGGATGAAGTTGAGCGTTCCGACGTGACGGGACGCGGCGATCTCGCAAGACAATACGAAGACCGCTTTTTCCGGCTCAGGACACTCTACGTCGATGAGTGGCAGGGTGACTTGATCAAAGCCTACACAAGTCTTCGCGATAGTGGGCATCTTGAGATCACCGCGAGCGCAGCGACTCACGGCCTACTCCCTCTTCTCATGCGGGTTCCGGAAGCAGTCCAGTCCCAGGTCCGCGCCGGAATCCGTCAATACGTGCAGAGCTTCGGAAGGCTTCCCAAAGGTTTTTGGCTCCCTGAATGTGCCTATGCCCCCGCGCTTGGCAAGCTTCTGAAGCAGGAGGGAATCGATTGGACTGTGGTGGAAGAACACGGCATGACGAACCCCCGCGTCCCAAACGATGACTTCCCTTTCGTTCCCGGCGAAACCTCCGACGGGCTAATCGTTTTCGGGAGGCATCAGGAAAGTTGCGGAGAAGTATGGAGCGCCGATGAAGGATTCCCCGGCGACGTCAGGTATCGTGACTTTATGCGAGATCTTGGGCTCGAAGCTCCCATGGAATACCTTCATGACTATCTCGGAGAAAGCGGCGAACGCCAGCTTACCGGAATTAAATACTATCGCTCTGAACAAGGAGAAGAGGGAAGCGAAATTTACGATCCTCAACTCGCATCCAAGGCACTGGAAGAGCACTCCCTTCGTTTTGTGAGTAGCCGTGGCGCCCAGCTCGCATCCCTCGAGTCCAGCGGTGTTGAAGATCCGATCGTGGTTTGTGCCTTCGACGCCGACTTGTTCGGTCACTGGTGGTATGAAGGCACTGAGTTTCTCGAGCGGGTCTTTCGCAAGACCGCAGCCCGCGGCGATTTCTCATTCGTTAATCCGTTCAGCTACCTCTCATCTAAAACGGGTCAAGAGTTGCCTGAGGCTTCCCCGGTTAGTTCTTCCTGGGGCGAAGGCGGGTATTTCGAAATTTGGACGAGTGAAGAAAACAACTGGGTTCAAGAGGAAATTCAGAAACGATCAGAAAAGCTCGCCCACTTTGTTCGCATGTTTGAATCGAATCGTGCGGACCTATACGAAGATTCGCTCGAGCATCAACAGCGCTGCATTCAGATCATGACGAAGGAATTGATGCTCGCTCAATCGAGCGACTGGAGCTTTCTCATGAAGAACGAGCCGTCGCGGGAGTATGCAGAAACGCGGACCCGCCAGCATTTGGAAAACTTTGATCAAGTCTGGGGATTCACGACAACGACGAAGACCGAAGCCGGAAAGCTGGATGAGTTCGATTCACTCAATCCGGTGTTCCCGGACCTTCCCTGGAACCTGTTTGAGCCCTACAGTTGATCCACTTTGCTGGAACCGGACATGGCGGAAAACTACGTTTATTTCGATCTCGAAACTCAGCGCTCTGCTAACGATGTAGGAGGGTGGGACAAAAAGGCAGACATGAAAATGTCCGTCGGCGTCACCTACAGCACGTCTCGCGGCGGCTACACGATTTACGATGAATCGATGGTACAGGAACTCATCGACGAACTCTGCGCTGCAGATTACGTGGTCGGATTCAATCACATCTGGTTCGACTACGAGGTGCTCATGGGATACACCATCCTCGATCTCAAAGAGCAGACGACAAACATCGACCTGATGCTTGATCTCGAAAAGGAACTGGAGCACAAACCGAAACTGGACTCTGTCGCCTCAGAGTCACTGGGCGGTGGCAAGACTGCCGTGGGAACCGACGCGATCAAATGGTGGCAGGAGGGTCGAATCATGGACATCGCAGAATATTGCTGCTACGACGTCAAAGTGACCAAAGAGGTTCACGAATACGGTGCCCGCAACGGCCTCGTGAAATACAAGAACCGTTTCAATCAGTCACTCGAAGTGCCCGTGAAATGGAGTCTACCGACCTAACAGGGTTGGGTCGGTGAGTGAACCCTGTTAAATCGGATTTAGGCGTGAACGTCACCAAAAAACAATTCGGCTGCCCACGCTCGTAGCTGAGGCCACAAATTCAGCTTACTTGCCGAACTTTCGATAAAGCCAAAGCAGAAGGACTGCACCGAGGGTTCCTACGATCAATTTCATGATGAGGCCGTCGCTGCCGATCCCGACGAGGCCAACCAAAAATCCGCCAACGACAGAACCGAGGATACCGATCGCGATGGTGATGAGTACGCCGACAAACCCTTTCCCGTCGCCCGGATCTTTTCCGGGCATGAAGTATTTAGCAAGGAGTCCGATGACGAGGCCGAGAAGGATAGTATAAAGCATAATGATATATTCAGGTTGAGCTTCACTCTAGGGAAGAAAGAACCGCGACCGAAGTACAAACCTTGGACAATTTTGTAACCTCTTGCGAATTGCTCGAATGATCGTCTCCTCCATGATTCACTCAGGGATCGTTTAGTTGATGCACCTGTGCATTCCATGCGTAACCTTCGCGCAGCGGAAAATCCGCCGGTTCAGATCGCATGGCGAAACGCAAATCCAGTGTAGGCAGCGAATCCTTGATTGAAGTCAGAGGGGTTCGGCAAAACAATCTCAAAGGAATCGACGTCGATATTCCGATTGGAAAGCTCACCGTTGTGACTGGACCGAGTGGCTCAGGTAAGTCGAGCCTCGCCTTTCAGACTCTTTACGCAGAAGGTCAGCGCCGTTACGTCGAAACCTTCTCCCCCTACACCCGGCAATTCTTTGACCGGATGGATAAGCCACAGGTTGATTCGATCAAGGGGATCCCGCCTGCGATTGCGATCGAGCAGCAGAATGCGGTTAAGTCGACCCGCTCTACCGTGGGAACGATCACGGAGATAAACGATTACCTGAAACTTCTCTTTCCACGGCTCTGCAAAGGCTACGACCCGGTCACGGGCGATATCATCGAGCCCGACACACCTGATTCAATCCTGCGAAAAACAATCACTCGCTTTGGAAAAGAGAAGCCGCTTTTGATCCTCTTCGGCATTCCTGTGCCCGCCAAAACAAAGGCGGCAGAGTTCTTTGAATTCCTGCAGCAACAAGGCTACGTCCGTTCCTGGATATTCGGGGAAGCCTATCGGTCTGACACTCCCGAAGATTACAAAAAGAAGACTCTCCCCGCTCAGGTTGATGTGATCCAGGACCGCGTTGCCGCAAGCCGGCGCTCACGATTTCTCGAAGCGCTCGAACGCGCGCTCGATTTAGGAAAGGGAATCGTCACTGTCGTGGAGCCAAAGTCGGGCGAAAGAGTTTCTTTCTCCCGTAACTGGATTTCTCCCGAAACAGGAACTGAGTTAAAGCCTCCCACGCCTGGGCTTTTCAGCTTTAACAACCCTCTGGGTGCCTGCCCCGAGTGCAAGGGCTTCGGAAAAGTCATTGGGATTGATGTCGACAAGGCGATGCCTGACAAATCGCTCTCAATCGCGGAGGGCCTTGTCCGTGCTTTCCAGGGCGACAGTCACTATGAATGCGAAGAAGATCTCGAGCGCTGCGCGCGGGCCCGCGGCCTGAGCCTCATCACACCCTACGATGAGATGGATAAGGCCGACCAGGAGTGGATCATCGAAGGCGAAGGTGGCGATCCTGAAGAGGCGTGGCAGCACGGCGTCTGGTATGGTGTCCGGGGCTTTTTCGAATGGATGGAGTCACGCGCCTATCGCATGCATGTCAGGGTTTTCCTGAGCCGATACCGCAGCTACACAACTTGTAAGGCGTGCAAAGGATCCAGACTGAAACCCGCTGCGCTTAATTTCAAGATTGCTGACAAGACTCTACCTGATCTCTGGAAGCTTTCGATTGATGACGTTGCGAGCTTCTTCTCGGAACTCACCGTGAACAAGAAGGACAGAACTGCGACGATGCTCTATGAGGAAGTCAGTAATCGTCTTGGTTACCTGAAGGAGGTCGGCCTCGGCTATCTAAATCTCGACCGCCCTACGAGAACCCTCTCCGGTGGAGAAACCGAACGGGTCAATCTGACGACCTGCCTTGGCGCTAGCCTGACAAACACACTTTTTGTCCTTGATGAACCGACCGTGGGATTACACCCGCGGGACGTCGGTAAACTCATCGGGGTGATGCAGCGGCTTCGTGATCTGGGAAACACCCTCGTTGTCGTTGAACATGAGGAGGCCGTAATCCGCGCCGCCGATCACCTCATCGATATCGGACCGGGTAGAGGAGAAGGAGGTGGGGAACTGGTCTACGCAGGCCCCGGAGCAAAGACGGTCGCTGCCGCGATGCCTCTCCAAAAGAAGCATCCAAGAGCGCTAACTCTCAATTATCTCAGCGGGAATAAGGTGATCGATGTTCCAAAGAAACGTCGCAAACCGAGACGCAGCCTGAAGATCAAGCGAGCGGCTCAGCATAACCTGAAAAAGATCGATGCGGAAATACCTCTCGGTGTCCTTTGCTGCATCACCGGAGTTTCCGGTTCCGGAAAATCGACGCTTATTCATTCGGTTCTGTACGGGAACCTGATGGACAAGCTCGGACTCGCCGGGGCCGACCTCGAGGTTGGCCAATGTAAGGATATTTCGGGTGCTGGCGCGATTCGCGAAGTGGTCATGGTCGATCAGGCCCCTCTCGCGCGGACTCCTCGTTCCACCCCGGCAGTCTACACCGGCATTTTTGAACCGATTCGAAAGCTCTTCACGGAAACACCCGATGGAAAGTCACGAGCGGTTACGCCCGGCTACTTTTCGTTCAACAGTGGAGCGGGGCGCTGCGCGCGATGCATGGGAAATGGGTACGAGAAAGTTGAGATGCAATTTCTCTCCGATCTCTATGTGACATGCCCCGAGTGCGAAGGGACCCGGTACACGCCGGAAGCAATGGAAATCGAACTCGAAGGCCAATCGATCCATGATGTCCTTTCGATGACCGTGACCGAGGCAGTTCCATTCTTCTTTGCGATTGAGAACAAAAAGGCGGCGAATGTCGTCGCAGGACTGCAACTTCTCGCCGAGGTCGGTCTCGGCTACCTCCGGCTTGGACAACCTTTAAACACACTTTCCGGAGGCGAAAGTCAGCGTCTCAAGCTCGTCGGGCATCTTCTTGCGAAACCGAAGCGGGCAACGAAGGATGACAAGACAACCCTGCTTATTTTTGATGAGCCCACAACCGGACTCCATTTTGACGACACGGGAATGCTCCTCAAAATGTTCGAACGCCTCGTCGAAGCCGGCGATTCGGTGGTCGTGATCGAACACAATCTCGACGTGATTAAATGCGCTGATCATCTCATCGACCTGGGACCCGGGGCCGGGGTAAACGGTGGGGAAGTCGTCGTCGCTGGAACACCTGAAGAGGTGGCCTCCCACGCGGCATCACAGACCGGACAATTTTTAGCAGAGCATCTCGCGCCAAGGAAATCAGTGGCGCGACAGCAGCTCAAAGTCGCGGAATCTGCTGAACCCGTCCTCTACGAGGCGAAAAGAGCCAAAAACACAATCGAACTCTACGGAGCCCGGGAGAACAATCTTAAGCACATCGATGTCTCAATCCCACGGGAGCAATTTGTGGTCATCACGGGCCTCAGCGGTTCAGGCAAGTCCACACTTTCCTTCGATATTCTTTTCGCTGAGGGACAACGCCGTTTCCTCGACAGCATGTCGACGTACGCCCGCCAGTTTGTCGAACAGATGGAACGCCCTGATATCGACCTTATCACCGGCCTTCCCCCCACGGTTGCCATCGAGCAGCGCATCTCAAGAGGGGGCGGAAAATCAACCGTCGCTACCGTCACCGAGGTCTGGCATTTTCTCCGACTTCTGTTTGCCAAGGTCGGCACTCAATATTCTCCCGACTCGGGAAAGGCAGTCGTGAAGCAGAGTGTCAGCTCGATTGTCACCACGATTCGAAAGGAAGCAGCAAAAGGCAAACGCGCAGTGAAGGTCATGGCACCCCTTATCAAGGCACGGAAGGGATATCACACTGAAGTGGCCGAGTGGGCGGGGCGTCAAGGTTTTGACACTTTGCTAGTCGACAATCAACTCGTGACGGTTGATTCGTTTGAACGACTGGAGCGGTTCAAGGAGCACCACATCGACGTCATCGTGGGTGAGGTCGACAAGAAGACAACACCGGAAGAGACTCTCGAAATGGTTGGGACGGCACTTCGTCTCGGGAAAAGAACGATCCGGTATTTCGATCAGAGTAATCGGATTCAGGTCGCAAATACGGAGATGGCTGATCCGGAAACGGGACGCTCCTTTGAAGAACTCGATCCACGCCTGTTTTCCTATAATTCGCCGCACGGCTGGTGTCCGCTTTGCCGGGGCTACGGTTCCATCGAAAAGCGCCCCAGTTCATCCGACGACCGCGATGCAGACTCGCAACTCGACGCCGAATTGCGGGAGGAATACCGGCGTTCCCGTTCACGGAATGAGATGGATCTCGAGACATGCCCTGAGTGCAATGGTGCCCGCCTTAACGAGGTGGCCCGCCACGTCAAAATCAGTGACATTGCGATTACTGAGATCGCCGCTCTTTCGGTAATTGAAGCGAAGAAGGCAATTGAATCCTTCAAGTTGGATGACCAGGCCTCGATCATCGCGCGCGACATTTTGCCAGAAATATCCCAACGCCTTCATTTCATGGAAGAAGTGGGACTCGGCTACCTGCAACTTGATCGATCGGCGACAACTCTGAGCGGCGGGGAAAGTCAGCGCATTCGGCTCGCATCTCAACTCGGCTCCAATCTGCGCGGAGTGCTCTATGTACTCGATGAACCTACGATCGGACTGCACCCGCGTGACAATGAGAACCTTTTAAACACGCTCAGCTCGCTGAAAGAAAAAGGGAATTCACTCGTCGTGGTCGAACATGATGAGGAAACGATCCGTCGCTCGGATCACCTCATCGACCTTGGGCCCGGAGCAGGACAGTTTGGCGGGGAAATCGTTTGGCAGGGAGCCCCGTCAGACCTTTTTGCCGAGAACGAGGGATCCACGGATTCCCCTACTTTTGCGGCCTTTTCCAAACCGCTCGTTCATCCGATGAAAGGAAAGCGTCGCAAGCTTCCGGCAAAGAATCGCAAGGAAGGGTGGCTGCGTGTCAAAGGCGCGACAGCGAACAACCTCAAGAACGTCGATATTCGCATTCCGATAGGACGACTCACAGTTATTGCAGGCATTTCCGGTTCAGGTAAGTCGAGTTTCATGCGTGGCGTCCTCAAACCGGCGGTGGACTCAAAGTTGAAAAAGCCTTCGAAGAAATCGGTCGTCAAAAAACTTCCACCGACGTGGAAGAGTATCGAGGGCGTTGAGCAGCTCGAGGCTGTCTATGAAGTCGATCAGTCGCCCATCGGGAAAACTTCGCGTTCGACCCCGGCAACCTACGTGAAGGTTTTCGACGAAATTCGGAAGATGTTTGCCCAGCTTCCCGAAGCGCGGGCCCGGGGCTATACCGCTTCGCGTTTTTCCTTCAACACGGAGGGCGGTCGTTGCGAAGCCTGCAAGGGCAACGGGCAGATCAAGTTGGAGATGAACTTTCTTCCAACGACTTATGTCGAGTGTGAGGAGTGTATGGGACGGCGCTTTAACAGCCCTACTTTGGAAATTCAATACAACGGCAAGTCGATCGGTGACGTCATGGATCTTTCGATCGAAGAGGCCTCCGGGTTTTTTGGCGGGCATCCGAAGATTGCCCGTACCTTCGGTCTCATGAAAGACACTGGACTGGGGTATCTGCGGCTCGGACAGCCAAGTCCAAGCGTTTCCGGCGGTGAAGCACAACGCATCAAACTGGTCACTGAACTCACCAAAGGAATCGGACGGTCTTCGAACGCCCGGCTGCGTCAGAACCGAACCCCGAAATCAAATCTTTACCTCATCGAAGAGCCCAGCATCGGATTACACACGGCTGATGTGAAACGTCTCCTCGAAATTATGCATCGTCTTGTTGACGATGGACACACGGTCGTCGTGATCGAGCACAGCCTTGAGATCATGGCGGAGGCAGACTACGTCCTCGAAATCGGACCCGAAGCCGGAGCAGAGGGAGGCGAGGTTGTCGCGGCCGGAGCGCCGGAGGATGTGGCCAAAGTCAAAGAAAGCCGGACCGCTCCGTTTTTAAGTCGCCAGCTCGGAAACGACACCTAGACGATTACATCAGGATTGATCCACGCGCGGTAAACCGCTACAAACGAAAGATGGATCCAACATTGTCACCCACAAATTCTGCCGTCTCCACTGCTGTCATTGATCAACTCGTTCGAACGAAAGGATGGACACGGTTTTTCAGCGTTTTACTCTGGATCGGTGCAGGATTTCTAGTTTTGGGCGGTATTGCCCTCATCGGTATGGGGGCTGCTTCAGGCCTGGCCGATGAAGCCCTCGCAGATCAGTTCGGCGGGGCGATGGCAACCCTTCCACTCGGAATCCTCTACTTCCTGATGGCTTTCATCTATATCTACCCTGCGTTGAAATTAGGGAAGTTTTCCAGCCGCATTGCCGATCTCAGTAATCAACCAACGGAAACCCACCTTGTTTCCGCCCTCAATGAACAACGGGCCTTCTGGAAGTATGTCGGAATTTGGATGATCGTCTTTTTTGCCCTCTATATCGTGGTCATCATCGGAGCGATCTGTTTCGGCGCAATTGGTGCCATGACCGCTGCGGGTGGACCCGGTTGATTCGGCCAACAAAAAACCCCGTGCCTTGCGACACGGGGTTTTTCTTAGTAATTCGCTTGGTAAAGAGAAGAATTACTCTGCTGCAGGAGCGTCAGTTGCCTTCTCGACAGCCTTAGCTGCCTCGTTGACCTTCTTCTTCATTGCATCGCCAGCTTTCTTGGCGCCTTCTTTAGTCTTTTTAACGGCCTTTTCAGTCGTCTCGGCAGTTGCGTCCGCAGCATCGGCAGCAGCTTCTTTGGTTGCCTCAACAGCTTTCTCAGCAGTCTCAGCAGTTGCGTCCGCAGCATCAGTAGCAGCTTCTTTAGTTGCCTCGACAGCTTCGGTTGTGTCTTCTTTCATTCCCTCAACGGTCTTTTCGCAGCCGACCATAGTAAGTGCAGCGGCGATGACAGTGAGAGCCATCAGTTTTTCGATTGATTTTGTCAATTTCATGTTGGTTCAGATAGTTTGTCCCATCTCAGTGACGGGACACCATCTTATTACACTTGATTTGTAAGGTTTTCAACGAATCGAGCGGTATTCGCTTAATAGCTGTGTGATTTCCATTACCGCTGCTACGCAGCATGTGCTAGCTTCCCGCCCGAAAAAATACCCACCTCTGATACTGATATGAGCCAAAGCCTCTTTGAAAAAGTCTGGGAATCTCACGCCGTGAAGACTCTCTCCAATGGACAGACCCAACTTCTCATCGGCACTCACCTTATTCATGAGGTGACGAGCCCTCAGGCATTCGGAATGCTGCGTGATCTTGGTCTCAAAGTGAAGTATCCAGAGCGCACCTTCGCAACCGTCGATCACATTGTTCCTACGAAAAGTCAGGTCGAACCTTTCGAAGACGGCCTCGCGCAGGAAATGATTAATGCTCTGCGCGGCAACTGCGAAGAATTCGGCGTTAAATTTTTCGACATCGGCAGCGGAGGACAGGGGATCGTTCATGTCGTCGGCCCGGAGCAGGGAATTACTCAGCCGGGAACGACCATCGCCTGCGGCGACTCTCACACGGCGACCCATGGGGCATTCGGAGCGATTGCATTCGGCATCGGGACGACTCAAATCCGCGATGTCCTTGCAACCCAGACAATGGCGCTGAGTAAACTCAAGGTTCGACGGATTAATGTCGACGGGGAGCTTCCTCCCGGAGTCTATGCGAAAGATGTCGTTCTTCACATCATCAAACTCCTCGGAGCGAAAGGTGGCATCGGCTACGCCTACGAATACGGCGGCAGCCTTTTCGACAGCTTTTCGATGGAGGAACGCATGACTGTTTGCAACATGTCGATCGAAGGTGGCGCCCGATGCGGCTACGTCAATCCCGACGAGAAGACCTTCGCCTACCTCAAAGACCGCCCCTATTCACCTAAAGGTGCCGACTGGGACGCGGCCGTCGCGAAATGGACTGCGCTCGCTTCCGACGAAAACTGCCATTACGACGACGTCGTCGAGATCAACGCCGCCGACATCGCACCTTCCGTAACCTGGGGCATTTCTCCGGATCATGGTATTTTTGTTACCGAGAACATCCCCTCTCCCGACGACCAGGCTGATGAAGAAGGACGGAAGAGCATCCAGGAAGCTCTCGAATACATGAAGTTCGAGGCAAACACCCCAATCGCAGGCAAAGCCGTCGATGTCTGCTTTATCGGCAGTTGCACCAATGGTCGCCTCTCTGATTTTCGGGAAACCGCTAAGTTTCTCAAGGGCCGCAGGGTCGCTGACAGCGTCACTGCGATCGCCGTCCCCGGTTCTGAAATCGTTGATCATCTCTGCCGCCAGGAAGGGATCCACGAAATCTTTGAAGCGGCTGGTTTCGAGTGGCGAGGCGCCGGTTGTTCGATGTGCCTGGCAATGAATCCTGACAAACTGATCGGCGATCAACTTTGCGCGAGTTCAAGTAACCGGAACTTCAAGGGACGTCAGGGTTCTCCGATTGGGCGAACCATTCTCATGTCTCCTGTCATGGTCGCGGCCGCAGCCGTCACCGGCGTGGTGAGCGATGCTCGCGAAATCTTCGACGTGAAAAGTGAAGCCGCCGCGTGAATTATATTCCAGGAAGTGCCAGAGAACTGCGGCAATGATGGACAAGCTGCCGTTGCTGCCTTCCGGCCCTGGCGGGGTTCACCTGCCAACACTCCGCAGCCTCTGACGCGGCGAATATACACGGCTCCCTGAAAATGCGAGCGTTGAAAACATTTCGTCAGGGTGCAACGTAATCATATTCACACATGAGCACTGCGACCACGACCCAGACTCTTCCCGACGAAAGCGGCCACTTCGGAACATTCGGCGGGCGTTTCGTCCCCGAGACACTCGTCGCCGCGCTCGACGAGCTGACCGCCGAGTATGAAAAGGCGAAAGAGGACCCGGCTTTCCAGCTGGAGCTGAATAATCTTCTTTCAGAATTCTGCGGACGGGAGACGCCTCTCTACTATGCCGAGCGCTGGTCTGAGAAACTGGGCGGAGCGAAGATTTACCTGAAGCGCGAGGACCTTCTCCACACTGGCGCGCACAAGATCAACAACGCCCTCGGCCAAATCCTGATCGCAAAGCGACTGGGGAAAAAACGAATTATTGCAGAAACCGGAGCCGGCCAGCACGGAGTCGCGACGGCTACCGTCGCTGCTCACTTCGGGCTCGAATGCATCGTCTACATGGGTGCAATCGACATGGAGCGTCAGCGTCTCAATGTGATTCGGATGCGCCTCATGGGAGCCGAGGTCCGCGGTGTCGAGGCCGGGCAGAAAACACTCAAGGAAGCTGTCAACGAAGCCTTACGCGACTGGGTCACCAACGTTCGCTCGACGCATTACATCCTCGGCAGCGCTCTCGGACCTCACCCTTACCCGATGATGGTTCGCGATTTTCATCGCGTCATCGGAGTTGAAGCTCGTCGCCAAATTTTGGAACGCGAAGAGAAACTCCCTGATCTCCTCGTCGCCTGTGTAGGTGGCGGCAGCAATGCAATCGGCCTTTTCCATCCTTTCCTTGAAGACGAAGGCGTCAAGATGATGGGAGTCGAGGCAGGCGGTCACGGAATCAAGCACGGAGAACACGCCGCGAGATTTCAGGGCGGCAAGCTCGGTGTCCTCCAGGGCACAAAGACCTGGTTGTTGGCAGATGAAGACGGGCAGATCGAGCTAACTCACTCTGTCTCGGCAGGCCTCGATTACGCCGCCGTTGGTCCAGAGCACGCTTTCCTCGCAGATGAGGGACGCGTCGAGTACACTTACGCGACTGATGATGAAGCACTCGCTGCCTTCTCGGGCCTGTCGAAAACGGAGGGTATCATTCCCGCGCTGGAGACGTCGCATGCCCTTGCCTATGTGAATAAGATCGCCGGAACGATGAAGAGAGATCAGATCATCATCGTGAATCTCTCGGGACGCGGTGACAAAGACGTTGATCAGGCGGCGAAATACCTCATGCCTGACGCATAGGATCTTTTGATCTTGGTCTGCGCTCATCGAATCACGAGCAAGAGCGAGAATTCCTATTCCGGGACCTCTCCCGATATCACGCCTCCGGTAGCAGCCGGTTTTGTCGTCGTTGGCGCGTCGCCAGGTTCTTCCGCCGTCTTTCCGGCATCTGTCATTTCAATAAGGCGCTTCGAACCATATGCCATATCGACCAGATCTTCGACGATGTTCCGTAGCTCTCGAACTTCCGCTTCACTCAGAATTTCCTGATCCGGAAGGGTCGTTCGTTTTTGAATATCCAGGAGAGCGGCCCGAATCTCTTTGACCATCTCGTTCTCCTGAATCCTCGGCTCCAGCGTTTCGAGATTCAGCACGAAGTATTCAACGATATCAGGGCGGGCAAGCGTCGAGGCTTTGGCGGGGTCATAGTAGGTCCCGACCGAAGCGGCCGTCCCGATTTCGAATGCTCGAAGCCAGCCCCCGAGACTAACCAGATTTGCCGCATCAACATCACGGATGAGAACCATTTCTTTCTCGACGTCTTTCTGAGTGCGCGACAGCTCGTTCTTTAATTCATCCCAGTCACTCAGAGCACCTTTTTCCAGCATGCTCTTCATATGACTGGAGATACGTGTTCCTGACCCGAGACTCGTCGCGTGCTTGAGGAGGGAACGCCCGACCGGCTCGAGGTCAAAGAACTGTTCCGCCTCAACCGCAAAGAATCCATCGGCAAGGAGAAGGCCGACCGTGATAGCGAGGTGGGTACGATCTGTCGGAGTCGCTTCAGGCATTGTTCGCTTCAACTCATCGTAGGGAAGAGGACGGAGCTTCTGCAGATCTTCGAAAATCCGTTTGATTGAAGGAGTCGTGAACTTGTTCACACCAAACTCCTCGCGAACATGTTCATCCTCAAGAAGCTCATCAGGGATTTCCTGGCCCACAGCCGGAAAAACCAATACCCCGAGAGCAATCGACACCATTACAAATGCCCGGAGGAAAGCGTCACGGCGGTAAGCTAAGAGGGATGAAAGGTTGCTCATATTTTGGCTGACTATCAGGAATTTCCCGAACTTCAATGGAACTATAAGTCTATGTTTTCAATCCACCAGTCGAGATTCGACCCAGACGAAGAGGAAACGACAAGGAAGAAGGTCACCGTCTAATACGTATCAGAGGATTCAAACCTAGTACTTTTTTCGGGAATCGTCTTGTGAATGCGCAAAGGCATGTGCATTCTAAAAAATGATGAAGGCTCACCACTTCTCCTCCGTCTTGTTTTGGGGATTTTTGCTCGCGCTTTGTGCGACGACTGTAGAAGCACAGGATCGAGTTGCGCTTGTCATTGGAAATGATGCCTACAGGCATGTTCCTTCCCTCTCTCAGGCCGTAAACGATGCCACAGAGATCGGAACTACGCTCACTGAAATCGGCTTTACAGTCGAGACTGCACTGGACACTGAGTGGAAGCCGCTGATGCAACGTATCGAACAGTTTGCAACTGAGCACGCTGATGCTGGCTTGGCCGTGGTCTATTTCGCCGGTCACGGAGTGGAAGTGAATGGCGAACACTACCTGATCCCTATTGACTGCAATCCCACTTCTGAAAGCTCGTTCGAGTATGAGGCAGTTCCTCTGGGCTTTGTTCTCAATCAGCTGGCTGATCACCAGAATTGCCTGAGGGTCGTCATCCTTGACGCCTGCCGAAACAACCCCTTCGCAACCGATACCAAGCGATCTCTCGGAACAAAAAGAGGCTTGGGAGCCCGGACAAAAGCCTCTCCGAAACAAACCCTGATCGCCTACTCGGCAAATACCGGTCAGGAAGCATTCGACGGGATGTATACTCCGGCTCTGCTGAAGCATCTAAAAAACAACAATCTTCGGGGAGAGGAGGTTTTTTACGCAATCAACAACGAGGTATCCGACAAGACAGAAGGGTCTCAAGAGCCCGCTATTTACATCACAGGAGGACGACCTTTCAGTTTTCACGCTTCTGTAGGGAGTAATACCAAGCCGAGCCCGCCCGCTAGCCAAGCCGGAACTCCCCAGAATACCCCGCCGAGCGCAACAACGAACCCTCCGCCCACGATGGTAGGGAGACAGGTCGAAGTGTCCAAAGACGAAGTGCAAACATTTCTCGACGGCTGGGTCGCCGCATGGGAAAGCCGCGATCTTTCACGGTATTCAAATTTTTACGCAGATTACTTTGCGGGCAGCAACTACTCGCATGTCAGCGGTCACAAGAGCATGACCCGGCGCGCTTGGATGGAGGACAAAGGGGATAAGTTTCGACGTGCTCATGTGATTGATGTAAACACCCGAAATGCGAGCTTCCAGACGGACGAGGAAATAATTGTCCTCAAATTCACCCAGGATTTCATGACCCGATACGGGTCTGACCCCTACAACGATACCGGAGAGAAAGTGCTTCTTCTGCGAAAGATAAACGGGAGTCTTAAGATCGTGAATGAAAAGTTCTTCCCGCCGAATGTCAGAAATGATTACGAAACCGCCGGCGATTCCGGGCTCTACTCCGTTATTACCTCATTTGTATACGATTGGGCAGATGCATGGCAGGCCAGAGACCTCAACCGTTACCGCTCCTTCTACGGCTCTTCTTTTCAGGGCAAAAAGGGATCCAGCTATCTTGGATACACTGACTGGATGAACGATATGGCAGGCAAGTTTCGGAAAGCGAGTTCGATCACGGTCGGCGTCGGCGAACTGGATATTCGCGAGGCCGGGGACAGATATACGGTGAAGTATCGACAGACATACAAGGCGTCGAACTATTCCGACGTGGGATATAAATTTCTCACCTTAAAGAAAACCCCGGACGGAGATCTCGAAATTGTCGGTGAATCTTGGGAAGGGTTGTGAGAAATCGAGTGCTCTCGCATATGAACTTTTCCTCTTCGCGTCTCGAAGCCCTCAAACAGGGTCTCTCCGTGCTTCCTATTCTTTGGATTTTCGTATCAGCTGATCCGTTAGCTGGGCAGGATATTGTATCGCAGACGGCAAAAACATTTGAGCTCGCTCTTGGGCAGCAACTTATTGAATTCACCACTGAATCGAGTTCGCTTCCCGGCGACTCAATCCAAGTGATTTCCCTCCATCGAAACGAGGACACATCTTTCCCCATCGTTCGAACACTTCTGAAAACTCATCCGGGACAGTTCATCAGAATCAGCACCTCCGGAGGTCGACGTCTTTCGCTGAAGAGCGGCGGCAGCAAAAGCTTCACGATGGATCCAAACCGGATGTTCAGCCCGGCGGGAATCGAGCGCGATTTGAGAAACTTCAGTTTTTTCAGCCCGGAGATCGCCGCTGAGGTGCAGGCATTTTCCAAAGCGTATTTGAATCAAGTAGAGCTCAGAGCGGGAAAAACTGTGATCGCCGTGCACAACAATACAAATGGAGGATATTCGATCGAATCCTATCTCGAGGGAGGATCGGAAGAATTAGCAGGAAGGCTCGTTCATATCGAAGAGGGAGAGGATCTGGACAATTTCGTCCTCGTGACTGATCTCGATCACTTTGAAGCCCTTAAAGCAGCTGGATTCAATACCGTTCTCCAAGACAATGAGAATGCGCCTGATGACGGATCACTTTCCGTCTATTGCGGACGAAATGGCATCAAATATTTGAATGTAGAGGCGGAATTCGGGGATGCTGCGGAACAGGAACAGATGTTAAGGGCAGCTTTTGAACTCGCTACTGCCAAGCAAGCCTATCGACTTCCAGAAATGGATGGCAGAAGCCATTCAGTGACCGCGCCCCGGATTAAAGTAGCTCCCGAAGGGCGCCAAATCACGAGCGGCGCCATTTCACTGGACGACTCTCCCGGAAATCGGTCCGAAATGCAGTCCGAGATTCGGAACAAGCGTGAAACAACTCCCATCCCGGTAACAGAGAGGCGCTAGCGCGCTTCTTATTGTCTCCTTGGTAACTGTATTCACGCTTGACGTGATCGTTCGGAAGAGTATGTTCCGCGCCCCTATTAATTGACCGAAACAATTCGAACAGATGGCCAACTCCAGATCAGCTCTAAAGCGCGTCCGCAAAACGAAAAAAGAGACCGCTCGCAACCGGGTTCTCAAAACTCGCGTTAAGCTACTCCGCAAAGAGGTAGCTTCTGCTGTCGAAGCCGGTGACGCCAAGAAAGCTCAGGAGGCCTATAACCAGTTTGCTTCCGCAGCTGACAAGGCCGCCAAGAAAGGGACCTTCCACAAAAACACTGCGAACCGGCTTAAAAGCCGTGTTGCGGCAATGCTCGTGAAGGCAGCTTAGGCTTTTCCTCCACTCTTCGTCAGACCAGCATTCTGAGTCTGACGAATCGATCAAAGCCCCGCTCTTGCGGGGTTTTTTTGTGCCTTGCCGGATTTCCCCGGAAAGGAACAATCACTTGCTGAGGGAAATCTCGGAACCGGCAACATCGCATTTCCAGGTACGCTTGCTGCCATCCGAAAAGCGATCAACGTAGGTAATGACCTGAACCTTGTAAGGAATCTTGCGGCCGCACGGGAGACAATGGTGGCGATGCTCCCATTCCTTCTTCTTTCTCATCGTGTACCACTTAACGACTCCGTGAGGTGGCTCGTAATCACCAACACATTCACACTTATTGAAACGGCCCGCTGAGGCAGTTGGCGTCGTGAACTGGAGGGCAAAAGTGCCGAGAAGAAGAAAAACAAGAGTTCGTTTCATCGCAAAAGTAAATAAGCTCCTATCGAGATAGAATAATCCACGGCAGGACGCAATCATTTATCGCATCTCTATCGGGACTCTTTGAGGATCAGTAAAGAATATCAAGCAGTTCAACCTCAAAAATGAGTGTCTCATTCGGTCCAATCTTGGGGGGTGCTCCACGTTGCCCGTAGGCTAAATTCGGCGGGATGATGAACTTGTATTTCGCCCCCTTCTGCATCAGCTGCAATCCCTCAGTCCACCCCGCGATGACTTGCGTCACCCCGAAGGTCGTCGGCTTACCACGTTGTACACTGCTATCGAAGACCGTCCCGTTGGTCAAAGTTCCATGGTAATGAACACTCACCTTATTGTAGGTGCTAGGACGAGGCCCACTCCCGGGCTTCAGGACCTGATATTGCAGTCCCGAATAGGTCCGCTGCATTCCCGCGGGGGAAGGAGCTTCCGGAGGGTTTGATCCCGTCGCAGCTCCTGACTGAAGATTGCCTGGATCCGACGGTTGAACGGTCGGCGATGCGATGTCCGGCTCATTGGTTTTGCAGGAGAACAGTGAGAGCACCGCAAATGAAGATAGGGCAGCTAGAAGAAAGCGGTTCATAAAGCGCGAAATTGCCATTGAAAGAGGCGTAGCGAAAGGGAAAAGACATTCAACGGTCTTCAACGGAAGCCTCAGCTTCCCTGATAGACTCGATTTTATCGTAGCCGCACTTTGTAAGTCCCAGCAGGATGAAACCCACGGCAAAGACAATCACCATCCCGATTAAGCCTCTTTTTCCCATATCGAAGGTTACGGATGAGCTTAGAGCGAAGGCTACGCTTCCTTCGGCTGGCGAAACGCTGAAACGATCAGGAGCGCCGCCGCGATGCATATGCATGAGTCCGCAACATTGAATGAGGGGAAATGCCCACCGGAACTCGGGACGAGCATCCCATAAAAAGGTGGCCTGAAATCGAGAAAGTCGACCACATAACCACGGCCCGGGAGAACCCGGTCCGTGAAATTGCCCAGAATACCGCTAATGAGGAGCGCTGCCGCCACTCTCGATATCTGATCCGGAAAAGCGTTCTTCTTCCACAAGGTAATGATCCCGGTGATCGCCAGAATCCCGATGCCGCCGAAAATCCAGTTCGCATAAGGATTCCCGTTGAACATACCGAAGGCCATTCCCGTGTTATGAACTCTCACGAGATTAAAAAAATCAGGAATGACTTCGATAAAATCACGAGAGGGATAGTCCGGAAAACGATTCAAAATCCAGGCCTTGGTAACCTGATCGAGAAGGTAGAGTGGCAGGGTGAGATAAAGAAGAAGCTTCATCGGAGAGAGGCTTAAGAGGAACTCATGACGTCGTCGCAACGATCGCACAACCCGGTCGTGGCCGAAACTGAGAGCGAGCGGCGGCATCGCGGACACTCCTCTTCGTCGGTCACCATTACACTTGCCCCGGCCTCGCCTGTAGCATCCTCGACCATGAACTTCGAGACCATGAGAAATTCGAGAGCTTCTTCCCCTGAGTTCGCGAGAACAGGTCGTGCCGGATCATCCGCTGGCAGCGCAAACTGCACCGCAGCGCGCTCACGTTTCTTGAATGCTTCACTTTTCACAGCTGCATCGATCGCGACCTGGGCCAGATCACGGAGACGAGTGAGCTGCTCTATGGCTTCAGTCGCAGCGCTACCATTAAAAGCTTCCCTCGGCTCCGGGAAAGTTTCGAGGTGAATCGAAGTATCGTGCCCGGCATACTCCCAGGCTTCGTCGGCGGTAAAGGCGAGGATTGGCGCGATCAGCTTCACGAGGGACTCGAAAACGACATGCATTGTCGTTTGAGTCGCGCGGCGGCGGACCGAATCAGGTGCATCGCAATACATGCGATCCTTTGTGATATCAACGTAGAAGGCGCTGAGATCGACAGCACAAAATTGATTGAGGGTATTGAAAACTTTGCGGAACTCGAAAGCTTCGTAGGCGGCTTCACATTCGGCGATTACTTCGTTGAGCCGCTCCATGATCCAACGATCAACGAGAGTCATCTCGTCCGGACCGACAGCATCTTTTGCGGCATCGAAATCATGCAGGTTCGCGAGGAGAATCCGCAGCGTGTTTCGAAAGCGACGATATGGCTCAGCGGTTTGCTTGAAGAGGTCTTCTCCAAAAGGAACTTCATTCTGCCAATCCACACTGCTGACCCAGAGTCGGAGGATGTCTGCGCCATACTTATTGTAGAAATAGGCAGCATCGACCGGTTTTCCAGCTTTCTGAGCAGCAGATTTCGAGATCTTCTTTTTGTCCTGGTCCACGACGAAGCCGTGAGTCATAACCGTCTTGTAGGGCGCGGCATCGCGAACCGCGACACTCAACATGAGCGAACTTTGAAACCATCCGCGGTGTTGATCGGTCGCTTCGAGGTAGAGATCGGCAGGGCAACTCAGCTCGGGATGACGATCCATGACCGCGACGTGACTGGAACCGGAATCGATCCAGACATCAAGGGTGTCGGTGCAGCGGCGCGTTCCCTCGGGGAGGCCCAGTTTTTCCGCCCACCAAGCGTCGTCGTGCTCGAACCAGAGGTTTGTGCCTCCGCTTTCGGTGAGGTCAGCAACTTTCCGGGCGAGGTCAGCATTGATGTCCGGGAGCTCTTCGCCGGGCATGTAGAAAACCGGAAGCGGCACGCCCCAGGTGCGCTGACGGGAGATACACCAGTCCGGACGCGACTCGACCGTCCCGTGAATGCGATTCCGCCCCCAGTGCGGAAGCCAATCAACCCGATCGATTTCACCAAGCGCCGTTTCACGAAGTTCGTCGATGCGGATGAAAAACTGCGGAACGGATCGGAAGATGATCGGCGTTTTCGAGCGCCAGCAATGCGGGTAGCTATGGAGATATTTCTCTTTGCCTACGAGCGCCTCTTTGCCCGCGAGAATCTTGATGATCGGAATGTTCGACTCATGAACGTGCTGTCCGATAAGTTCGGGGACGCCGACCTCGTCGGTATAGTTTCCAAGGTCATCAACTGGCGAAAGTAGCCCGAGATCATTTTGCTGGCCGGCGAGGTAGTCATCTGAACCATGGCCAGGGGCAATGTGGACCGCGCCGGTTCCAGTCTCGGTCGTGACAAACTCGGCGAGGATCACCTTTGAGGTGCGGTCGAGGAAAGGATGCTGAGCTTCCGCTCCTGCAAGGGTCTCGCCTTTGATTTCCTCCAATTCGCCGGAAGGCAGAAATCCGGTCTTCGCCCCGAAGGTTTCGACGAGTTCTTTCACGATGATAAACCGCTCCGTGAGCCCTTTCTCGGCATGAGTGAATTCGCCCTTCAAATAGGTGAAACGCGGATGCACCGCGATGCCGAGGTTCGCCGGGAGCGTCCACGGAGTCGTCGTCCAGATCACCATGGAGGCATCTCCGGCATGGTCGCCCGTCACGAGGGGGAACTTCACGTAGATCGCGATGTCTTTGACATCTTCATACTCGACTTCGGCTTCGGCGAGAGCGGTTTGGGCCCCGTAACTCCACTGCACCGGCTTCTTCGATTGATAGACGAGGCCTTTCTCGACGAGGGTCGCGAAGACACGAATAATGTCAGCCTCATATTCAGGCGCGAGAGTGAGGTAGGGATTTTCCCAATCGCCAAGGACACCGAGACGGCGGAACGATTTACGCTGGATGTCGATGTATTCGCGAGCGAAGGCCTCGGAACGACGACGGATCTCGGCGGGTTCGAGGCCTTTCGATTCTTTGACGACTTTGAACTCGATCGGCAAGCCGTGACAATCCCAGCCGGGGATGTAGGGGCACTCGTAGCCCGCCATTGACTTGCTCTTCATGACGAGATCTTTGAGGACCTTGTTCAGCGCGGTACCCATGTGGACGTCACCGTTCGCAAAGGGAGGCCCGTCGTGAAGAACGTAGCAGGGCGCGTCGGCCGCCTTCCGCTTCGCGATGATTTTTTCGTAAAGATCGCTACTTTCCCAGCCCTCAAGGCGCGCAGGTTCGCGCTTCACGAGATCGCCCCGCATTGGGAACTCGGTCTCGGGGAGATTCAGGGTCGCTTTATAGCTCTTGGCGTCGTCTTGATCGCTCATAAAAATTCAGGTGGGAAAGGCGCGGAAAGTAGCACCCACGAGGGAGGGGGTCAAAGGGGAAGGCGCTGGGGTAAACTCGATCTTAGATAGTCGGCATTTTTCCGCATGCCCCTACTTTGCGACTCGCAGCTACATTGCGCACAATACGGATGGAGAGTGCTTTCCCAGGCCCACTCTTACCCCACCCGGGTCCGTTGCTTTTTCCACAGCGCGAAAGCGAGGAAGGCAATCCCGATTCCAATCATGAAGGTCGAGTAGAACTGCCCCCGGGTGAGACCCATGATGCTCTCGGCGTCGGGTTCGCGGAAGTTCTCCACAATGATGCGACCGACGGCGTAGACAATGAAGAAAATCCCGGTGAGCATCCCGTGAAAGAGATTTTTCCATTTTAAACGGATCGCGAGAAGAATCACGAAGGGCAGCAGACCCTCCACGACAGCCTCATAGAGCTGCGAGGGATGACGCGGCGTGAGGATCTCGCCGAGGAGAGCGCGGAATGTTTCATTCTCACGAGACACTTCGGTGATGAGTTCGACAGCAGCGAAATGGGCGTTGTATCCGCTCGCAGTGGCCGCCGAGACGGCATGGTCAAATTTTTCGACAAGACCGGGAATGGCGCCCTGCCCTTTTTCCGCAAGATCCCTCAGCATCGCGGTAGGAAAAGCCCAGTCGCGCCCGCCACCGGGGGCATCGACGAGTTCATTCAACTCGTCAGGGAACTTCATCGCCCAGGAGTGGGAGGTGGTGCGACCATAGAGTTCGCCATTCACAAAATTGGCGAGACGGCCAAAGAAAACACCGAGAGGAGCGACGACGACAAGATTATCTCCCAGCCCCAACCACGAAATTTTCTGATACCGGGAGTAGCACCAGGCAACGATGCACATCCCGGCAATCCCACCATGGCTCGACATGCCGCCGCCCAGAAAATCGAAAAAGCTCAAAGGATTCGCGGCAAGTTCTCCGAAGTTGTAGAGCAGCATATAGCCGAGCCGCCCACCGAGCATCGTGCCTAATAGAGCAACAACTGTCACGAAGTCACCAACTAGCTCCTCTTTAAGCTCGGATGCTCCGAGTTTCACAAACCAACGGATGAGCAGGAAGGCACAGAAGAAGCCCGCGACATAAGCCAGTCCGTACCAACGAATCCCAAAGGTTTCGGTAAACTGGATCACAAAAGGATCGAGATGGTGAACGTAGGTCGCGAGAGAGATAAACATCTTACTTTACCGTATTCAACGAGTCACAGCTCCGAAAGCAAGCTGCGATATCGTGAGATCGACAGCGAAATTCAAAAATTCTTTTCGAGACCGGACACGCTGATTACGAACCAGTCACGGCTGAGAAAATCGGCTCAAAAGCCCGTCATATCTGCGATGGCACGGGAACTGCTTTTGTAAGTCATTGTCAATCAAAGTAATACGATCACCAAAATTTCGTAATACGAATTCGACAATTGTTAATCAGCAAACAGAAAACCAACTGAACCAATTATGATCAAATCAGTTTCACGCACTTGTAAAAAGTGCCTCACATTTGGTGCGATGCTCGCGGGCAGCGCACTCCTCACGGCTCCGCTTTCGGCTGAGCCGCTCAAAATCGGCTACAGCGACTGGCCAGGCTGGGTCGCTTACGAAGTCGGCATCAAAAAAGGATGGTTCGAAGAAGAGGGCGTAGAGGTCTCCTTCGAATGGTATGACTACGTTGGCTCAATGGATGCCTACGCAGCCGGACAGCTCGACGCGGTTGGAATGACAAACGGCGATGCGCTGGTAACCGGGGCAACCGGAAAGCCATCTGTTGGCATTCTCATCAATGATTACTCAAATGGTAACGACATGATTGTCGCGAAGCCGGGCATTGAGTCCCTTATGGACCTCAAGGGGATGAAAGTCGGACTAGAGGAAGGATTCGTGCCACACCTCCTCCTTCTCAAAGGAATGGAAATGGCCGGAATGGAGCCTGATGAAATCACCACAGTTAACACGCCAACCAACGAGACGCCTCAGGTGCTATCCTCAGGCGCAGTGGATGCGGTTTCCGCATGGCAACCAAGTTCGGGTGAAGCACTCAAACTTGTCTCCGGATCTAAGCCAATCTTCACTTCGGCAGATGCTCCAGGAATTATCTACGACATTCTTTTTGTCGATCCTGAGAGTCTCGAGAAGCGACGCGACGACTGGAAGAAAGTTCTCAAGGTTTGGTATAGAATTGTCGAGTTCATCAAGGACGAAGACAATCTTGACGAGACACTTGAGATCCTTTCCTCACGAGTTTCCGTCTCTCCAGAAGAGTATGAGCCATTCCTTGCCGGCACATACATCCTCACCGGAGAAGAGGTGAAGCCGCTTTGGGAAAAAGCAGAAGGACTGGGTTCCGTTTACGGATCAACCAAGATCTCCGACGATTTCAATGTTGAGTTCGAGGCTTACGAGAAAGCACTCGATATCGACAAGTATTTCGATCCAAGCCTTACCCTCGAAGTACTCGAGGAAATGGCGGCCGAGTAAAACACTTTTAGTTGGTTCAACATCGGGGTCGTTCATGGCCCCGGTGTTACCGACCAAATAGAAGCCACCTATCTTCGTGATGTCAGGATTAGGAAAAGATGCGCGCGAACCCTGGTTCGCAGTCCGAAGGGAACTCTCACCGAAACGAGCGACAGTCCTCACGGTGATCTCATTCGCCCTTCCCCTGCTGATTTGGTCAGCGGTTAGCTATCTGCCATTTCTCTGGCATCCCGATGTTCAACTTCAACTCTCTGCTCATCGAAAAGACGTCGCGACTGTCTATGTGGCCGGCGACCGGGTGAGCAAAGGCTTTTTTCCTGAGTTCCAGTCCGCGGTTCGAAAGCAGAACGAAGAACTTAAAGAGCAACTCGCCTCCGAAGATCCTCTCGACGGGGCCTCCGAAAGTTCAGTTCGTAGGGCCAACAAAAAGGTACTCCGCCATCTCGCTCCGCTTCTCATCAAAAATCGGTGGCTTAAGGATGACCAAAATACAGATGACGAAGCCATCTATCATGCCTGGGGCGAAATTGCCTCCGGAGAAAACACTCTCAAACGACCCGCGCTGAGCGAGGAAAACATCGCCATCGTCCAGGAGAACTGGAAGGCAATGAGCGCGATCGCTCCGAATTACGACTCAGACCTCTTTATCTCTGTTCCCCTTTTCAGCCTTGTTCCGCAGGGAAAGGCTTCCAACCCTGACTACCTTCCAGCCCCTGACCGGGTTCTCATGACAGGCGTTAAGATTTTCAATATCCCTGCTGAAGGAGGCCGACCCTCAATGATTCAGCGAGTCGGCCATTCCCTCCAGATTGTTTTCGGAGGCTTCCTTCTTGCTGCCCTCGTTGGTGTTCCTATCGGAGTCGTTTGCGGAACCTACCCTTTCTTCTCACGACTCATTGAGCCGTTCACTGATTTCTTCCGCTATATGCCGGCACCGACATTCAGCACTTTGCTGGTGGCGATCTTTCTCGCAAACGATGCCCCTAAAATTGCTCTCGTCTTCATCGGCACCTTTTTCCAACTCGTTCTCGTCGTTTCCAATACGACACGACGTCTCGACATGCCTCTACTCGAAGCGGCACAAACGCTCGGAGCAAGCCAGCGACAGCTGCTTGCCAAGGTGGTAGTTCCCGGAATTCTTCCAAGCCTCTATGATGATCTTCGCATTCTTCTGGGGTGGGCGTGGACATGGCTTGTCATTGCCGAACTCGTCGGGGTCAAGAGTGGCCTGACTGAATTCATCGAGACTCAGGGTCGCTTTCGAAACTTCGACCTGGTCTTCCCGGTGATCATTCTCATCGGACTCATTGGATTCTTCACTGATCAAATCCTCTCGCTCGTCAAAGGATTGGTCTTTCCATACACGGATGATGGGCCAAAAGCGTCCTCTCACCCGATCGTCAAAACAGTCCTATTCATCCCGAGACTGATTAAGCGTCTCATCAGCAAGTCACAACCTGACGCAGCCTAGTCCCAATTTCCTCCTTCTGACCATGATTCCTCCTGCAGAAACCATTGATTACCACGCTCAGTCCCCGGAAGTAAGCGAACGTTTTACGAAATTGAAGGAGCGGCCTGTCGTTCTTTCAGTCGACGACCTAACTAAAGTATTCCCTTCAAGAAACGGTGACGTCACAGCACTTAAGTCAGTCGACTTTGAAGTCTATCGACGCGAGTTTATGTGTGTGATAGGGCCTTCCGGATGCGGAAAGTCAACCCTCATCCGAATCCTCGCCGGGCTCGAGACAGAAACGAGCGGCGCTGTCCTCCTTGATGGAAATCCGGTGGCGGGACCTGGCCCCGACCGCGGGATGGTCTTCCAGTCCTACACCCTCTTCCCATGGCTCACGGTGAAGCAAAATGTCATGTTCGGGCCGAAGATGGCCGGCCATAAGGAGGCAGGCGTTGAAGCAGACGCACGACAATGGATTGAGTTGGTCGGGCTCTCCCAATTCGAGAATAGCTACCCGCACCAGTTGTCAGGCGGCATGAAGCAGCGGGTCGCCATCGCAAGGGCACTCGCAAATCGCCCGCGCATTCTCCTTATGGATGAGCCATTCGGCGCACTCGATGCACAGACCCGTGCACAGATGCAGAGCTACCTTCTTCAGATTTGGCGCAACCTCGATATCACCATTCTCTTCATCACCCACGATCTTGATGAGGCGATTTACCTCGCAGATCGAATATTGGTTCTGAAGGCGAACCCGGGAGAGGTCGATGAGATTCTGGAGGTCCCGGTGCCGCGTCCGCGAAACCTCGATCAATTTATCGAGCCGGAGTTTATTGCGACGAAGCACCACATCAATCAGCTCATACACCCAGAAAGCGAACGTCATCAGGACAATCTTCCTTTCCCGCGGATGACACCACTTGGAGACGACGTCGAGTGATCCTTCCAAACCTAATCTCATGGAAGCAGCGATCAGACTGGAAGAACTCTCGTGGCCCGAGGTCGCGAAAGTCCGTGATCAGACTGATGGGTTTTTAATCCTTCCGATTGGGGCAACCGAGCAGCACGGTCCGCACTTGCCGATCAATTGTGACACGGTTATCGCTGAGTCGATCTCTAAAGCTGCCTGCGCCAAAGCCGGCATTCCGATCCTTCCGACAATCGCCTACACAGTTTCCTCAGGCCACACGAACAAGTGGCCGGGAACTTTTTCACTCACCCACGAGACCTTCATTCACCAGATTGAAGAACTCGCCGACTGGGCCGTCGCGACAGGGTGGAAGAAGATTCTTCTCGTCAACAGCCACTTCGGGAATGACGCTTCACTTCGCGTTGCGATCGAGAAAATCCGTCTCCGCTTTTTTGGAGATCTTCAAATCGGACTGAAGAACACCTTTCAGCTTTCCGACGAGATCTGGTCCTATTTCATCTCCGATGCGGATGACTTACATGCCAACAAGGCGGAAACCGATCTCCTGCTTCATCTCGCTCCGGAGACGGTCCGCATGGACCTCGTCGAAGATGATCCTGACCGGACCGAAGGCACCGTTTTCAGTTATCCCGTCGCACAGACGAGCCTCAACGGAATCACCGGGAGCCCTTCGCTCGGAGATGCCCCCCGCGGCAAGAAACTCTTTGAGGAGATGTCCGAAGCACTCGCCTCTTTCATTGAGACAGCAAAGACAGAGGCTACCCCTCTCGAGTCACACCACTGGGAATCTCTCAACCTTCCTTCAACCTGAAGATGACTGATTCCAAAACACCGGTATTCGCAGTCCCCGACGGTTTCTCTGCCGACGCGGAAAAGGTTTCGGCGCTGAAGGAAGAGCTGGGCGCAAAAGGAGTTCAGTATCTTTTTTCCAGCTATGTCGATATCCACGGCGTCCCCAAGGCGAAGATCAATCCGATCGAGTGTCTTGAGAAAATGGCGAATGGTTCCGAGCTGTTCACGGTGGGTGCTCTCGAAGGCATGGGACTCGTCGGCCCGCAGATCGACGAATGCGCCGCCGTCCCCGATCTCGACACGGCAATCGTGTGTCCGTGGGACAATCGCTTCGCTTACTTTTTCGGGGATCTCTATTACCACGGAGCCCCCTACGAGAACGACAGCCGTCAGGTTTTGAAACGCCAACTCGAGCGCGCTAACGCAATGGGGTTGAAGTTCAATCTCGGCGTCGAACCCGAATTCTATGTCCTTAAGGAGAACGGAGATACAGGGAAATGGGAGCAACTTCCCACGCACCGCTATCGCGGAGTCTGTCCCTCCTATGACATCAATCAGTCTTTTGGTTCGATGGATTTCCTCGAGCCTTTCTCTGACTGCCTGCGTGAACTCGAGTGGGGCCTTTACTCTTTCGATCAGGAAGGTGGCCATGGTCAGTACGAGTTCGACTTCGGTTATGCCGACGCGCTCACCACCGCCGACCGCCTCACCTTTTTCCGGGTCATGGCGAAACAGGTCGCCGAATCAATCGGGGCGGTCGCGACCTTCATGCCGAAGCCATTCGCGGATGACGCTCGCTCCGGCTGTCACAACAACATGTCACTCGCGAGTCTCGAAACCGGAGAGAACCTCTTCACACCTGAGTCAGAATCGAATCCCTTTGCGGAGAAGCTTGGGATCCCACTCTCAAAGCTCGCCTTTCATTTTATTGCGGGAGTCCTCAAGCATGCGCCTGCGATCACTGCAGTCTCTTCGCCGACTTACAACAGCTACCAGGGCTTCATCGCTCAGGGCGATATGCCGGACATCAGCTGGGCACCCGTCCTGGCTGCCTACGGACGCAACAACCGCTCTGCCATGCTCCGCCTTCCACAGAATCGCTACTGCGTTGAGAATCGGGCCCCTGACATGTCGAACAATCCCTACCTGACCGCTGCGATGCACCTTGCGGCCGGCCTTGACGGCATCGAGCAGGAACTGGACCCGGGCGAACCGATCAATGCGAACGCCTATAACCTCAGTCGTGCGGAACTGAAGAAGGAAGGCATCAACTTCCTTCCCGCGACACTGAAAGAAGCTCTCGATGCTTTTGAAGATGATCCGTTCACTGTAGGCGTTCTAGGCGAAATGAAGGAAATTTTTCTCAAGCAGAAGCGCTGGGAGTGGGAGCAATCCTTCTATCCTATCCACGACCGACAGCTCAATCAGTTTCTCACTCACGTTTGAATTAAAGATGAAATCAGCACCTAAGACGATCCCTGCAAACGAACTGCTCCGGCAGCTCGGGATCACTCTGTGTTGCGCTGTGTTTCTGGGTTGTTGAAGGGCATGACAACAAGGCGATCCCGCCATTCCCTTATTCAATATCCTAACATTCCTATAATTTCTATCTTATTTTTCCATGAAAGACGTCACCGAATCCGACATCCGCGAGGCCTGTTTGCCCGCGACTTCGCCCGGACAGGGCTATCGGGGAACGATCCCCAACGCTCAACCTGAACTCTCGGTATCGGAGATTCTCGAAGAGATCCAACGCATCGCCGACCTTCCGCTTTCACAAAGCACGACCCTCCCCGCGCAGGCCTACACGAGCGGCGAGTTCTTCAACTGGGAAGTCGAAAACATCTTTAAGAATGACTGGTATGCGGTTGCGCATATCTCCCAGCTTCCGGAAGCGGGCGACTTCATTAACCTCGATCTCCTCGGAGAACCGATGATCGCGGTGAAAGACAAGGATGGGCAATACCGCATTCTTTCCCGGGTCTGCCCGCACCGGGCCATGGACATCATGCCTCCCGGTTTCGGACACGATGGACACAGCCCCGCAGAGGTCAGAGAGGGGGAATCCGGCTGCGGGAAAACCCGCTTCTTTCTTTGTCCCTACCACTTCTGGACCTTCGAACTCGATGGCCAGCTCAAAGCCTGCGCCGAGATGGGCGAAGCCGAAGACTTCATCCGCGATGACTGGAAGCTTCGGGAATTCCGCTCCGAAGTCTGGAACGGGTTTCTCTTCCTCAACCTCGACGGAAAGGCTCCGCAAACCGTCGCCGAAAAATATGCCTCGCTGAATGAGTCAATCGCTCCCTGGAAGACCGGGGAGATGAAGCTCATCTCGTCGAACGAATGGGACTGCGCCTTCAACTGGAAAGTCCTCGGCGAGAATTTCATGGAGTCGTATCACCACGCCGGAGCGCACAGTAAGACGCTCCAGCCCATGATGCCCGCCCGTGACACCTGGACGGAGGAGGAAAAACCTTCCCACATCCGCTGTCATCTCCCGATGAAAGAAGCGTTGCGCGAAGAGATCAAAGCTCTCGAAGAGAAAGGGAAACGCTGGGACATTTTTCCACCGATTGAAGGGCTCAACGAGGACGAGCGTTTCGAGTGGGGTCTTGGTTTGGGATTCCCTCTTTTCACTTTTGTGACGACGCCCGACTCCTTCATTTGGTATCGCATCGAGCCCCTTGGGCCCGACCGCCTCAAGCTGCTCACGACGATTCTCGTTCCCGACTCGACGCTGGAGCACCCTGAATATGAGTCGATGAAAGAAAAGGGCAACCAGGCTGCGATCGATTTTCACCTCGAAGACATGGAGGTCTGCATGGCTGTTCAGCGCGGCCTCTACACTTCCGGCTATCAGCGGGGGCGCCTCAGCCACCTCGAAATGCCGATCTGGCTCATCCAGCGATTTCTCGCCGCAAGAGCGCGTGGAACCTGGCCGACCCTCGACCGAGCTCCGGCTCCCGCACAAGGAAACCACTAACTAAAAACGGCGGGCACCAGCCCGCCACACCAAAAAACCTTCCCACCTTTTACCTTTAACTTCCTACCGCCAACTTTCCCACCTCCTACATGCCATGACCAAAGAAGAACTCATCTCCCTCCGCGACGACCTCAAAGCTAAAGGCGTCAAATATTGTGTCGGCGCCTATGTCGATATTCACGGCGTTCCCAAGGGAAAGTTCGTTCCCATCGATCACTTCGTTCATTTTGCGCAGGGCTCTGAACTCTACACTGGCTACGCTCTTGACGGTCTCGGCCAGAGCCCGAACGATGACGAGATTGCTTCAGTCCCGGATCTCGAACGGGGAACGATTCTTCCCTGGAACAAGGAAGTGGCTTTCTACCCGGCCGATAACACCTTCAAAGGAGAACCCTACGAGATCAATACACGGGTCGCTCTGAAGAAGGTGCTGGCGCAGGCGAAGGAAATGGGATTTGGCATGAATCTAGGCATCGAGTGCGAAGTCTTCGTCGTGAAGTATACCGAGGAGGGAACCCTTGAGATTCCGAACGACGACGACAATCTTGAGAAGGCCTGCTATGACGTGAAGCGATTCATGGATCGCTATGAGTGGCTCGACAAAGTCTCGACCGTCATCAATGACCTCGGCTGGGATCTCTATTCGCTCGACCACGAAGACGCGAACTCGCAGTTCGAATTCGACTTCAAATACGCCGACGCCCTCACGATGTGTGACCGTTTCATCTTCTTCCGGATGATGGCCAAGCACTACGCTGCCGAAGAGGGGCTCCTTGCGACCTTCATGCCGAAGCCTTTCGCGGATAAGACGGGATCCGGCGCACACTTCAATATGTCGCTCTACGATCCGGAGACAGGAAAGAACCTCTTTGAGTGCGATCCATCAGAAGACCCGCGCGGGCTCGGCCTCACCGAGCTGGGCTACCAGTTCGTCGGCGGAGTCCTCAAGCATGGTCCCGCGATCTGTGCCGCATTCGCTCCGACCGTGAACAGCTACAAACGTCTCGTTCGACGTGGTCTCATGTCCTACTACAGCTGGGCGCCCGTCTTCAACAGCTACGGGAAGAACAACCGCACCAACGCCCTCCGCGTCCCCATGGGAGGTGGACGGGTTGAATCTAGGAATGCTGATGCAGCGTGCAATCCCTACCTCGCTGCGACCCTCGTCCTCGCGGCTGGTCTCGAAGGGATTCGCGAAGGAATTGATCCCGGTGATGCTCAGGAGGAGAACCTCTACGAATACTCACCGCAGCAACTCGCCGACGCCGGAATTCAGGAACTCCCCCGTGACCTCAACGAAGCCGTGAACGAGTTTGCGAGCGACCCGTTCATTGAAGAAGTGTTAGGCAAGGAACTTAAGGATGAGTTCATCACCTATAAGTCCGAGGAGTGGCGCCAGTATCACCAAACCGTTTCCCAATGGGAGATCGATCGCTATGCCCGACTGTTCTAACGGCAATCGATCAGCTTTCGCCGTAGAGAGGGCATTCCTGCCCTCTACCTTCGGGAAATGAAGAGGGCAAGAATGCCCTCTCTACACACCTTTCCCGCCCACTCGTGATACCGAAACGCTCACATCAGCAGATTTAGAAACATGGTGGCATGGCTCATGCATCTCGTTTCAAGGATCTAAACGGTAATGTCATCAGTCACTACAGCCGAGCCACCCGTTGCCCTAAGTCCGGAGAAGCCGGTCTCGGGATTTTCGTTCTTTTCTCTCTTTGAGTTCAAAAAGCCGATCGGAAAAGTTCTTCAAGTTGTTCTCGCGATTGCTGCCTGGATTAGCTTCCTGTTAGGCTGGCATTTTCTGGCTGCTGCCTCATTCACGCCTGATGCGCTCTTTCCCGGGCCTGCGAAAGTGGCCACCGCTCTCTACGATCTCTTCGCGACACAAGCGTTCGGCATGGATGTCCTCATGAGCGTGAAGCGGATCCTGATCAGCTTCACGATCGCACTCTTGATTGCGCTCCCGCTTGGAATGCTCATGGGCACTTTCCCTGTCGCTGAGGGCTTTCTGAATCCGCTTGTTTCCCCTTTCCGCTACCTGCCGGCCCCCTCCTTTGTTCCCCTTCTTCTCATGTGGCTCGGAACCGGTGACGGGCAAAAGATCGCTCTCCTTGTTCTCGGGGTCGTTTGGTTCCTTGTCACTCTTTTCATGGACAACACCAAGGCGGTCCGAACCGAGATCGTTGAGTGCTCCCGAACGCTCGGTGCAAAACGGGGGAACGTTCTCTGGCGGGTTATTCTTCCGTCAGCGCTGCCCAGTTACCTTGACACCGCGAGACAAATGTTAGCGGTGAGCTGGACCTACCTCGTCATCGCGGAGATCGTCGCTGCGACCGATGGGATCGGCGCCATGATGATGCGTGCTAAGCGTTTTGTCAGGGTAGAGGACATTCTCGCCGGAATCCTCGTGATCGGACTTCTCGGGCTCCTCTTTGACCTTGTCTTCAGGCTCATCCACCGCCTCTGCTTTCGCTATCTCTATCGAGACTAACCCAACGAAATAAACGAAAATGAAAGTAAAACACTACCTAATGCGAGCCGGGGCATTCATGTCACTGGCAGCCTTCTTCGCCCTCACATCCTGCTCAGGCGATCCCGCCCCGCCGGAAGAACCGGAAGTTGAGGAAGCCGCAGCCGAACCGGCTCCTGCTCCGGAAGCGCCGGCTGAACCGGAGCCAGCTCCCGCCCCTGCGGAGCCGAAACCTGAAGTCGCTGAGAAACCGGCGAAGGCACCCGCCAAGGTCAAGGTCTCGCTTTTCTCGTGGCCAGGCTACGGCTTCTGGTTCATCGCGAAAGAGAAGAATCTCGTTCCCGGGATCGATCTCGACATTCAGATCATCGAAGATCCCTACGAGAGCTTCGGCCTCATGGCAGCCGGCCAACTCGACGTCACCTCCTCCACCGTCGAATATGGACCAATCGCTGCAGAAGAAGGCGTTCCCGTTCAGATGGTTGCCTACACGAATCCGTCTTACGGAACAGATAAGATCATTCTAGCTCCTGGCGTCGAGTCCGCTAAAGATCTCATCGGGAAAGAAGTTGCCGTTCTCGAAGGTGGCCTCACGCAGATCTACATGGGGATATGGCTCGAAGAGAACGGGGTCGCTTTTGATCAGGTGAAATACACGAACTTGATCATGGACGACGCGGTCGCCGCGATGGTCAGTGGTAAAGTCGCCGCTGGCGAATTCTGGGAACCCTTCGGCAGCAACGTTCTCAAGGCACTTCCCGACGCCACCGTCGCCGCCACTTCAAAAGACCCTTACTACAAGGAAACTGCGCTACTCGCGGACGGAATGTATATGAGCAAAGCGTTCATGAAGAAGAAGAACGTCGCCGCTCTCACCGTGAAAGCCTACTTCGAAGCGGTGAAGTTCTGGGAAGAGAATCCGGCAGAGGGAAATGCCATCATTGCGAAGGGGCTTCAGTTCCCGATCGAAGATGTCGAACTCGTGATCGGCGCTGACGGCAGCTCCGAGGACGGTGGCATCTATCCATTCAACTTCACCGACGCCGCTCAGTTCTACGGCCTCATGGAGGGAACTCCTCCTTTCGGTAAGAACGGGCATATCGCCACCCACTGGAAGATCACCAACGACTGGTGGATCAAGTTCGGAATGGTCAAGGAAAGTCACCCCATGGAATCCGGTATCGCTGTTGGACCGATGAAGACGCTCATCGGCAAAGGATACGGAAAATAATCCTAACACTCCACTAGTCATGTCAGTCGCCGCCTCTATCGCCACCGCTTTAGTCCTTGAAGTCGGACAAGTCGATGACGCGGCGCCCGACCCCTTTACCTTTGTCGAGCTTCCCACAGGAGAATTCCTGATGGGAGGCTCTGACGAAGACCGCTACGTCAGTGCGGTCGAGCTGCCTCAGCGTAAAATGGCAGTCACGAAGCGCATCGCGATGGGCAGATCTCCCGTAACACAATGTGAATGGGCGCGCTTCAAAAAGTCAGTTGTCCCGGGATCAAATGGATCCTGCCTTCCACTCTCTGGAATCACGTGGGAAGAAGCAGTCGAGTATGCAGACTGGCTCAGCTCACAGACCGATAGAGTTTGCCGCCTCCCCACCGAGATCGAATGGGAGTTTGCCGCCCGCGCCGGGAACGATGCTCTTTTCCCTTCCGGCCGAAACCGCCTTTCGCTTAACGAAGCGAACTACCTCTACGATGAAATGGGAAATCCCGTCGGCCGCGGCCATCTCACTCCGATCGGCTCCTATCCGCCCAACCCTTTTGGCCTTTTCGACATGAGCGGAAACGTCAGCGAGTGGACCTCCTCTCCTTGGACCCGCAGTCCCGGCGAGATCTCCGAAACACCCGGGACCCGCTACGTCACCAAAGGTGGCTCCTGGGATCAACTTCCGCGAACGATGCGCTGCTCTTCCCGCGACTGGGCTCTCCGAACTGAGAGCCACGACAACCTCGGTTTCCGACTCGTCGTAGAACTCGATTAAACCCCGCGATGAAAATTTCTCTCTTTAAAACATTCTGGGGACACGAAGGCAGTTATGCCGACGCGGCGCAACTGTGTGCCGAAGCCGACTTCCAGGGTTTTGAATCTCCTTTTCCGACCGATTCCGCAGAACAGGAATCCTTTCTTCAATGCATCGCCGAAAACGAACTCCTCTACATCGCCGAGATTTCGACGGCGACCGTTCCGGGTTTCTATGTTCCCTCACCGGGTAAGTCCGTCGATGAACACCTTGCCTCGCTCCGCGAAGGTATTGAAAACGCGCTACCCGCCAAGCCGCTATTTATCAACACGATGGGTGGTAGCGACGCCTGGAGTCCGGCACAAGCCATCGGATTCTACGGAGCCATTCCGGGCTTGGAAGAAGAATACGGAATCTCCATCTCCGCCGAGACGCACCGCGGTCGCTACATTAACAGTGCCTGGGCAACACGCGATGTTCTCACCGAAGTCCCCGATCTTAAGATCACCTGTGACTTCAGTCATTTCGTTGTCGTCGCGGAGCGACTTGTTCTCGACGAAGAACCTGAGATCCTCGACCTTTGCGCGAGGCATGCCTTCCATCTTCAAACGCGGGTCGGCTATAACCAGGGCCCTCAGGTTCCTGACCCGCGCGCACCGGAGCACGCTGATGATCTCGCCGCTCACGAAGGGTGGTGGGACAAAGTTTGGGAATCGCAGATCGCCCGTGGCTTCGAACATTTTACGATCACTCCTGAGTTCGGCCCTGATGGCTACCTCCACTGTGAGCCCTTCACTCAAAAGCCGGTCGGCGATCTCTGGGATATCAATACCTGGATCGCCCACAAGCAGCGCGACCGCCTCAAGTCTCTCCTTTCAACCTAACCTCCTGACAAAATATCATGACGACAGCATCCCCACCCATGCCAGCTTCCTCGACGACTGAAGAAGGCTACACTTTTCCCGCGAACGGAAGAAGCACCGCTGACTTCAAAGCCATTTGTGACAGCATTGTCGAATCCGCCGCGCTCCCGCGGGAGAAGTCACAGTCGCTCCCTTCGGGCGCGTATGTATCGCCGGAGTTCCTCGATTTCGAAGTGAACGAAATCTTTCGCAAAGAATGGATCTCGGTCGCGCATATCTCACAAATCCCGAAATCCGGCGACTACCTCCGCGTTGACATGTGCGGTGAGCCGATGCTCGTGACGCGCGGAAAAGATGAGCAAGTCCGCGTTCTCTCACGCGTCTGTCGACATCGCGGAATGGATGTGATGCCAAAAGGTGCGGCCCCTGAAAGTGGGAATCAGCGCGTCGTCCTTTGCCCCTACCACCTCTGGAGTTATGACCTCACCGGTAAGCTCGTCGGCGTCCCCGAGATGCAGGAAGCTGAAGACTTTGATCGCAGCGAAGTCTGCCTTCACGAATACCGCAGTGAAATCTGGGAAGGGTTCATCTTTGCGACATTGAATGAAGATCTCCCGCCGGTCGCCGAAAAGCTTGGCGGCCTCAAAGAGAATTTTATCAGCAAGTGGAACTGGTCGAAAGCCGAGCTCGTTTGGTCTCAGACCTGGGAGTGTGATTTCAACTGGAAGATCCTCCTCGAAAACTTCATGGAGGCCTACCATCATCTCGGTGCACACCGCGAAACGCTTGAGCCGTTTCTTCCGGCGAAAGGCTGCTGGACAGAACCTTATGATGAGAACTTCTCCGTCATGCACCTGCCACTCAGGGATGACATGAAGGAGGAGATTCTCAAAAGCGGTGACGCCGGGACAACGATGGATCCTTTTCCTGGACTCGAGGTCGAGGACTACACGGAATGGTGGGTCTATCTTGGCTTCCCTAACTTCCTCATCTTCAATGCTCCGGATCGCACCTACTGGTATCGGCTTCTGCCGACCGGACCTGAAACTTGCAGCCTCCTCACGACGATGATCATTCATCCTTCGAATAAGGAGCGAGAGGACTACAACGCTCTCTTCGAAAGCGAGGTCGAAGCAGCGATCAAATTTCACCTCGAGGACATGGAGGTTTGTGGCGCGACCCAAATGGGAATGCGCTCTGCGGCCTACAAGCCCGGAAGGCTGAGCCACCTCGAAGAACCGATCTGGCATTTTCAGCAGTACCTCACTTCTGTGATCGAGCGCTCGCGTGCATGAGTTTCTTTTCCCTCGAAGGAAAAGTCGCCATCGTCACCGGTGGCAGTTCCGGGATTGGCGAAGCAATTGTTAACCGCTTTCATGAAGCGGGTGCGACCGTCGTCGTCGCTGATCGTAAAGCCCCGGTCGATTCCTCATTTGAATTCATCGAAACCGATGTTTCCGAAGAATCACAAATTGCTGCTCTCGTCGACGCAGTCGTTGCAAAACATGGGCAGCTCGACATCATGGTCAACAATGCTGGCATTCAGCCTCTCGGGGTGAGTTTCAAGGACCTGACTCCTGCGCTGTTAGAGAAAACTCTCTCGGTCAATGTTCACGGTGTCGCCTTCGGTATCAAGCACGCCGCTCGCGTGATGCAAAGCGGTGGTCGAATTTTGAACACGGCTTCCTTTGTCGGAACGTTGGGGATTCCGGCAGGCACAGCCTACGCCACTTCCAAAGCGGCCGTGGCGCATCTCACCAAGTGCGGTGCGCTGGAGCTCGCTTCGGAAGGAGTCACCGTGAACGCCGTCGCCCCCGGAACGATCGAAACCCCGGCTGTTCTTGAAATCGAAGACAACCCTGAAATTCCTTTCGCAGAATCCCGAACCCCGCTCGGTCGTCTTGGCACGCCGGAAGAGATTGCCGCTGCTTTTCATTTTCTTGCTTCGGATGATGCTTCCTATGTGACAGGTGCGATCATTCCCGTCGATGGAGGAATCGCTGCAGGATGGGAGCGCTACGACCTTACTCTTCCATCAGAGATCAATGCTGCCGGAGAGTGGCAAGACCCGGCGACCTGATCATGGCAGCGACTCCGTATACACCGCCACCTCGGCATCTTTGGCCTCACGGCAAAAAGTGTGCCGTCATGATTTGCTTCGATGTCGACGGCGAAACCACGGCTCTCTCCGAGGATCCCGCGCTCGCTTCGCGTCTCACGACGATGTCACAGTGCGAGTATGGCCCGACCGTGGCGGTGCCACGTCTTCTCGGCCTCATGAAACATCTCGGGCTCCCGGCGACATTTTTCATTCCGAGCTACATTGTCGAGCATCATCCAAAGATGACTGCGGCGATTCTCGAGGACGGTCATGAGATCGGAGCCCATGGACATCTTCACGAAAAGCTTGCCGACCTTTCTCCGGCCGAGGAAGAGGAGGTCCTGCTCAAGAGTCTTGGCATTCTCGAATCCGTGACAGGGAAGCGGCCCGCTGGATTCCGCGCTCCCTGGTTCGAGATTAACCCGGGGACGACCGATCTTCTTGTGCGCGAAGGGTTTGTCTACAACGCCAGCATGATGGCTGACGACGTGCCTTTCATCCACGGTAACGGACTCGTCGAGATTCCGGGTCAATGGATGCTCGAAGACTGGGAACAGTTCGCCTTCAATGCTGACCCGGCGTGGGGCTTCATTCCGGAGGACTGTGAAAAGGTTTATCGCCTTTGGTGGGATGAATTCACTGCGATGCGTGATTACGGCTGCTGCTTTGTCCTGACATTGCACCCATGGCTCAGCGGTCGCCCGTCGCGGGTGAAACTTCTCGAGCGACTTCTCAACGACATCGTCAAGACAGGAGATGCGTGGATAGCGACCGGATCAGAGATCGCGGATTGGGTTCGTGAAGATCCGGGTCGTCGTCTCGAAACTAACTTTGATGCATGACGATTACTCTTCCTGAAATGGTCGTTCTCGAAGGCGGAAGAACCTGGATTGGATCTTCCCCAAACGACAAGTTCGCGAACGCAGGCGAACCCCTTGGGGGATGGTGTGAAGTTGACGGCCCTTTTGAGATTGGCAAGTTTCCCGTCACCGTGGCCGAATGGCAGTCGTTTGAGCCGGGTCGGTTCGAGGAAGTCGATGACGAGCTCCCTGCATATGGAATCAGCTGGGATGATGCGATGAGCTTCATTCGATGGCTTAGGAAAGAAAGCGAAGATGAAAGTTGGGATCTCCCCTCTGCTCTTGAATGGGAGCATGCCGCCCGCGCGGGGACGGACTCAGTTTTCCCCGATTCTGACACGCTCAGCCCAACGGATGCGAACTTCCTCTTCGACGAATCGATCCAGAGAATCGGACCCGGCTCCATGACAAAGACGGGAAGCTATCCGGGAAACGCATTCGGCATTTATGACCTTCTCGGGAACGTCTGCGAGTGGACGAACGAGTCCGGACGACTGGCCGGTTCCCACCAGATCCGGGGGGGAGCCTGGGACTATCTACCAAGACTGTTACGATGCTCCTGGAGTGATGAGATTCCTGACACGAGCGAGCGCGACAATGTCGGCTTTCGCCTCGTGCGTCGAGTGAGTATGACGCCGAAAGTTAGTTAGTAATACTATTTTGCTTAAAAGTATTACTCCTTGGCCCGCGTTGTGCTCAGGTAGTCGGAGAAAAGGAGGTCGTCTTGGAAAAAGGTGTTAAACGAATCAGTATTTCTCTGCCGAACGGAGTCTACAACGAGTTGGATAATCTCGTGAAAGCGCGCGGATTCACGAATCGCTCGCAGGCCGTCGCGGAGATGATCAATGCCAGCTTGATCGAGCATTACAAGCAACGCGGCACGGAAATGATGGCCGGGACCATCACGCTCTTTTACGACGAGTCAAAGTCGGGACTCCTTCCCCAACTCGCTGCGATCGAGCGGGAATACATCGACGAAGTCATCAGCTCGCAGCACATCCTCCTCGAAGAAGACCACACCATGGAAGTCATTCTCGTGCAGGGCCCGGCGAGACGTCTCAAAATGATCGCCGACAAGCTTATCACCTGTAAGGGAGTGAAGTCGGGACGCCTCGTCATGATGTCACTCCTCATCCCACCGATCCACCCATTTCCAGGCGAGTAGTCAGCAGTCTAGAGAAAAGGCGGGCACCATCCTGCCACCTTGAAAACCTTCCCACCTTTTACCTTTCACTTTTGACAGCGCAAAGCGCCCACCCCATGAGCGAGCCTGAAATCATTTACGCGAAGACTGTTCCCGGCGGAGGGATGTGGTCGCAGACAATCCGTCGAGGCAAGGTTCTTAGACTCACCGATCTTGAAGGTGGCGCGAATGTCAGCACCCTCCTCTACAATGCCGACGAGCCGATCGAGCGTTACAACATGCCCGACACGCTGAAAGGGCAGCACACCTTTCAGCTCACCGAAGGACATTGCCTGCATTCCGACATGGGCCGCCTCTTTTGTTCGATCATCAAGGACACTGCCGGTTGGCATGACAGCGTTTGCGGCTGCACCGATGCGAAGTTGGTCCGTGAGAAATATGGCGAGCACAATTACCAAATTGCGCGGAATGATTTTTACCGGAACGCGCGTGAAAATTTTCTGATCGAGTTAGGAAAGCACGGACTCGGAAAGAAGGATATCGTTCCGAATTTGAATCTCTTCTCGAAAGTCGTCTCCAATGACGGAGGGCATCTCAGTTATGTCGATGGTGCGTCGGCTGCGGGATCCGTCGTCGAACTCCGTTTTGAAATGGATACGCTGGTGGTCCTGACCTCCTGCCAACATCCGCTCGATCCGAACACGACCTATGCACCCAAGCCAGTAAAGCTCGAAGTCTTCGATGCCGACCCTGTCGCAGCGGACGATCCCTGCCGCCTCTCCCGGCCCGAGAACGAGCGGGCTTTTATCAACACAGAGGACTACTACGCCCTGCGTTCCTGAGCCATGACTGAATCATCTTATTCTCCCGAAGACGCCGTCTATCGTGAAGTCATCGAAGCCGGTGATCACTGGATGCGCAAGATCAGCAAAGGCCAGACCTTTCGCATTCTCGACCTCGAGGGCAATCAGGCCGCTGACACGCTTTTCTACAACGCGAACGACCCGACTGATCGATACGCCGCCGATGTCACGATTCGAAATCAGGCCGCACTTTACCTCACTGCCGGCACGACCCTGATGTCGACAGAGGGCAACGAACTTCTCACGATCACTGCGGACACCTGCGGTCGCCACGACACCGTTGGCGGCGCCTGCTCGCGCGAGTCGAACACGATGCGCTACTCGCTCGACAAGGAACCCATGCACGCTTGTCGCGACTCCTTTCTTTGCGGGGTGATCGAATGGGGCGAGGGCCTCGGGAAGCGGGACATCACGAACAACATCAACTTTTTCATGAACGTCCCCGTCACTCCCGATGGCAAACTCACCTTCGCCGACGGAATTTCCGCCCCCGGTCGCTACGTCGAAATGGTCGCGGAAATGGATGTCATCGCCTTGATTTCCAACTGCCCGCAGCTCAACAATCCCTGCAACGCCTACAACCCCACTCCTGTCGAGGTTCTCATCTGGGACTGAGCTCACCCATCATGCTTTCCAAAGTTCTTATCGCCAACCGCGGGGAAATCGCCTGCCGGATTATTCGCACACTCAAGGTTCTTGGTATCCCTTCTGTCGCTGTTTATTCGGAGGCGGATCGTGACGCGCCTCATGTCACCGACGCTGACGAAGCGTTTCTTCTTGGACCCGCTCCGGTCTCCGAATCTTATCTGCAAACGGAACGCATTCTTGAAATTGCCGCACAAACCGGAGCTGACGGAATACACCCGGGCTACGGTCTCCTCTCCGAGAACGCTTCGTTCGCGGAGGCATGCGAAGCAGCCGGAGTCGCCTGGATCGGACCCACGGGAGAACAGATTCGTCAGTTCGGCCTAAAGCACACCGCTAGGCAGATAGCCAAAGACAGCGGCGTCCCTCTTCTTGAAGGGACTGCCCTTCTCACCTCCGTCGATGAAGCGATCACGGCAGCAGAAGCAATCGGCTATCCTGTCATGCTCAAGAGCACCGCAGGAGGAGGCGGTATTGGGATGGAGATTTGTCAGGACTCAACAGGGTTGGGTGACGCATTCAACAGGGTTACCCGTGCCAGCGAAGCGAACTTCGGTGATAGCGGAGTTTTTCTCGAAAAATACATTCAGCGTGCCCGCCACGTCGAGGTCCAGTTGTTTGGCGACGGAAAAGGCCATGTCGTTGCCTTAGGAACGCGCGACTGCTCCGCGCAACGTCGCCACCAGAAGATCGTCGAGGAAACTCCTGCTCCCGGCTTCACTCGTGAAGAAGCTCCGGATCTTTTCGAAGGCGCCGCAAAGATGGCGGCAGCGCTGAACTATCGCAGTGCCGGGACCGCTGAGTTTCTCGTCGATGCCGACACCGGCGAATACTACTTTCTCGAAATCAACACGCGTCTCCAGGTCGAGCACGGCATCACCGAATCAGTCACCGGCGTGGACCTCGTCGAGTGGATGGTGAAACTCGCGGGTGGCGATGAAATCGATTACACCTTCGCCGAGTCCGGTTACTCCATCGAAGTGCGCCTCTGCGCCGAAGATCCGGCGAAAGATTTCCAGCCTTCATCCGGCCTCCTCACTGAAGTCATTTTCCCAAACAACGCGAGAGTCGATCATTGGATTTCAAGCGGTAGCGTTATCTCGGCGCACTATGATTCTCTCATCGGAAAGATCATGGTCACGGCTCCGAGTCGTGAAGAAGCCGTCGCCGCAATGTCTACTGCTCTTGCAGAAACAAATATCGCTGGCATCGAAACCAATCTTGAATATCTCCGCGAGATCATTCAGTGCGATGTTTTTGCCGATCCGGGCGCGATGAGCACGAGCGTCCTTGCCGATTTCGACTACACCCCCTCAACGATCGATGTCCTCGCTTCGGGCACACAGACTACGGTGCAGGATTTCCCCGGTCGGATCGGCTACTGGGAGGTCGGCATTCCGCCTTCCGGCCCGATGGATTCTCTTTCCTTCCGGATTGCGAATCGACTCGTCGGAAATGATGAGGGGACTGCGGGGCTTGAAATCACCGTGTCAGGACCAACCTTAAAGTTCAATCAAGCGAGCGAGATAGCACTCGTTGGTGCACCTCTACCATCGACGCTGGACGGAGAGCCTATTTCTTTCGGGAAGCCAATCTCTGTTAGCAAAGATTCCGTTCTTAAAATCGGAACAAGCGGAAAAGATCCTGGCGTGCGGGCTTACCTCGCCGTGAAGGGGGGATTGGATGTGCCTGATTACCTTGGCAGTAAATCAACTTTTACTCTCGGCCAGTTCGGTGGTCACGGAGGTCGCGCGTTGCGAGTCGGCGACGTCCTTAGACTCGGTCATGCGGCCGCGGGTGATTCCCTCCCTGCACCTGAAGGCCTCATCCCGACGTACTCGACGCACTGGGATATCGCGGTCATCTACGGACCTCACGGCTGTCCGGAATTTTTTACTCCGGAAGACATCGAAATGGTCTTCACGACGGATTGGAAGGTCCACTACAACTCTGCGCGAACCGGCGTTCGACTGATCGGACCTAAGCCGACATGGGCGCGCGAGGACGGAGGCGAAGCCGGTCTTCACCCCTCGAATATTCACGACAATGCCTATGCAGTCGGTTCGATTGATTTCACGGGAGACATGCCCGTGGTTCTTGGCCCCGATGGTCCGAGTCTCGGTGGCTTTGTTTGTCCTGCTACCGTCATCGAAGCTGATCTCTGGAAGATGGGACAGGTCGATCCAGGTGATACGATCCGGTTTCATCCGGTCTCGGATGAGGAGGCGAGACTTCTGCGCGACCAACAAGATTTGTCGATCGCGAAACTCATCGGCTCAAGTGACCCTAAGCCTGCTGAGACCCAAGCTATACCAACTCAAACCGCAGTGATCGAATCACTCCCCGGCGTCACGATTCGGCCGAGCGGAGAAAGCCATCTCCTCATCGAATACGGCGAGATGAAACTCGACCTGAATCTTCGCTTCAAAGCGCACGTGGTCTACCAGTGGTTTCAGGAACAGAAGATCGACGGCATCCTCGATCTCACCCCTGGGATTCGGTCTCTTCAGGTCCACTTTGACAGCCACCGCCTTTCGCAAGGGAAAGTCATCGAGCTGGTCCGCGAGTCGGAAGCCGCGATCACCGATCTGGAATCGGTCGAGGTTCCGGCGCGGATCGTGCACCTGCCTCTCTCGTGGGACGATCCGAGCACACAGGAGGCGATTCAAAAATACATGCAGTCGGTCAATCCCGAGGCGCCCTGGTGCCCAAGCAACATTGAATTCATCCGTCGCGTCAATGGTTTGGAGTCGATCGACGAGGTGAAGGAAATCGTCTACTCCGCCGCCTACTGCGTCATGGGCCTCGGCGACGTTTATCTTGGAGCGCCAGTCGCAACGCCGCTCGACCCGAGACACCGGCTTGTAACCACGAAGTACAACCCAGCGAGAACCTGGACGCCGGAAAACGCTGTCGGGATCGGAGGAGCCTACCTCTGCATCTACGGTATGGAAGGTCCCGGCGGCTATCAGTTCGTCGGGCGCACCGTACAGATGTGGAACAAATTTCATGTCACTCCATCCTTCACTGAGGAGGAGCCGTGGCTTCTGCGCTTCTTTGATCAGATCCGTTTCTACGAAGTCTCCGGCGAGGAGCTTCAGCAACTTCGCGCCGACTTTCTCATTGGTCGATGGAATCCGAAGATCGAAGAGACAAGCTTCTCGCTGCGAAACTACAATCAGTTTCTCGAAAGTGAAGTCGAGTCGATCTCCAGCTTTCAGTCGACCCAGCAGAACTCCTTCCGAGAAGAACGGCAGCGCTGGGAAGACGCAGGTATTTTCAAGAAGCTCGTCGAGACCGCCGAGGAAGCGGCCGCGCCGCCCGAGAGCGAGTTACCGGAGGGATGCGAACCCGTCGAAGCCGCCGTCGCCGGTTCCGTCTGGAAGGTTCTCGTGAAACCAGGAGATGTCGTTGCCGCCGATGATCCAGTTCTCATCCTTGAAGCGATGAAAATGGAAATCACGATTCCCTCGCCGGAAGCTGGCACGGTGGAGTCACTCTTTGCCTCCGAAGGAGATCCTGTGCAGCCGGGACAACTTCTCATTGCTCTGAAACCATCCTGACATGTCACTCGATCTTTCTATCTCCGCGCTCCATGCTCAGTATGCGAGCGGCGAACTCACACCCGCGAAGCTCGTCGATCAGCTCAAAGCCGCGATCAGCGAATCCGATCCCCTGATCTGGATCTCGCTGACCTCCGACGAGCGGATGGCATCCATCCTCGGGAATCTCGAGGGGGAATCGTCTCAAACCAAACCGCTCTTCGGGATTCCCTTCGCGATCAAAGACAATATCGACTTGGCCGGGAACTCCACGACAGCGGCTTGCCCCGACTATGCCTACGATCCTGACAAAGACGCCACGGTTGTCGCTCTTCTGATCGAAGCGGGTGCGATCCCCATGGGCAAAACCAATCTCGACCAGTTCGCGACTGGTCTCGTCGGGGTTCGGTCGCCCTACGGTTTTCCAAAGAATCCTTTCAACGAAGACTTCATCCCCGGTGGCTCTTCCTCAGGATCAGCCGTTTCCGTTGCTCGTGATCTCGTCACCTTCTCTCTTGGTACTGACACCGCAGGGTCGGGCCGCATCCCCGCGGGTCTCAATGAATTGATCGGACTCAAACCCACCTTCGGAAGCCTCTCCTGCGCAGGAGTCGTTCCGGCATGTCGATCGCTGGACTGCGTTTCCATCTTCACGAAAATCCCGGATGACGCAGCGACCGTTTTCTCAGTCGCAGCGCAACCGGATTCAGATGACGCCTACTCTCGTGCTCCGAGCCAGACAAATTGGTTCCCTGCAGATAATTTCACCTTCGGTGTTCCGCAGGCCGAACAGCTCAAGTTTTTTGGTGATGCTGAAGCGGAAATTCTTTTCACAGAAGCCGTCACGAAACTGGAATCGATTGGCGGCACCAAAGTGACCATTGATTTCAGCGCTCTTCTCGAAGCCGCCCTTCTCCTCTATGAGGGCCCCTGGGTGTCCGAGCGTTTCGCGGCGATCGAAGAGTTTATCACGTCGCAGCCCGAGTCCCTCTTTCCGGTGACGCATAAAATCATCAGCGGAGGTGGCGCGCCCCGGGCGGTTGACGGCTTTCGTGCACAGTATCAACTCAAGGAATTGAAACGCCGTGCCGATCTCGTGATGGCCTCTGTCGATCTTATCGTAACTCCGACCGCCGGGACCGCCTATACGGCGGCCGAAGTCGAGGCCGAGCCGGTTCAGCTGAATTCCAACCTCGGCTACTATACAAATTTCATGAACCTCCTCGACCTGAGCGCCTGCGCGATTCCAGCGGGACGGCTCGCCTCAAAAGGAATGCCCTGGGGAATCACACTCGTCGCCCCTGCCCTTTCCGATCACGCGCTTCTCGATCTCGCAAACCGTTTTGGAGGCGCAGAGTCTTCAGAGAACTCACTCCCCCACGACTGGATCGAAGTCGTTGTGTGCGGCGCACACATGCGAGGCCTTCCTCTCAATCATCAACTCACGGATCGCGGCGCTTACTTTCTGCGTGAAGATTCGACGTCATCGGACTACCAGCTCCTGGCCTTGCCCCCCGAGAATGGTCTTCCGCCCAGGCCCGGTCTTATTCGAAAGGAAGCGGGAAAAGGCGCTTCTATCGCTGTCGAAAGCTGGGCGATTCCGGCAGATCAGTTCGGCTCCTTTGTCGCGGGAATCCCAAGCCCACTCGGATTTGGAAAACTGACTCTCGCCGGCGGAAAGATTGTGACCGGCTTCATCTGCGAATCAGCAGTCCCGGAAGGTTCCACTGACATCACCGAACTGGGTGGCTGGCGTGCATTCCTTTCTGCGGAAGCGAGTTGATTAATCAGAACATAAAGAGTCCGCCACAAAGAGAGTGGCCTTTTCTAAATCCGCTTCGGATGATTTAGGCTATCAGCGCTCCGACAACGGAGGCACAGGCTGATCCGTCGTCGGACCGGTGTAATAGGTCAACGGACGGTAGAGGCGGTTATCTTCTAATTGCTCCAGGACCTGCGCAGTCCATCCCGCAGCGCGCGATATCGCGAAAATCGGGGTGAAGAGATCGGTCGGGATATCGAGCGAGTAGTAAACTGTTGCTGAGTAGAAATCGACGTTCGCGTTGAGCCCTTTTCGCTCGCGCATGATCTCAGCGATACGCTCGGACATGTCGATCCACTTTGTCTCACCCAACTCTTCAGTAAGCTTGATCGCCATCTTGCGAAGGTGTGGCGCGCGTGGGTCGAGGACACGATAGACGCGGTGCCCGATTCCCATGATCTTCTTTTTGTTTTCGAGACAATCTTCGACGTAGGCATCAACCTTATCGAGGCTGCCGATCTCCTGAAGCATGTGAATGACCCCTTCGTTAGCACCACCGTGAAGTGGACCTTTCAACGTTCCGATCGCGGAAGTGATCGCCGAATACATGTCGGACAAGGTCGCGACGGTAACACGCGCACTGAAAGTCGAAGCGTTCATGCCGTGGTCGGCGTGAATGATGAGGGCGACATCGAGAGTCTTCGTGGCCTCGGCACTTGGTTCTTCGCCAGTGATGAGATAGAGAAAGTGAGCCGCCTCGGATAAGTCTTCGCGAACCGGTGGTAAGTCGAGACCCTGACGTGCCCGATGATAGTAGGCGACGATAAGAGACATCTGCGCGCAAATCGCGATGGCACGCTCTTCGTTTAAATCGTAGTCCTGATCGTGTCCACGGGTGTCGTAGAGTCCGAGCATGCTGACTCCGGTGCGAAGCACCTCCATCGGTTGCGCGTCCTTCGGCGCAGCCTGGATGAAATCAATGACGCCCTGAGGGAGATGACGTTCGGCACGGAGTGTTTTCGTGAATTCAGCCAACTCGGATTCGGTCGGAAGCTTACGGCGATGAAGTAGATAGGTTACCTCTTCAAAAGTGCAGTTTTCGACGAGATCATCGATGTTAAAACCGAGGTAGCGAAGGATGCCTTCCTGGCCCTGAACATCGCTCAGACATGATTCATTGGCGATGACTCCCGCGAGTCCCTTTGCATATTCCGGTTTTTCCGACATCTCTGTTATTCTAATCCTCTTAAACTACGTATTGAAACTCAAATCGAGCTTCGTTCCTCGAAACTCTTTCAGCCCATCGCACGAACGAGAGCAGCGCCCATATCGGATGGGTTGTCTGCGACTTCGATCCCGGCATCGCGCATCGCGGCAATCTTTGCCTCGGCGGTTCCTTTGCCCCCTGAAACGATTGCGCCAGCGTGACCCATGCGGCGTCCCGGAGGAGCGGTCGCACCAGCGATAAAACCGGCGATTGGTTTTTTACAATTCTCTTTCGCCCACTCGGCAGCTTCTTCCTCGGCAGTGCCGCCGATCTCACCGATCATGATGATCGCTTCGGTCTCAGGGTCCTCGTTGAACATCTTCATGATGTCGAGGTGGGAGGTGCCATTAATAGGGTCTCCACCAATTCCAACACAAGTGCTCTGACCGAGACCGAGACTGGTGAGCTGATAAACCGCTTCGTAAGTAAGCGTTCCACTGCGGGAAACGACGCCGACTTTGCCACGCTTGTGAATGTATCCGGGCGCGATGCCAATGCGGCAGCCGCCGTGTGAATTTTCACCGGTGCCGGGAGTGACAATGCCGGGGCAGTTCGGCCCGATGAGGCGCGCTCCGGAACCGGCCATACCGGCGCGGACGCGCATCATGTCCATGACCGGAATTCCTTCGGTGATCGCGACGACGAGTTCGACGCCTGCATCGACCGCTTCGAGAATCGCATCCGCTGCGAAGGGAGGTGGAACAAAGATCGTACTGACCGTTGCGCCGGTTTCCTGGACAGCCTGTCCGACCGTGTCAAAAATCGGGACGGTGTCCGCAAACTTCTGCCCGCCCTTACCCGGAGTGACGCCGGCGACGAGTTGCGTGCCATAGTCCAGGCTGAGCTGCGCGTGGCGCCCGCCAAAAGATCCGGTGATACCCTGAATCAAGATTTTCGTGTTTTCGTCAACGAGAATAGCCATGAGAAAATGAAGTAAAGGTCCTGATTAAACGGTGATGGCAGCAACGGCTTTCTGAGCCGCGTCGGCAAGGGTATCTGCCGCGATAAGGTTAACATCTGAGCTAGCGAGGGTCGCTTTGCCCGCCTCAACGTTGTTGCCTTCGAGGCGAACGACGAGTGGGATATTGAGATCGACTTCGCCGCAGGCAGCTACGATTCCTTTCGCGATGACATCGCAGTCCATGATTCCACCAAAGATATTGACGAGAATCCCTTTCACGTTTGGATCGCTCAGGATAATTTTGAAAGCGTTGCGGACCTGCTCCTGCGTTGCACCTCCTCCTACGTCGAGAAAGTTGGCGGGCTCGCCGCCACTTTGCTTGATGATGTCCATCGTCGCCATGGCGAGTCCGGCTCCGTTCACGAGACACGCAATGTTTCCGTCGAGACCAATGTAGTTCAGGTCAAACTTGGCCGCCTCAACTTCGCGTGGATCTTCCTCGGTTGGATCGTGGAGTTCTGCGATTTCAGGATGACGGTAAAGGGCATTGTCGTCGAAATCGAACTTTGCATCAAGCGCGAGGACCTGGCCGTCTGGCGTGGTCACAAGAGGATTGACCTCGACCATCGAACAGTCGCAGGAGATGAAGAGATTGTAGAGCGACTTGAGAAGCTTTCCGAACTGCTTCGCGGTGTCACCGGAAAAACCGAGTCCGGCCGAGAGATTGCGAATCTCGTAAGGCTGAAGTCCGAGGAGTGGGTGAATCTCTTCATTAAAAATTTTCTCAGGCGTGTTCTCGGCGACATCTTCGATGTTCACTCCACCTTCGGTGCTTGCGACGATGACCGGCGAACGACTTTCGCGATCCATGAGAATCGCGAGGTAGTATTCTTTTTCGATATCAACGCCATCGGCGACCATCACCTTACTGACAAGCTTGCCCTCTTCACCAGTCTGGTGAGTGACCAATGTCTGTCCGAGCATTTTCGAAGCAATGTCAGCCGCTTCGTTCGCATCTTTGACGAGGTGAACTCCGCCTTGAAAACCATTTTTGAACGTTCCTTTCCCGCGTCCACCAGCGTGAACCTGGGCTTTCACAACGATCTCGTCGCCTAGTTCCGCCGCCGCTGTTTTCGCCTCCTCCGCCGTGTCAGCGACCTTCCCTTTCGGGGTGGCAACGCCAAATTTTTCAAATAGTTCCTTAGCCTGGTATTCGTGGATATTCATGCAGCTGCGACGCGTCTCGTTAGCGAGGGGCGCAACTTACGTTCGCGGGAAGGCAGGTCAAGATGGAACCTGAGAATTCCCCGGCACGATCGATACCTGAAAGCGCACTATTTCCTCCGCGATTCAACATCGCTCGCGACCCTCAGCGGGGTTGGGCCAATGACCTTGCCCTGTTCACGGCGTCTTAAAAATCCAAGTAGACTTCAGCACGGCGATTTTTTGAGCGTCCTGTTGGGTTGTCAGTGCCGTCGGGATTGAAATTAGGACGGCGTGGCTTTGTTTCGCCAAAGGCTTCGGTGATAACCTGAGCCGGGGCGACTCCCATCTCAACGAGAGCGTCTCGAATTGACTCAGCCCGACCATCACTCAGGCCTTTGTTGTACTGATCCGTTCCAAGGGCGTCTGCGTGACCGTTAATTCGGATAACCCTTTCTGCGCCCTGACTCAAGATATCTGCGATGATTCCGAGTTGACGTTTTCCGCGAGGCGTCACGCCAGCACTATCGAATTCAAAGTAGAGGACGAGAGAATCACCGCCCGACGGATCTTCGACGATTGGGCTATAAGCGACGTCACCTCCACCAGCTTGTGCCGCCAGAGCTGAAAGAACCTTCGAAAACGTAAGCCCTCCGATCTTCCACTTCCCTCCATCCTGTCCCAGTTCGAGCGCGAACTCTGACGAAGATTCACGAGACGTGATTCGAGCAAGCACCCAGGTAATGTCTTCGCGCGACAGGGTGACTACGAGGGGGCGCTTCTCCCTCAAATCAAAGCCACCCTCTTCTACCGCAATCATGAGAGCCGCAACCCGTTCATCAGTCACTTTTTCCGGGTCGGCGAGCGCGCGTGCGACGCGGAAATCCCTCGAAATCACCGCCTTGGAAAAGGTGTGAGCTATCGTAAGAGGATCATTTTGTAGATTTGCGGTCGGTGATCCCAACCCTTCAACTGCAGCCGGGAGGAGAGGTAGACTGATCTTTTTAAAATCGACAGCTTCATTTTGAACACTCTCAAGATCAGCATAGAGCTGCCTGGGAGCGACGGCCTGCGGTTCAGCAGCACTAACCGGAACGGGTTCGAAATTCAGAGCCCAACGAACCAGTGTGGCAGACTTCGAAATCTCTGAGAACGGTTCCTCGTCACTAAGGATGAATGACGGCGATTCGACCAAGGCTTTCACCTCTTCCTTAATTGGATCGTCAATGGCATCTTCGCCAACGAGTTTTGTGAAAGCTTCAAAGTTCTTTTCCCCAATTGTCCCGACCAATGCTTTCATGGCTATCGCAGGGGAGGCAAATCCTTCGCTCTTTGGTTCCGGCGGCTCAGGTTTTGCCGGCTTCTCAACCACGAGCACTTTAGGCTTTGGCTTTTTTACTTCAGGCTCAGGAGCAGTCGGGGCAGGCTCTTCAGTTACTTTCACCGGCACAGGCTCGTCTGCGACTTCGACCGGTTTCGCAAAGCGGTCGAGAGTGAAATAAGAAATCACGAGTCCCACCACAATGATGGAACAGAAGACAATGGCGTTCGTTTTAGTCATGGCTAGATTCGGCAGACGGACCTGAAATGCAAGTGTAGCAGGCTACTCTCCAAGCTAAACTGGAAATAGTTGAGATTTACGTCATTTAACCGCTTCCAAAAGTGCCTCGAGCGAGACCGTTTTTTCACTCCGATCGGAGAGATCTTTGATTCCAACCTGAGGGAACTCTGAGCCAATCACCACCGCATGCGTTGCGCCAGATTGCTCTGCTGTCTGAAATTGCTTCCCTACCTTCATGTCAGCAAAAGCGTACTGAACGCTAAACCCTCCGGAACGCAGTAACTGCACGACCTGCGCAGTGGCGGCTTTTTTTGAGGAATCAGCTTCGACGACGTAGAGATCCACGGACTGTTCAGTAGTAATCGCCGCCTCAAGAAGTGCGGCAGGTTTTTCAGTCTCCTTCACTAAATCAGTGATGACCATGTCGCCCATTGCGAAACCACAGGCAGGCATTTCGACTCCGCCAATTAATCCAATCAATTGATCATAACGACCACCCCCGGCAACCGCTCGCATCCCTTTTCCAATATCGAAAATCTCGAAGACAGGCCCGGTGTAGTAGGCCAATCCGCGAACGATCCCGAGGTCCACCTCTACGAAGTCTCCAAGTCCACGCGCTTCAAGATTTGCCAGAACCTCCCTCAATGGCTCCGACGCTTCAGCCCCGGACTTGATGAAGGCTTCGATACCAGCGAGCGACAATCCGATCTCTTGCAACTTTTCGTCGGTTTTCTCAGGCGGAGTCCGTTCCATCTTATCGACAGTTTGAAGGAAATCAGTGAGCGATTCTTCAGGAACCCCTTGATCCATAGCGTAGGAAACCCAGGCCTGACGGTCACTGATACGGATTTTGAAATCTTCGGAGCTGAAATCCAGTTCGAGCATGAGATCAATTGCCAGTGCCATGAGCTCAGCGTCAGCAAGCACAGAGTCTTCTCCGAGTATATCGCAGTTAAACTGATAGAATTCCCGCCCTCGACCTTTCTGATGTTTTTCGTAACGGAAAAACTGTCCAATCGAAAACCAGCGAAGCGGCTTTTTGAAATCCCGCTGACGTGAGGCAGCCATTCGGGCAAGAGTAGGAGTCAATTCAGGGCGCAGGGAGACATCTCGTTCACCCTTATCCTCAAAGCAAAACAGCTGATTGACGATCTCGTTACCGCTTTTCTTTCTGTAAAGATCTGTCGGCTCAAGAATAGGCCCTTCGTATTCGACGAATCCATAGCGACGCGCAACGCGACGCCAAGTTTCAAAGACGTAGTTTCTCGCCGCACAGTCAGCAGGGTAGAAATCCCGGAAACCCGGCAGAGTCTGAAATTTTTGGGCCATTCGCGATCTTACCTCGATTTTCAGGCAATACCAGAAAACGGACGCGGAAAGGTTTACCCAAAGACGACGGTTCTGTTCTCGTGCACGAGCGTTCGGCGATTGAGATGAAGCCAAACGGCGCGCGAGAGAACGCTTTGCTCTAGAGCACGCCCCTTTCGAACAAAGTCGTGAACCGTGTCTTTGTGAGACACTGGCGTTACCCCCTGAGCGATGATAGGCCCCTCGTCGAGGTCTTCAGTGACGTAATGACTGGTTGCCCCAACGAGTTTCACTCCGCGCTTGTGCGCCGAATGATAAGGCCTCGCGCCGGGAAATGCAGGAAGGAAGGAATGGTGAATGTTGATGATCCGATTCGGAAAAGCTTCCGTCAATTGTGGACTCAGGATCTGCATGTAGCGGGCCAGTATGACAAGATCAACCTCATGATCCCTCAGCAGCGCAATCTCCGCGGTCTCTTGTCCCTGCTTCGTCTCTTTCGTGATCGGGAAATGATAAAATGGAATCCCGAACCGCTCCGCGACCGGCTTGAGGTCCTCGCGATTACTGATAATTAGCGGGATCTCCATCGGAAGCTCACCGCTCTCGTGTCGGGAAAGCAAGTCGTAGAAGCAATGATTGTCACGCGTCACAAAGAGCGCGACGCGTGGGCGCACGTCGGAGAAGTAGAGCGACGATTGCATTGAAAATTTCTCAATAATCGAAGCGAGCGCCGCTTCAATCTCCTCGCGGGCAACGGCGAATCCATTGATTTCCCATTCGACGCGCATGAAAAAGATGCCCGCCTCCCGATCCACATGCTGGTCAACATCAACGATGTTCCCTTTGTTTTGGAAGAGAAAATCTGAGACTGACGCAACGATACCGGGCTGGTCATCACAGGAGATCGTTAAGATCGCGGAGGGTGAATCAGTGGAAGTCATGCTCACAGTCATCCGTATATAAAAGTGCTCGAGGGGGGAATCGAACCCCCACGGGTCGCCCCACAGGATCCTTAATCCTGCGCGTCTACCAATTCCGCCACCCGAGCAACCGGGGCTGAAACCGAGGAGGCTCCAGCGCGAAGGGAGGGATTCTTAAATTCTAAATGCCCTTTTCGCAAGCATTCTTTGTGAAGGAAACGACAAATTTCTTCCTGCCAAGGCCGGAAACAAAAACGCTCCGCCGGGGCGGAGCGTTTTTTTTCGAAAACAAGTGAGGGAGTTTGTCGGATTATCGGCAGAATCCGCGGCTACTTCCAAAGCGGATCGAGAAACCCGATCCTCGGGAAATGTAGCTCCGTGAACTGTAACCATGGGAGCGTGACACGTAACGGGAAGTTGGGTATCGGCTTATCGAACGATACGAGGAAACGCGGTTACAATTACTGTGGTACGAAGGAACCCATGAATAACGGATCTGGCCGCAGGAAAGGCGAACCGGGCGATAGTAGGCATGGATGTGTCCGCCGCAGCCACCGCACTTGCCAATCACTTTGGAGCGGTAAGAGCCAGCTTCCGCAGAAGTCGGGGTAAAAAGGAAAAAGGAGGCAGCAACAGCTACGGTGAGGGAGATCAATTTCTTCATATTTCAGGGGAGGTTTGAAGTTCGACCCTCCTTTGGGAAAGGCCGTGTTCCAGAACGGAACAGTGGGTAGACGGCCTCCAAGCCGGTTTTATTCAACTTTTCCAGCTAAACCCAAAGATTCCGATCTAAGGTCCGATACTGAATTGCCTCAAGCACGTGGACCTCTTTGATCTCCATCTCCCCTTCGAGATCAGCGAGAGTCCTTGCGACCTTGAGAATTCGGTCGTGTGCTCTGGCACTGAAATTTAGAGTCTCCATGGCCTGCTCAAGGGTCCGCTCGCTTTGCTTGTCCAGTCGGCAGAAATTCGAAACCTGGCGATTGCCCATGTCTGCATTACAATTCACGCCGGGAAATGAAACGAGCCTCTCCAGTTGGATTGATCTTGCGTCTTCAACCCGTTCGCGAATCACTTCAGAGGATTCCCCTCCGGACTCGGAGCGCAGCTCTTTATAATTCACGGCGGGGACATCAATATGAAGATCAATTCTGTCCAGCAAAGGCCCACTGATTCGCTGGCGATACTTTTCGATCTGGCCGGGAGAACATCGACATTCCCGCGACGGATCTCCGAGATAGCCGCACGGACAGGGATTCATTGCCGCGACGAGACTGAACCGGCTTGGGAAAGTGAATTTCCCGGCGGCGCGGGAAATGGTCACATGCCCGTCTTCAAGAGGCTGACGAAGGACTTCGAGTGTTGAACGCCGAAATTCAGGCAGTTCATCAAGAAAAAGAATTCCATTGTGGGCGAGACTTACTTCGCCCGGTGTTGGGTTGCTACTTCCGCCCAATAAGCCAACATCCGAAATCGTATGATGCGGCGAGCGGAAAGGGCGCGTCGCAAGGAAGCTGTGCTTTCCGTCGACCAATCCGGCGACGCTGTGGATCTTCGTCGTTTCAATCGCCTCATCCTCCATCATTGCCGGAAGAATCGTGACGAGTCTCTTAGCCAGCATCGACTTGCCAGTTCCAGGGCTCCCAAGCATGAGAAGGTTATGCCCACCGGCCATGGCGACTTCGAGAGCCCGCTTGGCGTGCGCCTGCCCCTTCACTTCGTCGAAATCAAACGGATAGGCTCGTTTTGTATTGAAAAACTCGTCACGGTCCAATTTTTGGGGGCGGATATTTCCGCTGCCCGCAAGGAGATCATAGGCGTCTCGCAGTGAGCTTACCCCATAGACAAATATTCCTTCGACAATGCTGGCTTCAACGGCATTCTCGTTCGGGACAATAATTGCTTTCCTCCCAGACTTTTTTGCCTGAAGCGCCAGGGAGAGAATTCCCTTTACCGGACGGACTCTTCCATCGAGGGCCAATTCCCCGACAACGGCGCATTTGTCCAGGGCCCCTTCTTTCAGCTTACCGTTTCGCTCTTCATCCAATGATGCCATCCCGATCGCGATGGGAAGGTCATAGCTCGGCCCCTCTTTTTTGATATCTGCCGGAGCCAGATTGATGGTGATCGCCTTAGCCGGCCACCTCAGACCGCTGTTTTTGATCGCCGTGGTAACTCGATCGACACTTTCCCGGACCGCTGCATCAGGGAGTCCTACCAGTTTGATATCGACCTTGCCCGAATCTGAGGCATTTACCTCGATTTCAACACCAACCGCATCGACACCGACAAGGGCGCCTGAGTAGACACAGGACAACGCCATGGTCCATCAATCTTCAATTTTTCCATTCAATGCAAATCCTTTTCGTAAAAAAGCTGTTCAAAATAGCATTATCCCATTGAATACGGATCGACGTCGTAGGTCACGATCACATCAGAGGGAAAAGTCAGGTCTTTGGTTACCTCCCGGATATGATGCGCCATCTTTCTTGGATTTCCCCCTTTCAGAATGATTTGGAATCGCCACTGGTCGTGAGATTTTACCAAGGGTGAGGGAAGTGGTTCGGTGAGAGACATCGTTTCAGGCAAGCTTCGCTTAAGGCGGGCATGGAGTGTTTTCAGAGAAAATTCAGCCCGTTCCTGGTGAACCGAGCGAACCGTGACGAGAACCATGCGCTGAAACGGAGGATGACCAAACTGCCTCCGCATCACGAGCTCCTGTTCCGCAAACCCCTCAAAATCATGATGTCGCGCATGCTGAATCGACGGGTGATGCGGTGTAAAAGTCTGCACGACAACCTCGCCTTCGAGTTCTCCCCGTCCTGCCCGCCCCGCGACTTGGGTCAGGAGCTGAAAAGTTCTCTCACCGGCACGAAAATCGGGAATGTGCAATCCCACGTCAGCATTCAGAATCCCGACGAGCGTTACATTTGGAAAATGCAGGCCCTTTGCGATCATCTGAGTCCCCAGAAGAATATCGATCTTTTTTGCCCGGAAATCATTGAGGGTGTCGCGCAACTGGTTCTTTTTCCGCATCGAATCAGTGTCAATTCGAGTTATTTTCGCTTCAGGAAAGACCTTATTAAGAATCTCCTCCGCCCGTTCCGTTCCATACCCTGCATTCACAATCGATCGTGAACTGCACTCCGGACATCGTGTCGGGGGAAGTTGCGTGAAACCGCAGATATGGCAGATGAGGCGGTCGTCGCCGCGATGCAGGGTCATTGTTGTCGCACAGTGCCGGCAATTCGCGACATACCCACATTCGGGACAAAGGATGTTGCGGGCAAAACCCCGCCGGTTGAGAAAGAGAATTGTTTGTTCGCCTTCGGCAAGACGTTCTTCAATGGACTGCCTTAGCTTCGTTGAAAGGATCGCAGGACCCGATTGAACCTTTTTTGACTCAAGTCGCATGTCGATGATGCGAATCAGCGGGAGCTTCTGGTCGTCAACACGCTTACTCATCGTGGCGAGGTCATATTTCCCGCTGAGCGTGTTGTTCCACGACTCAAGAGAAGGTGTCGCGCTGGCAAGAAGGACGGGGCATTTTTCAATCGTCGCCCGAACAACGGCAATATCTCTCGCCTGGTATCGGGGAATGATATCCTGCTTATAAGAATTCTCATGCTCTTCATCGACGACAATGAGCCCGAGATTTTGAATTGGAGAGAAGATGGCGCTCCGGGCGCCAATGACGATGCGAGCCTTTTGGTCCAGCACTTTTCGCCATTCATCATGTCTCTCGCCCTCTGAGAGATTGCTATGAAGGATCGCGACCTGGTCCTGAATATCTGCGAAGCGCTGCTTAAAGCGGTCTGCGGTTTGCGGCGTCAGTGATATCTCCGGGACGAGGACAACAGCTCCTTTGCCTTGACGAATGGTTTCCTGAATTGCCTGCAAATAGACTTCAGTTTTGCCGCTGCCCGTGACTCCGTAGAGAAGAATGGGCTTTACCGGGTCACCACCTTCGATGCTTTTACCTGCTTCGAGAATGGCATCGAGGACGACACTCTGTTCATCGTTGAGTTCCAGCGCACTGTTGGCGACGTATTCCACATCCTTGACTGGGTCGCGAGTGACAATTCGCTCGCCAATCTCGAGCAGCCCTTTGGTCTCAAGTGATTTGATTGATGATCGGGAAAGACCGTGCTCTCCGGTCATTGCGGCAAGACTGAGATCGCCTTCCGTGCCGAGGAGCTTCAATACGGCTCGTTGCTTCTCGCTTACTTTAGTCTTGGTATCGTCGTGCCCCTTACCAGCAGCGGTTAGTGCGACGAACTTCTCTTTCTTCCGTTTTTCCTGCTCGCCTCGTGAAGGCTTTGGCAGCATTGAGCGAATAACCGTCTCAACAGGGGCGAGATAAAAAGAGGAGATCCAACGAGCCAACTGAATCAGGCCGGAAGTAAGGAATGGCTCCTCAGCGACGACCCCTTCAATCGGCCTCAATGTGTATCCCAGGGTAGCAGTGTCGATCGTTTCGGCTGCTGTAACGGTCCCAATGGCGGGACGGTTACGAAGGCGGATACGAACTCGCTGCCCGGGAGAGACCTCCAATCCTTCAGGAACCAGATAGCTGAACGTCAGATCGCTCGTTGCTCCATCAATCAGGACGTGAACAGTCTTCTCTTCCATCAGCAATCAAATCGGAAGAATTGGCGATCTGTGTACAAAAAGAAATCGCCCCCCGCGAACGGGAGGCGATTTACACCAAGGTTTAAATAAATTTTTTAACCTTCGTAGCGTTACTTAGAAAGAAACGCTGAGGGAGACACCACCGTGGAGGATGTCTGACTGAGCACCGGGCTGTCCGCCACCACCGAGGCCGTCAACGACCCAAGTGTCAGGAGCACCGCTGTAACCAATGTATGGTGTAAGCGTTGCACGGCAGTTAAGCTCGATTGGAAGAGATGCAGTAGCATAGTAGTGGTTCCATCCGCTCTGGTTTCCGGCAGCAGGTGCTGCTGGGATTCCACCACCTTGGGTGAAGTAACCGTCGGAGTAACCAACACCAGTTCCGAGAACGAGGCTCACAGCATCAGTGATGCCGAAAGTCTTCTCGATTCCAGCCTGGTAATACCAAGCACCAGTGTTCTGACCAGCACGACCGTTAAGGAGTGCGTAGTTAGCTTCGAGTGCGAGGTCGACAAATCCGAGTGAACGAGTGAGGTCAAGACCGATCTCACCATAGCTCTGACCGAGGTTGCCCTCAGGGAAGAAGAAGTGAGTGTATCCGAGGCTCACGTCGAAACCAGCGAAGGTTCCGAGTTCAGCAGCGATGTAGAGGTCGAGCTCGTCATATCCAGGAGCACCACCGATACCGTTAAGATACCAAGCACCAACGTTGATAGGAACGACGAAATTGTCGAACGTGTAATTAACGTCAGTCCATACTGCGTCACGAGCGAAACGTGCACCGTAGAAGATGTAGTCTGTCTCGTATCCACTGCTGATAGAACCGCCGATGTCGACGCACTCTTCAATTGGGGTTTTGTCCGGAATCGGCGCCTTTCCCCAGTCTCCTGCATTTACGCCGAGCGTGAATGCACTAATCACTGCAACTAATATTGCTTTTTTCATAATTTTGTTAACTCCCTTGGTTTGAGATGTGGTCGTAATAACCTGTTTTCGTGGATCGTTAAATCCTGAACCACCTTTGAGCAGTTACCATGCCAGCTTCTTGCTAACAGGAGTTCGCTCTACAGCAGTTCAGAATGACCATTGTTGAATTGTTCTCACTACGCAACCGAAAATTATTCATCTTTTTTCTAATAAAGTGTTTTTTTTGACGTTTTAACTCTTCTGAGCATGACCCTCATCGAGCTCAACCCTTTGTGGGACAAGCGATTGAAGCAATTCAGGGGCTTCTTTAACGAAGCAGATATAGAGAGGATTTTTTTCTTTGTCGGCTCGAATGAGACGAGTGACCCGCCCTTCCCTTCCGGCGCCGGTTCTCACCTTTGAGTCTTGTGTTAGTGGAGTTTCAGCATGTGCGAGAATTAAGGAACGCTTTACTTTTCCGACGCTTTTTATGCGGGAAATCACCTCCTGGCCTAGATAGCAGCCCTTGTGGAAGTCCACAGCCCACTTGTCGATGCCCAGTTCGGCAGGAAATTCACTCCCGGTAATCTCAGTTGGGTATTCTGGGATCAAAGCGAGAGCCTGCCTTGTCGCAAAGTCTTCCAGTGGAATTTCCGCTTCGGCAGAGGGTGTCGATTCTCCGCGTTTCAGATAAAGATCAAATCCTTCCTCTTCGGTTCGTAGCGACCGGATTCCTTCAAGGCCTGGATCAAAGTGATGAATCAAGATGGCCTCGTCCGTCACATCACTAATCTCACAATCGTCAGCGATTAAGTAGCGGTCCAGTCTCTCAGCAAGTTCTTCGCGCTGGTCTAATTGACCGTCGACAAAGAGCGCTTCTTCATTCGCTGAGATCCAAACAAGAAATTCCACCTTTCCTTTCAGGGAACAAAGACAAGCTCCAATGACTTTCTTATCCAGGGGGCCAGCGACGTCGTTAGTCACTTGTCCATTTAGGAAGCGAACACGATCCGGTCCGCTAATTTTAAAAATGGCCCTGTTCTTGAGATGCAACCATCCACCCTCCGGAGTCTTCGTCGACATCATGATTTCTTTGTTTTCGCGGCTTTGGCCTCTTTGCTCTGATACTTCGCGGCGAGAACGGAATAGTCGTCGTCAGCATGACCCTTCTGCATCGTCCGGAACATGACGCTCGCGGTTGTCGAAAGTGCAGGTAACTCAATCCCAAGACGCTTTCCAAGATTGAGCGCATACTGAGCATCTTTAAACATGTGCTTCAGTGAAAAGTGCGGCTCGAAATCACTGGTGATCATGGTGGGTAATTTCATACTGGTGAGTGTCGAGCCACATGCGTTCTGCTCTATCGCCTCCGAAAGCTTAGCAGGGTCAATTCCGGCTGCGGTGACAAGGCCAAGTGCTTCCGAAAGGATTTCAACAGTTGCCGCGGAAATCATATTCGTAGCGAGCTTGAGGACAGTTGCCTCGCCAACGCGTCCAACGTAGAGAATTTCTTTCGATGACGCTTCGAGCAGAGACCTCGACGTATCCAGTGCCGCCGGGTCTCCCCCGACATAATACACAAGAGCACCCTTTTCGGCCGCAGCTTTACTTCCAGTAAATGGAGCATCGAGGAAGGTTGCCCCGGCGTCCTTAGCGATTTGGAAAGCTTCCACCACTGAGTCAGGGTCTGCGGTGCTGTTATTAATAATCGTGTGACGCTTCGACAAAGAGTCCTTCATCGAACTGACGACCTCTACAAGTGCTTCGCCGTTCGCGACGAATATCTGAATGCAATCAGTGAGTTCCGCCATCTCGGCAGGCGAACTCAGGAAGTTCGGCTCCGGCGTCGGAGTGCGACTCCACACATAAACCTGGCGACCACTTTCGCGAAGCACTTCCGCGATACGGCTTCCAATGATCCCAAGACCAATCACCCCGACTTTTTCTACCTTGTCGTTCTGCATCACAAATGATCGGGTGAGATCATAAAGAAATCCAACAACCTTTCTGTAAACAGGCGCAGAAGCCTTCGACCGGTCTCAGGAATAAGCAGAGTCGGAAGGGACACGGTCATCAAGCCACTTTTGAAGGATTTCGACGGCGGCAGCCTGGTCAATGATCTTGCGGGAGTTCTTCTCATTGCGGCCCGCTGAATGGAGTTTTTCCATTGCCAGCATCGTCGTGTAACGTTCGTCAACTTCGTGCCAGCGAACCATGAGCTCAATTTCAGAACGCAGGAGCTCAGTAAATTGCCGGACTTTTCCAACCGCTTTACCCTCATCTCCGTTTGCATGAAGAGGGAGGCCTATAACGATGTCTTCGATTTTGCGTTCAGACACTATTCGCGCTATCTCGATGGCGGCTTTGTCAGGATGGTCACCGGCGACTGTTTCGAGAGGATGCGCTAGAAATCCAAGGTCGTCGCTCACCGCGAGCCCAATCCTCACGGTCCCGTAATCAATACCCAGCGCCCTCACCCAATCGCTCATGATGATCAGAGAAGCCCTTCTGGCAAAACATCGACGAGCTTTTTAATCTGGTCTGCGTCGTTTCGATCAGCGACAAGAAGTGCGTCTTCCGTTTGCACGACGATCAAATTGCTCACGCCGAGAAGGGCCGGCACTGGAGCCCCCTCCACCGAAAAAACGATATTTTGACGAGCGTCCACGGTGATGAGTGGTCCTCGGTGAGCATTCCCGTCCGCATCATTCTCAAGATACTTTGCGACGGAGGGCCACCCGCCCACGTCATCCCATCCAACATCTGCTTCGATATTAAGAATGCTTTTTGCATTCTCCATGAGAGCGTAGTCGATCGAGATCTTGTCGAGAGTTGGAAATTGATCAGCCACAGTCGAAGCAAAGTCGTCTGCTGTGCTGAGTTGATTCACAAACTCAGCAAGCTGCGAGCAATGCTCTGACAATTCACGAATCACGGTGCTGATGCTCCAAATGAAGATTCCGGCATTCCACGAGAAGTTACCATCAGCAACATACTCTTCAGCAAGTTCCGGCGATGGCTTCTCTCGAAACCTGATCACGTCTCGCGCCTCAAAGCCATGGGGTAGATCCAGGGAGGTGACTACACTACCCCGCTCAATGTATCCATAACCGGGACACGCCCAGGTTGGTTTTATTCCGAGGGTGACAATCGCATCCCGATCAAACGCTGCTTTCGCCGACGCTTCTAGCACTTGTCGAAAGGCCTCCTCCTTGACCACGAGCTGGTCTGCAGGCAGAGCGATCATGATCGCCTCCGGGTCTCTCGCTGCGATCCACCCTGCTGCGAGCGCGATTGCCGGAGCGGTGTCTCGACGTGCTGGTTCTGCCACGACATTTTCGGGAGGCAGATTGGGAAGTGCTGCCATGACCCCTTCACGCTGGACCTCATTTGTCAGCACCAGGATCCGTTCCGGGGGCACGAGGCCCTCAAGCCGATTCACCGCTTTTTCAATCAAGGTCTCTTCGTCGAAAAGATTGAGCAATTGCTTTGGCCGCACATTTCGGCTCAGTGGCCAAAATCGAGTGCCGCTCCCTCCTGCAAGAATGAGGGCATAAATTTTCGGTTGGGATGCTTCCATGTGTATGGCAGTGAATCAGCACGAGAATCACTGGAGAATAAAGTAAATTCACTGAGGGATTTCAGATCTTAATTATTATCCCCTTCTCCTCATCCACCCTCGCTATCGACCAATCAAAGCGACAGTTCATCTTATGGCCATCCTTGCTCTGTCTGGATGCCCCCCTGGTCGCCGCGGCCTGGGCCCTTGTTGTGAGTTCACTAAGGGAAGGCCCCCTCGATTCGCCCTATCCGGTCGTCGCACTCTTTTCAGCCGTTTGGGCGGTCTATCTTTTCGACAGACTCTATGACACGAGGAGACTCGCCATCGAGAAGCACATGCCGATGCGGCACAAATTTACCGTGCGATTCAGATCTCTAATTTTGACACTCCTTGTGATAGCTTTGTCTCTCGCTCTCTTGAGCTATCCATTCCTGCCTGTGATAATGAAACAGGGCGGAGCGATCCTTGCCGGTCTCACTCTTGGCTACTATGTAGTATTTCGCTTTTTCCGACGGTTCAGCGGTCAATTCCTGAGGGGACCCTGGAAGGAACTGACAATCGCCCTCTGCTTCACGAGTGGCATTTTCCTCAGTGTTTTTCCGATCGAGGCATCCGCGGAAGCATTGCTACTTGGCGTCGCCATGACTTCTCTGTTCTTCGCAAATTGCTTCCGGATTTCCATGGCTGAGGCGGACTACGACAAGTTCCATGACCCGGCAGGGTTCTTTGCATTCTCATGCAGAAGAAGTTCGCGAACAGTCGTTGTACTTCCCACCCTCGCCTTTGTGATTTCACTTTACCTGATCCTTTCGGGAGAAGTGATTCCCATTGGTTTTTGCATCCTCGGCACTTCACTGATCTGTTTCGTTATTAACTCAACTCGTAGAATCTCGGATTCGTTCGTGCAGGCATTTGCCGATCTTGCTCTTTTAATTTTTCCTCTAACAGTTCTTGCCCTCCAGTTCATCCTGACCCGTTGACGCTTTGAGTCTCTGAGTTACACTCTGCCCGACATGCTTGATATCCGACTTCTTCGTGACAATGCCGAAGCCATCAAATCCCGCGTCAAGGCACGTGGCGGAGAGGCGTGGACGCTGATTGATGAAATACTGGTTTGCGACGAAAAACGACGCTCCGGCGAAACGGAAAAGCAGCAGCTTCAATCCGATCGGAATCGCATTTCAAAAGAGATTGGGCAACTCAAGAAGGCTGGGGATGACAGCTCCGAGGTAGAGGCCGAAGTGCGCAAGATCGGTGAGAGGATCAAATCGATCGGAGAAGAGGTCGATGCAGCGGACTTCCGCCAAACCGAGCTTCTGCTACAGATCCCGAATCTGCCACATGATGATTGCCCGGTTGGTGAGGACGAGACCTCGAATCCCGTGATCCGGGAATGGGGCGAAAAACCATCTTTTGATTTTACTCCCGTTGACCATGTAGAGCTGGGGCAGAAAAACGGCCTCTTTGATTTTGAGCTGGGAGCGCGGGTCAGCTCGAGTGGATTTGTCACCTTTACCGGTATCGGTGCCCGCCTTGAGCGTGGCCTCATCCAGTTCCTCCTCGACCTTCATACCTCGGAGCATGATTACCGCGAGGTCTCGCCTCCATTTATTATCAATCGAGACTCCATGTTCGGGACAGGCCAACTCCCCAAGTTCGAGGATGACATGTATGGGCTCGAAAACGGTTCGTATTTTCTAGCACCGACTGCAGAAGTTCCTGTCACTAATCTTTATCGGGAGCAGCTCCTGGCGCAATCCGATCTCCCGATCAAACTGACAGCCTATACTCCATGCTTTCGTCGTGAAGCCGGCTCAGCCGGACGAGAAAGCCGTGGACTTATTCGTATGCACCAATTCGACAAAGTCGAACTGGTGAACATCGTGCCCCCGGAAGAATCCGAAGTCTTTTTGGAGAAGCTGACTGCCGAGGCGGAAGTCGTGCTTCAAAAACTGGGCCTACACTATCGGACAATTGAGCTTTGCACGGGCGATCTTGGTTTCAGTTCAGCAAAGACCTATGACATCGAAGTCTGGGCCCCGGGCCACGGCGGATATCTGGAAGTATCGAGTTGCTCAAATTTCTTCGACTATCAAGCGAGGCGCATGAAACTTCGCTTCAAGGATGAGGACGGAAAGAATCGATTTTGCCATACGCTGAACGGTTCCGGCACGGCCCTTCCCCGCCTGTATGTGGCTTTCGTAGAAACCTATCAGCAGGCTGACGGGAGCATTCTTATTCCGGAGGTATTGCAACCCTATCTTGGGACTGACCGGATCGGCGCTTGATACCTGGCACAAAAAAACCCGGAACCACTGGGTGGCCCGGGTCTCATGCGTTGCCTTGCTTAGCAAGACTCGGTGAACTTACTCGCCGGAGACTGCAATTGCCTCTTCACCGCGCTCACCGGTACGGATCCGGATGGCGTCTTCAATAGAGGAAACGAACACTTTTCCGTCACCAATCTTGTTAGTGGATGCAGCCTTCACGATTGTGTCGACCACGGAACCGGCGTCGCTATCTTCGACTACAATTTCAAGCTTCACCTTGGGCAGAAAGTCAACGGTATACTCAGATCCGCGATAGATCTCCGTGTGACCCTTCTGGCGTCCAAATCCCTTCACTTCGCTGACGGTCATTCCGTGAACACCAGATTCGGTGAGGGCTTCTTTCACTTCTTCAAGTTTGAAGGGTTTGATAATGGCTTCGATTTTTTTCATGTTTTTAGCTGGGCTCTTTTATAAACCTCTAGCGAATTAATTAGCAATATAAATGCCAATGCATATTTCAATTATGTAACGCGATGAATACCAGGGAGTTAAATTTATGGGAAGTCTTTATCCTCGCTTTCCCTGGTAATTTACTTACCAGTTAGTGGTAACTTACAAATCAATCGATGGCTAAAGCGAAACGACTACTGGTGGTAGATGACGATCCCGAAACCGCTGAAGCTGTTGCGGTTGCATTGAGGGATACGGACCTTCGGGTCATGTCAGTTCCCTCGATCAATGAAGGAGAGGAGGAGGTTCAACATCGCGAGTTTATCGCTGTGATCATCAATCTGGACTTTCCCGACGGCGAGGGCTTCAGTTTTATCAAGGCGATTCATCGAACTCATCCTCAACTTGCTGCGATCGGAATAAGTGCTTCTTCTGAAAGCCGAATGGCCATTGAGGCAGTCAAGTCAGGTGCCTTTGATTTCATTTCAAAACCAATCCACGGGCCGGATATTGTGAAAGCGGTCAAAGAGGCCGTGACCTGTGCTCAGAAGTCTTCTGAGCCAGTTGCGATAGATCCGACCAACGAGCTCACCGATACAACTGACTCACTGGTTGGAAACAGTCGTGCCATGCTCGATGTCTATAAGGCACTCGGTCGACTCTCGCCAACACCGGTCACAGTTTTAATCCGGGGCGAGACCGGAACCGGAAAGGAATTGGTTGCCCGAGCGCTCTTCCAGCACGGGCACCGTGCGCATCGAGCATTCATCACCGTGAATTGCGCTGCTATTCCCGAGAATTTGCTTGAGTCAGAACTATTCGGCCATGAGAAAGGCGCCTTCACCGGAGCGGTGACCACACGTATTGGAAAGTTCGAACAGGCCAACGGCGCCACTTTGTTCCTGGACGAAATCGGTGATCTCGACCTCGCTCTACAGGCGAAAATGCTGAGGGTGCTCCAGGAGAAGCGCTTTCAACGGGTTGGCGGCTCTGAAGAGATTTCTGTGGATGTTAGAATTATCGCGGCGACACACCGGAACCTCGATAAAATGATCGCGGAAGGTGACTTTCGCGAAGATCTCTTCTATCGCCTTAATGTCGCGACGATTAAGCTACCACCGCTGAGAGACCGAACCGGAGATGTTGCTCTTCTCACCAATTTCTTTCTCGGACGCTACGGGACGGAACTCGGAGTGCCCTCAGTTTCGATGACACGAAATGCCGTCTCACGGCTGGAGTCGGCAAGGCTTCCCGGAAACGTTCGTCAGCTTCAGAATATTGTCAGAAAGGCTCTTCTCCGAAGTCGCGGCTATGCCATCGATCGGGACATGATCGAAGAGCTTCTCATTGAAACAGAACCACCTGATCAGTCCCGTTCAGACAATCATTCGGTTGAGGATTTTTGCCGACAACTCTTGAACGATGCCGCTGAGGAAAAAATCGAGAACGCCCATCAAGTTGCAGTGGAAACGATCGAAACTGCATTAATCGACCTGGCTCTGAAAAAGAGCGACGGAAACATCAGCAAGGCCTCAAAGTGGCTTGGGCTTTCACGGCTGACGGTTCGTGAGAAGGCTAAAAAATACGGGATCACCGATTCGAACTAGTGGTCCCACTCAGCCAGCCTGGGGGATTGCAAGCCAGGCAGTCGTGGTTCCTTCTGCATACCGTAGCCCGAGTCGCATCCCCATCTGGCCTCCAAGCACTGAAGCTGTTGTCAGACCCAGCCCAAAGTGTTCGCTCCCCTTACTTGTGTGGAAAGGTTCAAAGGCCTTTTTTACCGCCTCTTCGCTCATTTCAACACTGGTGTTCCTGACAAAGAGATCAATATTCGTGCCGGGACTTGCCTCGCCCGGAGGGAAGAGATCAACCGCAACTGAGCCGCCCGAAACTTCGGCAGATGCCTCTGCCGCATTCCTTACAAGGTGAAAAAATATTTCGCTCAACTTGCCTCCATCACCCTTCACCGTTGGCAAATCATCCCGTGCCGTGACCTGCAGTCCAACGCCGGACTTCTGACAGATTTCTTCGGCTTTGCCTTTCCAGAAAGACATGAGATCACCGATCGAAACATTACCTTCATCGCAGCGAGAGCACCCCGCCGAAATGAGGACCTCCTGATTTAATGACGAGGCCAACTTGGAGGAATCCTGCATCTGCTGCGCACTATCGCGAACTTCGTCACTGATTCCTTCATCATAAAGAATCAGGCTGGAGAATCCCTGAATGACCCCCATTAGATTATTGTGCTTGTGAACGAGCCCTTTTAAAAAGGTATCGTAAAACTCACGGGTCGGACTCTGGTCGAGCCGATAGTCGTCAGCAAAGAAGAAGTCGGCCATGGCGTGGATATCAAGTTTGACCTGAGAATACCTTCCGATTTAATTTACACAACTTAATTAATTTCTGTCTTTCGAACCCGGACCCTAACAAATCTCTATTTTTTCTGCACTGATGATGGTTTGAAGTTCTCCGGATTCCATCTCTAAAAGCAGTTCTCCCCCCGGACCTAAACCATGCCCCTTTCCGACAAGGGATCCGTCCGCAGCAGAAACGCGAATGGTTTTCCCCATCAGAAAACTCCTTCTTTCGAGCCACGATAGAACCTTCTCGAATTCATCGAGCTGTGATGGAAAATCCTGAATAAATCCCTGAATAATCAGCCCCATTAAAAACGAACGGCTCGATTCGCATCCGAGCGACTCATAAATTGAGGTCGCAATTTCCTGCAGGTCTTCTGGAAGTTCGCTCGTTCGCATATTCACGTTCAGCCCGACTCCGACGACCGCAAAGGGGTCCGGCGTCATGAAAGTCTCAACAAGGATACCACCCAGTTTTTTCCCGTTAACGATGAGATCATTCGGCCACTTCGCACGGAGATTTGCCTCGCCCGGAAGAATGGATTCAACAGCTTTCCCAACAATGTAGGCGGTTAGATGCGGAAGCCTCGTCCAGATTGTTTTGTCCTCCGGCAAACGCAATGCGATCGAGAAGAGAAGATTGGTCCCCGCCGGAGCCTCCCATTTGTCTCCACGCCGACCTCGACCATTCAACTGGTGATCTGTCTGAATCGTCGTGAGATGTTCTACCGGGCCGTCACGTAAGAGACGTAAAAGATCGTCGTTCGTTGAACCCGTCTCTTCGACAAAACGAAATCGCTCCTCGGGGAAAAGCCGGGCGAGGTCCGGCGACCAGCCGCGAGTGACGGCGGCATAGACCGCGGAGCCACTCATTCCTCGACAAGATCTAATCCCAGATCGATTGAACGAACTGAATGGGTCAAGGCACCCACCGAAATGAAGTCGACACCAGTTTCGGCAATCGCCGAGATCGTATCAAGATTCACTCCTCCACTCGCTTCGAGTAGTATCGGCGAGCCCGCCGTATCACGCATCGAGACGGCCTCGACGAGTTGCGAATTGGACATGTTATCCAATAGGACAACGTCAATCCGATCGATGCGAAGAAACGCGGCAAACTGGTCAAGCCGATCTGCTTCCACTTCGATTTTTATATCTGGTCTCTCCGCTTTCAACTGACCTATTCGCTCAGCGAGATCGATCGGTTTGAGATTCGCTGCGAGGTGATTATCTTTCACCATCACGGCATCATAGAGCCCCATTCTATGATTCGTTCCCCCGCCGTGAAGAACGGCCGCTTTTTCGAGCTCACGAAATCCGGGGGTCGTCTTTCTCGTGTCTAACAGTCGAACGCTTGTGTGGGCGATCAAATCCATGAATGTGCGAGTCACTGTCGCCACACCGGAAAGCCGCTGCATGAAATTGAGAGCGGTGCGTTCAGCGGTGAGAATCGATCGCGTCGGACCACTGAACTCGACAACCGTCTCACCTTTTGAAACAGCCGAGCCGTCCGCACAAACTTCTTCAACAACAAGAGCGGAATCAACCTGGCGACAAACTTCAATCGCGACGGCCACACCGGAAACGATCGCTGACTCCCGGCTGACAATTTTCCCGCTTGAACGGTGCTCTCCATCAACAAAGTAATGACTCGTTAGATCACCGATATCGAGGAGGTCCTCTTTCAGCGAGAGGCTGATCAATTCTTTCGAGATATCATTCATAGTGTTATTCGGAATCAGTTCCGGCGTGGTCAGTGTCAGTGATGCTTCGAAAATAATATCGATCAAAGGATTCATCCAATGAGCGGTAAAAATCGATAAGCACGTCAACCTTGTGATCGATTTTCGGAAAGTCGCGGCAGTAGGACCAAAGATCCGGGTTGGTGAAAAGATGAGCAGCCGTTTCATTCAGGTCCTGCTCGATTGAGACCTGATTGTATTGAGTCAGAAATCCCCTCTCCATCAGATCAGCATCCAGCCTCAACAACCCGCTTCCTGATCCGCCGGTCTTTTTCTGCTCTGCGGCAAGGACTCGAGTCGCCTCGGAACGATCCCCTGACTGCTCTTCGATCACTCCAGGAGCTCGATAGACGTAGCCCGGAGCATTCCCCTTCTTCCAACGAATCTGCTCAAAGGCCTCTTCGTTCTTTTTCAGAAGAATTGAAGAGAACTCATGATGGAAGCGTTGCTCAAATCCACGGGCATCAAAACTAGGGCGATAGACGAGGACTATTCGCTCTGCATTTGCCATGTAGGTTCCGCCGTAACCGACATCATAAAACCGGAGTGAGCCCACGACATAGATCCCGTCGAGAAACTCCTTAAGCAGCGACTCCGGATACTTCGAGAGTGCTTTCTTAAGGATATCCGATGAGGCGGCTTCGAACTTCTCATCGAGAGGATCTATAATCGCCTTGATAGGCTCCTCGACCCACGAAGCCGGGAGGAAGGAGTCATCATCAGGAAAGCGAATGTAGTCATCTGATCGCAGATCCGCTGAAGCAGCAAGAAGGCAGAACGTGACAATGGAAAGAACTAGCGAGCGCATCAGATCTAGCGTTGCCCTTTTTCGAGCCAAACGGCAAGCAAAGAGATATCAGCAGGGGTGATTCCACTAATTCTGGAAGCCTGCCCGAGCGTTTTCGGACGGATGTGCTCTAGCTTCAATTGTGCTTCGCGTTTCAATCCCTTAATGTTGGTGAACTCAAGAGCTTCGGGAATTTCCTTACCATCAAGTCGACGAGTCTTCTCAACCATGTCGTATTGACGGGCAATGTAACCCTCATACTTGATGTCGACCTCCGCCTGTTCCCAGACTCCGGGATCGAATGATCCTTTAAGCTCGTCGTCGTAGTCCTTCCACGATGACTCCGGTCGCTTCAACCACTTCGCGAGCGAACCTTCCGCCGTGTGTGTGTTCTCAAGAAGCCGACGAAGTTCTCCAATCTTTTGAATTTTTTCGAGCGACCTTTCACGAAAATCCGGATCGATCAAACCATTCGCTGTCGCCTTCTCAAGCAGCCGAAGATCGGCATTATCATGACGCAGAAGCAAACGGTGCTCAGCGCGGCTCGTGAACATGCGGTACGGCTCATCAACACCTTTCGTGACTAAGTCATCAATCATGACCCCGAGGTATGCCTCGTCACGACCAAGAATGAAGTCAGGCTTCCCTGCTACTTTGAGTGCCGCATTCGCACCCGCGACGAGCCCCTGACCGGCAGCCTCTTCGTAACCGGAGGTTCCGTTGATTTGTCCGGCGAAATAGAGTCCGGCGACGCGTTTCGTTTCGAGAGTGGGAAACAACTGCGTGGGCAGGCAGTAATCGTATTCAACCGCGTAGCCCGGGCGGATAATTTCGGCATCTTCGAGGCCCTCGATGGAACGAATGAAATCATATTGGACTTCAAAAGGAAGTGAGGTCGAGACCCCATTTACATAATACTCGTGAGTCTGTCGCCCTTCCGGTTCGAGAAAGACCTGATGCCTATCCTTCTCAGCGAAGCGGACGACCTTGTCTTCGATCGACGGGCAGTAGCGCGGCCCCACCCCTTCGATAACTCCCGAATACATCGGCGATTTATCGAGATTGGAATTGATGACGTCGTGTGTGCGCTGGTTTGTGTAGGTGATCCAGCACGGCAATTGTTCCACGTGGAACATCTCATCACTCCATCGATTCAAGCTAAAGATATCATTCTCATTCCATGGCTCGAGCCCAGAGCGAAAAGAGAACAACGGAGGGGGCGTATCGCCCTCCTGTGACTCGCACTTGGAAAGGTCGATTGAGCGACCGTTCAAACGGCAGGGTGTACCGGTCTTAAATCGCTCGACTTCAAATCCCAATCGCTTGAGATCATCGCTCAAAGTGGAGGTGGCATCACCCATCCTACCGCCCTGTTGATTCTGCAGCCCCACATGCATCAAACCGCGCATAAATGTCCCGGTGGTGACGATGACTGAGTGACTTTCAATACGGAGCCCTAGACTTGTCTCTATTCCGCCGACTTGATCATTCTCCACGAGAAGGCTTGCCACATTCCCCTGGTGAAGATCGATATGATCCTCCCCCTCGATTAGCCACTTCATCCGAAACTGGTAAGCCTTCTTATCGCACTGTGCCCGCGGCGCTCGAACACTTGGACCCTTCTTTGCATTCAATGTCCGAAACTGAATTGCTGTCGCATCAGTGTTCAGCCCCATGACTCCACCAAGCGCGTCGATCTCACGAACCATGTGCCCTTTCCCCAATCCTCCTATTGCGGGATTACAGGACATCTGACCTAGCGTGTCGAGGTTCTGGCTGAGCAGCGCGACCTGAGCGCCGACCCTCGCCGCGGCCATCGCTGCCTCAACACCAGCGTGACCACCACCGATAATCAGGACATCGTATTTTTTTGGGTAAATAAACATCTAAAACATTCAAAATGTTCCACGTGGAACACGGTGTCGAATTCAGCAAAAAAGCACCAAATTTAGACGACTTACCGTTTTCCTTCAGGGGGACTTTAAGCTACCGTCCGCTCCCTTCCAACTTCGGGAGATATATTTCTGATAGAGATGGCTGCCAAGACAAAATCGAAACCTACTGCTGAATACGCCGACGCACCAATTAATGCGTCATTGACTGACGAAGATAAGATCGAATTGCTCCGCAAGATGGTCCGCATTCGCCGTTTCGAGCAGACCTCACTGAAGCATTATCAGGGCGATAAAATCGGAGGATTCCTTCACCTTTACATCGGCCAGGAGTCAGTTGCTGTCGGGTCGATTTCCCTCCTCGGAGACAACGACCACGTTATCACCGCCTATCGCGATCACGGGCACGCCCTCTCCGTTGGCATGAACATGGATGAGTGCATGGCCGAGCTCTTCGGAAAGGCAACCGGATGCTCCAAAGGAAAGGGTGGCTCGATGCACTACTTTGCCCCCGATAAGAATTACTGGGGCGGTCACGGAATCGTGGGCGGACAGACCCCGCTCGGAGCCGGCCTTGCTTTCGCTCTCAAATACAAAGGATTGAAAGGCTGCTGCCTCTGTTACCTCGGAGACGGAGCCATCAACCAGGGAGCATTCCACGAAGCGCTGAACCTCGCTTCACTTTGGGATCTCCCCGTTATTTACATCATCGAGAACAACGGCTACTCCATGGGGACTTCTCAGGCTCGATCTTCCGCCTACCCGGAAGGTGGACTCGCACAGCGTGCCGAGGGATACAACATGGCCTGGGACAAACTGGAAGGGGTTAGCATCTACGAGATTCGCGCTGGCGTTCAAAAGGCAGTCGAGCGAGCTCACGAAGAGTCGAAGCCGACGATCCTCGAGATCATGACTTACCGCCACAAAGGACACTCAGTCGCTGACGCAAATGCTGAGAAATATCGAACCAAGGAAGAGATTCAAAGATACATGCAAGAGCATGATCCAATCGAATTCTGGAAAACGACTCTTATCGACGAAGGCGTCATCACAGAAGACGACTACAAAGCGATCAACAAGGAAGCCGGTGCCGAAGCTAATTCCGCCGCCGAGTTTGCCGAAAAATCTCCCTTTCCCGATGAGTCTGAAATATTCGACGACATCTATTGGGAGGTAGACAACAACACCGAAGCCGGACGCACAGGACGTCACTTCTTTCATAAGTAAGCCGCTGAACAAATTCGACCCTGTTAGGTCACTCACCTAACCCTGTTAACTTTTCCTCTTTAGAACATGCCAAGAGAAATCACCTATCGCGAAGCACTCCGGGAAGGACTCGACGAAGAACTCGCCTACGACGATAACGTCTGCATCATCGGTGAAGAAGTCGCCGAATACAATGGAGCCTACAAGGTCACCGAAGGACTCTGGAAAAAGTGGGGCGACAAGCGCCTCATCGACGCTCCCATTTCCGAAGCGGGATTTATCGGCATGGGCATCGGCGCTTCCATGCTCGGCATCCGTCCCGTCATGGAGCTCATGTTTTACAGCTTCGCTTACGTCGCTTTCGACCAGATGATGAACAACGCCGCGACATGTCGTTACATGTCCGGCGGTCTCACCAACTGCCCCATCGTGGTTCGCGGGCCTGCGAACGGCGGCACAAATGTCGGCGCGACTCACTCACACACGCCCGAGAATATTTTCGCCAACATGCCGGGTCTGAAAGTCGTCTCACCGTCAGATGCCCATGATGTGAAAGGACTGATCAAGTCTTCGATCCGCGACAACGATCCTGTCTACTTCATGGAAAGCACCGTGCTCTACGGCATGACCGGAGAAGTTCCCAGTAACGACGAACTCGAAGACGGCGAACTCATCATCCCGCTCGGCAAAGCGAAGGTGAAAAAGGAAGGAACCGACATCTCCCTTATCGCTCACGGCCGCGCCGTCGTGACCTCACTTCAGGCAGCAGAAATTCTCGCCGAGAAGTATGACATCAACGCTGAAGTCCTCGACCTTCGCAGCATCCGCCCACTCGATGAAGCAGCGATCATGGAATCGGTCCGTAAGACGCACCGCGCGATTTATGTCGAAGAGAACAAGCCATTCTGCGGAGTCGGAGCTCAGATCTCTTCGATGATCATGGAGCAGGCCTTCGATGACCTCGATGCTCCCGTGCTTCGCATCACCAGCGCTGATGCCCCCGCTTTCTACAGTCCTCCAATTGAGAAGCTCCAACTTCCAAATCCAGAGGAAATCGTCGAACGCGCTTTGACCATTTGTTAGACTCTAACACTTCCACATTTTTAACCTCTTTATCACCCGCTAGTTTTACACAGATCACATGGCAGCCTATCTCACGATGCCCAAGCTGAGCGACACCATGAGCGAAGGAACGCTCGTGAAGTGGCTCAAGAAAGAAGGAGACGAAGTCTCCATGGACGAAGAAGTCGCCGAAGTCGAAACTGACAAGGCGACCATGGCAATGCCGTCTTTCGACGATGGAGTCATCCACAAAATTTATGTCCAGGAAGGTGAGACAGTCGCACTTGGTGCCACTCTCGCCCTGATCCTTGAAGACGGTGAAGAACCACCCGCCGATGCCGATAGCCCTCCCGTCTCGGAAGCCGCGCCCGCAGCCGAAGAAACTCCCGCGGAAAAAGAGGAATCCAAAGAAACTCCGGCTCCTACTGCAACTCCTGACGCGCCAAGCACACCTGCCCCTGCCCCCGTTTCATCCGGTGGCCGCGTCAAAGCGTCTCCCCTCGCACGTAAACTCGCTGCAGAAATGGGCGTCGACCTGACCCGCGTCAAAGGCACTGGGCCAGGCGGACGGATCATCCGCGAAGATGTCGAGAAAGCGCCTCTCGGCGGTGGCGGCGGATCCGATCTCGGGCTCCTTCCTGCGACCGACGGCCTCGTCGATGCCAATGTGCCTCTCTCCGGCATGCGCCGCGTTATCGCGCAGAGACTCCTCGAGAGCAAAACGACGATTCCTCACTTCTACCTCAACATTGAAGTCGATACCGAACCGCTCATGACGATGCGCGGTCAGGTGAACGAAGCGAGCCTCGCGAACGGTGGACCAAAATACACCGTGAATGATTTCATCATGCGCGCAACCGTGCTCGCAACACAGGCCACTCCGGAAGTGAATGCTTCCTTCATGGGTGACTCGATTCAGCAATACAGCGAAGTCCATCTCTCGATCGCCGTGGCTATCGATGAAGGGCTCGTCACTCCTGTGATCCGCTCCGCGCAAACGAAGTCGATCAAAGAACTCGCCGCGGAGATCAAAGATCTCGCCGGACGCGCCAGAGACAAGAAACTTGCTCCCGATGAAATGCAGGGCGGCACGATCACCATTTCGAATCTTGGGTCCTACGGCATCGGAAACTTCGATGCGATAATCAATCCGCCACAAGCGATGATCCTTTCAGTCGGCACGATCACCAAGCAACCGGTCGTTAACAGCGCCAACCAAATTGTACCCGGTCAGCGCATGTGGATCGGCATGAGTTGCGATCACCGCGTCATCGACGGTGCCGTCGGTGCCACTTTCCTTGCTCACCTGAAACGTTTCATCGAAACACCAGTTCTCCTCATTTCCTAACACTTCTTTAATACTGAAATGGCATCTTATGATCTCATCGTAATCGGCGGCGGCCCTGCAGGGTATGTCGGCGCAATCCGAGCCGCTCAACTCGGCAAAAAAGTCGCCTGCGTCGAGAAAGAACGCGCCGGAGGAACTTGCCTCAACTGGGGCTGTATTCCCACGAAAGCACTTCTCAAAAACGCTGAGCTTTATCATACAATGAAGCACCATGCCGATGATTTCGGGCTCTCTTTTTCAGATCTCAGCTATGACTGGGAAAAAGTCATCAAGCGCTCTCGAAATGTCTCGGACAAACTTGCCGGTGGTATCGAGTTTCTCTTCAAGAAGAACAAGATCGATTACATCCGTGGAGTGGGCGGCCTCGCCGCCAATGGAAAAATCGAAGTCATCGACGCAGACGGAAAATCCGAAATGTATCAGGCAGACAATGTCCTCGTCGCCACTGGATGCGTCTCCCGGGAGCTACCTTTCCTACCATTCGACGGCAAGAAAGTTATTGGCTCTCGAGAAGCGATGGCCCTCCCGAAACAACCCAAGTCCATCACCATCATCGGAGCCGGGGCAATCGGTATCGAATTCGCCTATTTCTTCAACGCCTACGGAACGAAAGTTACCGTTGTCGAAATGATGGACACCGTCCTGCCAATTGAAGACAACGAAGTCAGCAAGACTCTCGAAAAATCTCTCACCAACCAGGGAATCACAGTCAAGACGTCAACAAAGACGGTCTCCGCCGACACTTCCGGAAAAGGCGTCAAACTCACGGTCGAACCTGCCGATGGCGGAGATAGCGAAGTCCTCGAGTCCGAGGTCGTTCTTGTTGCAATCGGCATCGCCCCCGTCCTTCCGAATAACTCCGAGCAACTCAAGCTGGAACGCGGCTACATCGATACCGATGAGCGCTATCAAACCAGTGTTCCAAATGTCTATGCCGCTGGGGATATTACAGGACCACCCTGGCTTGCCCATGTCGGCAGCTACGAAGCCGTCCAGGCAATTGAAGGAATCTTCGTCGAAGGACACAAACCAAAACAAGTCGGGCTCTTTCCCGGCTGTACCTACTGCCACCCTGAGGTTGCCTCGATCGGACTAACCGAAGAGAAGTGTAAAGAGCAGGGACTCGAATACCGCGTTGGGAAGTTTCCGTTCGCCGCGAGCGGACGCGCCCTCGCTGTCGCCGACTCAGAAGGTTTCGTGAAAATGATCTTCGATAAAAAACATGGAGAAATCCTCGGAGCTCACATGATTGGCGGCGGAGCGACTGAGCTCATTGCCGAGGTAGGTCTTGCCATGAATCTCGAAGCGACTAACGAGGAAATTGAAGCGACAATTCACGCTCACCCGACCCTCGCCGAAGCAATTCATGAGGCCACCGGCGAAGCCTTCGGACACGCGATTCATATCTAGTCGTCTTACGGTTCGAACGCTCAACTTCCAACCTTGAATGTTCAACGTCGAGAGTTAGAAGTTGAAAGTTCTCATGAGTCGCGTCGTCCTCAATGAAGAGATCCACGACGTCGTCTTCAAAGATTTGATTCCGTCCGCGAAACGATTCGTCTGGATCGCTACCGCGGACATCAAAGATCTTCACTACCAGCGAACGGCAAAGAAGTTTGAGACTTTCCTCGCTATGTTTGATGATCTCATCAGCGACGGGATCGAAATCCGGCTCGTCCATGCGAAAGAGCCCGGCCCACGGTTTCGCAAAGATTTTGATCGGTTCCCGAACCTGATTAATTCAGACCGCTTCGAGCGCGTCCTCTGCCCACGCAATCATATGAAGTGCGTTATTGTGGACGGGAAGCGCGCATTCCTCGGATCTGCCAATCTGACCGGTGCAGGGATGGGCGCCAAATCAGCGACGCGCCGAAACTTCGAATGCGGAATGCTCGTCGAGTCTCCCGATCATGTCGAACCCCTCATGGAAATGTTCGACAACCTCTTCATGGGCGAATACTGCCTCAAGTGCGATCGCCGCGACGTCTGCCCGGATCCGATTGCCTAAAAGAATCTCAGATACCGATTTCCAGCTTCTCCTTGGTCAGGCAACGCCTGAGCGCTTCCATGCCGTAACGGTACCGACTCGCCGCCGTGTTTGCCGAAATCTCCAAGGTTTGACCAATCTCTTCGAATGTCTGCTCACCCCAGATTTTCAAAGTAATCACTTCGCGAAATTTCTCAGGGATTTTTGACATCGCAACCTGCAGGGCGCGCGCCGTGTCATCCTCGGGAAGCTGAAACCAGGAAACCATCTCTCCACGATCAAGAGATGCTTCGTCCTCCCGCTTACGACGACGATCCATGCTCCTAGCAAGATCGATCGCACAGCGCTTGACGTTAGTGTAGGCCAAACTCACGACCTGCTTGTTCGGAGCGCCCTGATGAGTTTTCCAGGTCTTAACGAGGGCCATCTGCAAGACATCTTCAGCATCCGCCTCAGAGCGACACTGCTGTCTCGCAAAGAGCATCAAGCGCCCGCTGTATTCACTCAGCCAATTTTTCCACTGGTCAGATAAATCCTGCATTTGTCTGTTTGACGCGCAAAGCATAACAAATGTTCATAAAAAATAAAATAACTATCGGAGCGCTCGATAGAGGAGGGAGAACGGTAGGAGGTGGTTTCTCGCGAGACCGCCGACAACTTGCTGGCCGAAAGAGGAAAAAATGAAAGGATGCATCCAGCGTGCAGCCCGAAGACGCTGATTGAAATATTTCCCGGACTCACTCTCGTACACACCTGCGCTTTCCTTCCACGTTGCCAGCCCGGACGCAAAATCGAGCAATCGCGGAAGCGCCAAGCCGGCTGACTGAAGAGCCATGCTCATTCCGTTCCCGGTGAACGGAGGAATGATTGCCCGCTGATCTCCAATCCTGAAACCTTCTGAATCAGGCCGATCCTTCAGACCGAACCCGAAAGAACTCACTCCAACGCAGGATCGTGGATCAAGGGAACCCTCTCTCATTCGCGATTCAAGCTCACCCAGCCCACAAGCTTTCGTGTAGGCAAGCAGAGCCTCAGAACCCTTCGCTTTCACTTCCCGTCTCCGTTGAAACAAGCCAGCCACATTCACTCGTCCGTCTTCGACGCGACTCAACCCGACATACCCCGCATCCCCCAGGTGCATCTCGAGATCGGCTTCCAACTCAAAATCCAGCCAGTGCGCCTTGAGCCCGAGCCATCCGCTTCCTTTCTCGACGGCACGCCCGGTTGCATGGACGACACCCTCTTGATTCAAACCTTCTAACGAAAGCCGTTCGCCCTCACGAAATTCACCGCCCATTTTCTTAAAGTGATTCGCGAGCCGATGATCAAGACGATACCGTGAGATCCCGCGTGCTGCGCGGGGCAAAGGAGCTGAAAAAATCTGCGACCGTTGATCATACCAGGCCGTGCTCACCAACGACTCTGCGTCCTCAAGAAACTCGTGAATTCCAAGTAGCTCCAGGGTTTCCTCACTGACTCCGGAAATAAACTCTCCACAAACCCGATGACGCGGAAACGTCGCTGCTTCATATATATCGACGGGAACACCCTGCTCCCGAAGCGCAATCCCCAGGGAAAGCCCGGACAATCCGCCACCGGCAATCAAAATCGGTTTCATGTCTCAACTCTCCATGCTTCCAACCGATAGCCACCGAGCCAATGAACGGATTCCTCCACCATCCAATCGCCATCAAGACATAACGCCATTGTCAATTCGCCCGGTCGGAATCCCGCGCCAATGCTGACCTGCATGTCATGACGTGTCACTCGGTTTACGAACGGGAACAATGCATAGGCTAAAAGCCTGAACAGTCGGTATCGGGCCGGTTCGGCGAACACCAGGTTCACAAATCGCCGATTCATAATCTCACCCAGCTTCCGCAATTCCGGAGTCTTAAAGTGATGAAGAAAGAGAACCGCCACGCAACCCGAACGCATTTCACTTCCTTCTCCTGACAAAGCCTCAAAAAGATCACCCTGGATCCAGCTCCAGGATTCCGGCCATTCGTCAGGCCGGGGGGCGAAGTCCACTCCTGTGAAATTCATTCCACCTAAGCCTGACAGAAATGAAAGCCGCCCCTCACCGGAGCCAATCTCGAACCACTCGTCCACCGCGGATCCGAGAATGCGATCTCGCACCCACCGATAGTTGCCCATGAGCCAATTAACCCGGCGCAAGTCACGCCGGGAACGACGCGCCTCAGGATTCTCGTGTGGCAGAGAGTCGAGAATCTCTGGAATGACAAGGCGCTCTTTCACGCAGGAGATTACGGTTCGCTCGCGAGGCTCGACTCAAATTCAGCACGAATCTCGAGTAGCTCTGCGACTACCTCTGGATGCTGCGCCTTGATATTCTCATGCTCACCCACATCCTCCTTCAAATTCACCAAAAACAGCTTCCGGTCATCGTCCGTGAGTGGCTCGCAGTCTTCGGGGGTTACATTCTCGGTCGCGTTCCCCAGCAGCTTCCAATCCCCTTTTCGCACCACCCACTTAGCCTTCTCCGGATTTGCTCCGAGGCGCCAATAGACTTTTTCGTGCGGCGTCTTCATTTCCCCGCTGACCACTTTCGCGATGGATCTGCCGTCCACAGGGTGATCATCAGGGATCGTCGCCCCCGTCCACTCAGCGAGGGTCGGATACCAGTCCATCCCCGTCACAAGTCCCTCCCGCACTGCGCCTTGCGGCAGGTCACCGCCCGGCCAACTCACGACCGCCGGGACGCGGATACCGCCCTCAAACAAATTCCCTTTATGACCACGATAGGGGCCTGCTGAACCGCCGCCTCCGAAAGTCCGCTCCTCCACGGAGTGCCCGTGGTCAGATTGGAAAATGACAATGGTATCGTCGCGCAATCCGGAAGCCTCGAGGTGGTCCAGTAACTCACCCAATAGATCATCGGTCGAGGACATGAAAGCCGCATACTTGTCTCTGGGATGGGGCAGGTCAGCATAGCGCTCCCGCCATTTCGAGGTTCCCTGCAAAGGATAGTGGGGCCAGTTGATTGCCCAGTAGACAAAGAACGGCTCTTCCGCGTGCAGATCAATGAACCCCTTTAACTCTTCCACCATCCGGTCGCCAAAAAACGCTCCATCCTCCCAGATCTCGGTGCCATTCCGCCAGAGGTCATGACGGTTAGGCCCATTCCAGTAGAAGAAGTGAGAGTAATTATCGATGCAGCCTCCCATGTGCCCGTACGAATAGTCAAAGCCCTGCGCATTCGGCATGGTCTCCTCCGTGTAGCCTAGATGCCACTTGCCGATGTGACCGGTCGCATAGCCGTTTGATTTAAACAACTCTGGAAGAATAAACTTAGAGGCGGGCATTCCTTCATTCCCCTTCGCCGACGAGACGTTCGCCGGCACTCCGGCACGGGCCGGGATCTGCCCGGTCAAAAGCCCGGCTCTCGAAGCAGAACAAATTGCCGAGGGAGCAAGCATTTGTGTGAACCTCACCCCGGTCTCCGCGAGCCGATCAATGTGAGGCGTTTCAATATCAGTGGAGCCGTAGCAATTCGCATCAACCGAGCCCTGATCGTCAGTGTAAACAATAATCACATTCGGTTTTGCCTGAAGCAAGCACGACGAAAAAACCAACAATGCTGCGAAAAAGAAAAATCGATCCATTCCCAATGAAGCGATGAAATCCCCTGAGCTGCAAGAGGCAAGACAACGGGATGACGGAAAATCCTCTCACGGGGACTGGCGAAATACTGTTCGAACGGCTAACCTCCCCTCATGAATGAGGAGCTAACGGAGGACGAAAGATGGATGCGTGAAGCTCTCGCCGAAGCAGACAAAGGCTTCGGTCTCACCAGTCCGAATCCGCCGGTCGGCGCAGTCATCGTCCGCGACGGAATCGAGCTAGGTCGAGGATGGCATCAGGGCGCAGGCCTCGAACATGCCGAGGTGAACGCCATTGCAAACGCTTCAGCGAACCACGGAACAGAATCATGCCGAAATGCCACCATCTATGTCACTCTCGAGCCATGCTCCACTCACGGACGGACCCCACCATGCGTCGACGCAATCCTCAAGGCCGGGTTCGCCCGCGTCGTCATCGCCTCCATTGATCCAAATCCGGACCATGTCGGAGCAGGATTCGGAACTTTGCGGGAAGCGGGCGTCGAGGTCACCACCGGAGTCCTCGAAGACGACGGCGATGAAATGATCCGGTTCTTCGCCAAAAGAATGACGACGGGATTACCCTGGGTCATTGCAAAAACTGCCGCGACCCTGGACGGACGCACTACGCTCGGCCCGGGAGAAAGCCAGTGGATTTCCAGCGAAGCCTCACGGGAAGATGTCCAAAAATGGCGGCGGCAATGCGATGCAATCATGGTCGGAGGCGAAACCTTCCGCATCGACAACCCCTCTCTCACCCTGCGCGGCTCGTCCGCTGAGGGTCGACCACAACCCCTTCGCGTCATCTTTACCTCAGACGAACTTCTTCCCCAAACGCATCACCTCTTCACCGACGAACACAGGGATCGCACCCGAGTTCACTGGTCACAGTCCCTGGAGGAATCACTTCGTTCCCTCGTTGACGAAGGCGTCAACGGGGTCATGCTTGAATCCGGCGGACGACTCCTCGCGCACGCTATGCATCTGGGCTTTGTCGATGAGCTCATCCTCTACCTCGCGCCCCGACTCGGCGGAGGTCACACCCGCCTTCTCCCTGTTGATGGCATCACCGCACATCTCGCTGATCTCGAAGTCACCAAAATAGGGCCCGATATTCGGCTCCGCGGTTTCTTTCCCTGAAGAAGTCCCGTCCGAACCCGAATATCCGGAACTCTTCAATCATGTGTCAGGAATGAAAGATGCTGGACGAGAGGTCCTCCCTTAATAGATACTCTGCCATCAATCGATCCACTATCATGACCTCCCGTCTCTTCCTTTGCCTTCTAGCCACTTTTTTACTACCCGGTTCCCTTAGCGCTGAGGATGAGTCCTTTGCCCCCGGTCCGATCAACGATGCGATCGCTTTCCTTGCCGGATTGGAATTTCCCCATCAGGGAGACCACCCACTGACCTCTTCCTCATCCTGGACAAGCCACAAATCTTCGCTCGATAAAGACTTCAAGAGCCACCAGGACCGCGTCCTCTTTCCAATGACCTCTTGGTCGAATGCCAGCCTCACCCGCGAGCTGGTTGAGGGCTCCACCGTTCGCTACCTCTTCAGCGGACCCGACATCTTGCACGCCTATCACATGTTCCCAACAGCAGAAACTTTCATCATGTGCGGTCTGGAGCCGGTTGGAGAAATTCCGGATCTCAGCGAGTTGAATACAGGCAATGCATCAAAAGCTCTCGGAGAAGTACGCAACGCGCTCGGCGAGATCATCAACCTCAGCTTCTTCCGAACGAAGGACATGAAGGATGACCTCCAGTTTGCAACCTTCCGCGGAACAACGCCGATCATCATGATCTTCCTTGCCCGCTCCGGCCAATACATCAAGGGACTCGAATTTCTCGATCTCAATTCAGACGGAACCATTACCTCAAAAGGTCTCGATTCAAAAGGTGCCGAGGGAGTGAAAATCGACTTCGGACCACAACGACTCAAGCAGACCAAAACGGTTTACTATTTTTCCTCAGACCTTTCAGACAGTGGATTCGACTCCACCGGATTCGAAACGTGGCTTGAAACACACCCAAAGGGCAACGCCTACCTCAAAGCTGCTTCTTTCCTCATGCACCAGAGTTGGTTCACCAAAGTGAGAGATCATCTCATTGAATACAGTGATCAGCTCGTTCAGGACGACTCTGGAATCCCCTTCAAATATTTCAAAGCTGACGAATGGTATGTCGATCTTTACGGCGTCTACACGGGACCGATTGACCTCTTCGCTGAATATTATCAGCGCGACATGCGCGCTGCTTATCAGAGCCGGAAAAAGCCACTCGATTTCGGCACTGGCTACAAATGGAGAAAGGGAGAATCCAACCTCATGCGATTCTTAAGACAAGACGCCTTGCCCGAAGAAACTGCAGAGCCAGAGCCTGTGGAAGAGGAGTCCGAAGTCACTCCGGCTGATCCTGCCCCGGAGGTATGAATAGTTTTTTGAGAATCGGCTTAGTCGTCCGCTTTTCAGGGGAAGACAACGACCTATTCGCTCCCGCGAAAAGGATCTCTAGAAAGTCAAAGTCACGGAACTCGTGACCGGGCTTTCCGTGATGAACCACGATGAGATCCAGCGACGGCACAAGGTAGAGCCGCTGAAAAGTTGACCCTAACGAAACAATTAAATCACGAGGCGCCTCATTGCATATCACGGCACCGCGCCAATCTTCCGGAAGGGGATCGATCTCAAGCTCTTCCTCGATATCCATCTCCCGGGCACCGGGCTGCCCGGCATTGCCGTTAACCCAGAAACAAAGCCCGAATGCTGGATTGATCTCTGTCGCGCGAAAACACTCGCGCAGATTCTCTGTCCGCACGATCTGCTTCATCCCGACCCGGCCACCGTTGTTGATCATTTCACCCAGCTTGATCCACTCCTGCCCGGTCATGTACATACCTGCCGAAGGCACTGGATTACCATGAGAGTCTTCTCTCCAGCGGGAGACACGGATCCCGAGGGGGCGAAGTAACTTCTTCGAAAGATACTCCTCGTAGCTAAGCCCCTTCTGCTTCAGTTTCCGGCGCAGGACTTCACAAAAAATGTTCATGTTCCCCGGACCATAGATAAAGCTCTGCCCACGCTCGCGAATCGCATCAAGCCCGACCGCACGGTTGATCTTGTCCTCTGAAGAACGCCCGTAAATCTCCTCAAAACCCGTCTCAAGGCCCGAGGTGAAATTCAAGGTCTCCCGGATCGTGATCTGACTTTTCCGGGGATCGCTTTGCCACTCCACCACCGTCTCCGCAACGCGCTCGTCGAGATCGAGCAAACCTTCCTCCTGCGCAATGACTGCGAGAACCCCGAAGAACGATTTCGTCCCCGAATAAATATGAAGAGGTTCCCCTTTCGAGTAGCCGCTGTAATATTTTTCGAAACGAAGCTTCCCGCCCTCCTGAACGATCATCGCTCGACCATTGTGCGCCTCGGAGTACTGCTGCGCTTTAGCGATCGATTCCGATGACAACTGCGCAAAAAGAGTGGAGGCAGAAAACAGCATCGAAGAAAAGGCAACGAAGCAACGGGCCGGAAACATGTCGGAAGATGGAGCGAAGGGGGAGGGAGGTCAACAGGCTTAGGTCAGTGACTGAACAGGGTTGAATCTAAACTAAGTTCTTTTGGGCCAGAAATCCGGCATGACAAAGACTCGCTCGACTTCCTGTCCATTCTCAAAAAGAGCGAGAAAAACAGGACCGTCCCATTCTTGAAAATGACCCGATGCTGCTTGTTCGATGTCTTCGAAGCCGAGATCGCCGCCGTGCGCACCCAACCAGAAAGGCTTTCGTAAAATTCTACCGCTTTGGCCGGATGGGAGACCGGAAAGAAAACTCTCCAACTCGCTCTCCCGGATCCAGATCCCCCTCGCGTGGCTGGGATTCAGCAATTCCGGCGCTGCCACCATTCCTTCATCCGAGGGGTGATAAAAGATCATTCCCTTCACGGTCTGACAGCTCTCTTCAATCTCAGGGAAAAATTCGCGCCCAACAGGCAGCTGCTTCCCGAGGAGATGATCTCGTTTCCGCTCAAAGCTGTCGGTAGCGTTTGGCCCGACGAATTGGCTTCCGTTCTGAGCTCTTTCCGGATAGCAAAGATAAAGCTTCAGCGCGATTTCGAGATGGTGTAGCCGTCCTTCTTTCTGAAATAAAAAATCCAGTTCACCGAGGGTCTCCTTCTCCCGCCGGATCTGAATTCCATGCTGAAGATCAAACACCGTTGGATCTGATTCCAATAAGGTTTGAACGAGAGACTCGACGTAGTAACCGACACGATGAGCGGCCTTGGTTCCAAGGAAACGCCTGACCGGTCCCCAGTCAAAGCTTCGGGATTCAATGCTTTTGAATGCGAAATTCTCCTCACTCTGAATCAGGGAAGGGCACTGTAAAAGCCACTGCAGGTCAGCTGCTGCCCTGGACTCAGAAAACTCCATCAAGAACGGTCAAGCCGCCGGCTTGAGTTCAGCGGAGTCAGCTTCCGGCGCTGACTCCCCAGTCGTTTCAGGTTTCCCAATCTTTGGGGGACTCGCCTCATAGGACTTAAGGCGATCTTTGAACTCCTGATTTTCGGGATCCATCTCAACGGCTTTTCTCATGTAGTCGAGCGCCTCTTCCCTCTCACCCAACATGTAAAAAGCCTGTGCAATGTGATCAAAAATCACCGGATCGGATTCCTCAATCAACTGTTCAGCACGCAGCAACTCAGCCTTCGCTTCTTCAAATCTACTTCGCTTGAAATAATACCATCCCAGGCTGTCCGCGATCGCTCCACTCTCGGGATCGAGATCGACAGCCGTTTTGATGAGTTCACCTGCCTCATCAAGATTCATGTCATTTTCCAACCACATGTATCCCAGATAGTTGTAGACCGTCGCGGCGAACTGTGAATTCTGTTCATCCGGTTCTTTCTTTGAGATCATCTCAATGGTCTTTTGAAAGAGCTTCTCTGCCTCTTCGATATTGCCAAAACGCTCATGGGCAGCGGCGTAGCGAAAGAAAAACGACTCGTTGAGTATCTGCGCCTCTTCATCGCCGGCCAGCTCGACCGTCTTTTTAAACTCCTCAATTGATTCCTCCCATCGCTCAAGCCGCCCCAGTGAAAAGGTCAGCAGAAAAGGGAAGTCTGGATTCTCAGGAAACAAGTAAGCGGCATCCTTCATGAACTCGATCGCCGCCTCGTGCTCCTCGGACTCTATCATCATTCGCGCAAGCGCACCGTATTCCGTAGCTGTACCTTTCGTGATTTCGAGTGACTTTCTCAAGTGTGGGATTGCCGCGAGATAGTCTTCATTACTCATGTATATCTGCGCGAGCCTCTTGTGGGTATCGGAACTTTCAGGATCAATTTCGAGGATCTCTTTCAGAGTCATGATCACCTTCTCCTCGTCACCCTTTGCTCCATAGACATGGGCGAGCTTTAATCTGACTTTCAGCTGATCAGGCATGGCTCCAATCACTTCGACGTAGGCACGAATCGCCGGATCAAACTGCCGCGTCGCATGATAGTAGTCTCCCACCGTCTCCACTGCCCTCATGTCATTGCCGGCGCTCTTCAGAGCCTTGGCGTAAATGTCGTTCACCAACTGGCGCTGGACGTCCGGGCCTGAATTATCGAGCCTTGGCCACGCGCGAACCGCAACCGCTCCAAGTCTCAGCCAGAAACGAACATCCGAGTTGCCCCTCGCTGCTGCCCTCGCAATCAGTTCACGTGCTTCCTCCCGCTGATTATTCATCAGATAAAGCTTCACAAGGTGCTCATACACAGCGGGCTCATCCGGAAATTGATCCACTGCCTCCTCGATCACCGAAAAAGCCCGATCACGGCCGCTTTGTTCGTTCGACTGATAGGTCACGAGATACTCGGACAGGGCGATGTGCGAGAAAGGTTCGTTTGGATTATTCTCCAGATTTTCTTCGAGCAACTTTAAAGCCTCATCGTTGCTTCCATTCCGAGCGAGAAGGTAAGCGGTTTTGCGGGCGAGAAAAAACTGGTCGGGCTGATTCTCAAGCACCTTACGATAGGACTTAATCGCCTCATCGAGTTGTCCCTTCGCCTCATGGCTGCGCCCTACTGAATAGTAAGCAAGTGCCTGGGCTTTCTTTTTCCCTTCGCCCGAAAGGATGAGTTCCTCTTTCGGCTCGAAATATTGATTGATGTTTATCTCCGCGAAGTCTTCGAGAGACAGCTCCGCTTTAGCCGCCACCGTGACTGATAGAAGAAATATTGAAAGGCCGTACGCAACAATGCAGCGGTGTGCTTTCAATTGAAGGCCACCTCGCTGCATTGTATTCATGCGACCAAGATCAACGATCAGCTCTTGTAACGCAAACGCTTCTTATGGCGGTTAGCCTTCATGCGCTTACGTCGCTTGTGATTGTTGATTTTGGTTTTCCGCTTCTTTTTGAGGGATCCCATAATCAGAAATAGTTCAATTTTTCCGGCGTCGGAACCTTCCGAAATCGCGCGGGCGGCGACTATCGGTCAACCGATCACTTTATTCAAGGGGTATTCGATGATTCCTTCAGCGCCGAGTTCTTTCAACTGAGGAATCAATTCACGTGCCTGAAGTTCGGTCAGGACGACTTCAATCGCGACCCAGCCGTCCTGCGTGAGGCGGGAAACGGTTGGCTTCCGCATTGATGGTAGAAGCTTAAGGACCTCATCCCGGGACGCCTCGGGAAGATTCATCTTCAGCCCGACCATGTCACGAGCCGTCAAAGCACCCTGCAAAAGCACTGCCATGCGCTCAATCTTGGCGCGCTTCCAGGGATCTTCCCACGATTCCTTCTTCGCGACAAACTGCGGATAACTTTGCATCAGTTCATCGACGATCCGGAGATTATTCGCGCGGAGCGAAGATCCTGTCTCGGTAATATCGACAATCGCGTCGACCAGCTCCGGCACCTTCACCTCGGTCGCACCCCAGCTGAATTCGACCTCGGCATTGACGCCGTTCTTTTCGAGATACTTCTCAACGATCCCAATCGCCTCGGCCGCGATACGCTTGCCTTCGAGATCTTTCACCGACTGAATCGGGGAATCATTCGGAACGACGAGGACCCAGCGGGTCGGATTGGAAGTCGCACGACTGTAGGGAAGATCGCAAACGACATGAACGTCTGCGCCATTCTCAGCGATCCAGTCCATCCCGGTAATACCACAGTCGAGAAAGCCATGGTCGGTGTAGCGCCCGATCTCCTGCGCACGAATGATGCGAACCTGGAGCTCAGGATCGTCAATCGACGGACGATAGGAGCGCGCCGCGCCTGTGATGTTGTAGCCTGCTTTCTCAAAGAGATCCAAAGTAGGATCAAAGAGACTTCCTTTCGGTAATCCGATTTTTAGAATCTGGTTGCTGTCTTCTGCCATGTTGGTCGCTACATGCCCGAAAATTCAGGCGCTGTCATGCGGCTTTTTCATCAGATCTAATCATCTAATTCAAAGAAGCTGACTCCATAAGGCGCTTGCGTAGCCAATTAAATGGGCCAAACGTTGCCGCAAATTCTATATCCAAATAGGAATCGCAACAGACTTATGAGTGAACTGAACCTAGACGCCCTTTCCACCGCCGCCAATGAGGCCCGCGGTATCGCTATCGACGCCGTCCACGCCTGCAGCTCCGGACACCTCGGATTGCCCCTCGGCGCCGCTGACATCGGAGCCGTTCTCTACGGCCACGCAATGAGCTACAACCCCGCAGCGCCCAAGTGGCTCAACCGAGACCGCTTCATCCTTTCCGCGGGTCACGGCTCCATGTTCCTCTACGGGTGGCTTCACCTCTCCGGCTACAATCTCTCCCTCGATGAGGTCAAAAACTTTCGCCAGCTCCATAGCATCACTCCGGGTCACCCCGAGTTCGATGAGACCGATGGGGTCGAAGCGACGACTGGACCACTCGGACAGGGAGTCGGAAATGCGGTCGGCTACGCGCTGTCCGGTAAAATGGCGGCCGCCAAGTACAACACTGACGAGCACACCATTTTCGACCAGACCATCTACTGTCTCGCTGGTGACGGCTGTCTTCAGGAAGGCGTCGCCTCCGAGGCGATCGCTTTTGCCGGTCACAACGGGCTCGATAACCTCGTCCTCATCTATGATTCAAATGACGTCACCCTCGACGCGATGGCCGATGTCACGCAGAGCT